>NZ_CAMFKW010000011.1 GCF_945957345.1 uncultured Allobosea sp. | reverse complement strand
GATGGATCAAACCTCCACAAACACCTTGCCTGTCGGGCCGTTCCACATATGAGCCAGAGCCAGGCGGGGTTGCGGCTTACGCGATCGGGCGATGCCGCACCCGGCGATCTCGTCGGCGTGCTCGAAGCCAATGTCCGGCACGCGCGCCGGGCCGGCGAGATCCTGGAGCGGTTGCGGACCTATGTAACGCGGCGCGAGCCGCAGCGGCAGCCGCAGAATCTCAACCGGATCGTCAGCAATGTGGTCGAGCTGAGTCAGCGCGACCTGCAGGAGCGTGGTGTCACGCTGCGGCTGGACCTGAGCGAGCCCGGGCCGCAGGCGCTCCTCGACCGGGTCTCGATCGAGCAGGTCGTGCATAATCTCGTCCGCAATGCCGCCGAGGCCGTCGAGGGGATGCCGGCCGGGTGTCGCGAGATCGTGCTGGCCACGCGCCTTGTCGATGGAGAGGCGGAGATCACGGTCGCGGATGACGGGCCGGGTATCGCGGAAGCCGACATGGCCCGCCTGTTCGAGCCGTTCTTCACCACCAAGAGCAGCGGCATGGGGCTCGGCCTGCCGCTTTGCGAACGCCTGGTCGAATCGGCCGGCGGGCGGATCGTCGTGGACAATGGGCCCGAGCGCGGCGCGATCTTCATAGTGCGCTTTCCGGCGCTGGCGACCGAACTCGGGATGGCGGCAGAATGAAGCCTGCGCCGCGTACCGTCTACCTGATCGACGACGATGCCGATGTGCGCGATGCGCTCGTGCTGCTGCTGCGGACGATGGGTTTCGCGCCGCGGCCCTTTGCCGGCGTGCAATCCTTCCTCGACCGGCCGGACCCGCGCCAGGACGGCTGCCTCGTCGTCGATATCCGCATGCCCGGCACCTCCGGCCTGCAATTGCTGGAGCGCATGGCCAGGGAGGCCGGCGGCATGCCGACGGTGATGATCACCGGCCATGGCGATGTCGCGGCCTGCCGGCGTGCCTTCAAGGCGGGCGCGGTCGATTTCCTGACCAAGCCGATCGATGAGCAGGTGCTGCTCGAGGCTGTTGAAGCGGCCTTTGCGGCGCTCGATCAGCGCAACCGGACCGAGGCCGTCCGTGCCGGGCGCGATGCGCTCAAGGCGAAGCTGACCCAGCGGGAGCGCGAGATCCTCGACCTGGTCGCCGAGGGCTTGTCGACCAAGGAGATCGCCCGCGCGCTCGACGTCTCGCCGCGCACCGTCGAGACCCATCGCGCCAACATCGCCGAGAAGATCGGGGCGGGATCCGTCGCCGAGATGGTGCGCTTCGCGCTTGAGGGGTGAGGGCGGGGTTCTCCGTATAATTACGGAGAAGGCTCCGGCACCGCACCGATCAAAACGCCTGATGGAACCGGCTAGTTTGCGGGCATCGAGCTTAGGGCTCGTCCCGCTCAAGTCCTGGAGAGATCATGACCCAGATCCGTTTCGCCGCCGCCGCCGTTGTGCTCGCGCTCGTTCCGGCCGCTGCCGGCGCCCAGGTCCTGCAGGAGCGCAACATGCCGCTCGCCATCGCCCAGGAAATCGCCCAGGCGACCGTCGAGGCTTGCGCCGCCAAGAATTTCAACGTCACCGCGACGGTCGTCGACCGCGCCGGCGTGACCCGCGCCGTGCTCCGCGCCGACCGGGCCGGCCCGCACACCGTCGCGGCCAGCCGTGACAAGGCCTTCACCTCGGCCTCGGCCCGCAACGCCACCGCCGCGATGGCCGAGGGCGTCGAGAAGAACCCGGCCCAGCGCAACGTGGCCGCGATCGAGGGCTTCCTGCTGCTCGGCGGCGGCGTGCCGGTCAAGGTCGGCGACGAAGTGATCGGCGCGGTCGGCGTCGGCGGCGCCCCCAACGGCCTGCTCGACGAGGAATGCGCCAATGCCGGCATCGAGAAGGTGAAGGCCAAGCTGCGCTGAGCCTGGGCCAGAGCTGAAACGAGGCAGGCGGTTGCGGAAGCGGCCGCCTGCCTTCGCGTTGGGGAGCGCCGCAATGGCGAGGATGTTGCTGATCGTCGTGGCGCTGGTCGCGACCACCCTGGCCGGCCGAGCCATCGCGCAGACGCCGCCCGATGCTGCCGAGCTCGCCGCCTATCGCGGCCTGCACGCCGCTGCGGCTTCCGGCGATGTCGTGGCGATCCGCAGTCTCGTGCAGGCTGGGGAGAAACTCGACGCATGCGACGGCAACGGCCGCACGCCGCTGCATGTCGCCGCCTTCCGCGGGCAGGTCGGGGCGATCCGCGCGCTGATCGCGGCCGGGGCCGATCCCGGCCTGTTCGACAATCAGCGCTATGATGCGGTCACCATCGTCTCCGTGACCGACGATGTTCCGGCGCTGAAGGCTCTCCTGGCCTCGGGCGCTTCGGCCAAGCTGATCACCAGCCGCTATGACGGCACGGCGCTGATCGCCGCCGCCCATCTCGGCCATGACGGTATCGTCCGCGAGCTGATCGTGGCTGGCGCGCCGCTCGACCATGTCAATAATCTCGGCTGGACCGCCCTGATCGAAGCCGTGATTCTCGGCGATGGCGGCCAGCGCCATGTCGAGACCGTGCGGGCGCTGCTCGCGGCCGGTGCCAATCACAATCTCGCGGACAGGCAAGGCGTCACACCGCTGCAGCATGCCCGCGCGCGGGGATACACCGCGATGGTCGCGCTGCTGGAGGCCGGCGCCTCCCGCTGAGGCCGTGCCTGCATGGCTTGCCTGCCGAAGCTGTCGCCGGACCGTTTTGATTTCGCGCAAAGCCGCTAAGCAGCTTTGCCGGAATTGCTCTAGGCAGACGGTTCGGCCACGCCCATACGGCCCTGGTCTATTCGTGGGGGGCTCATGACGATCGCCGGGTTGCTGGGACCGTTCAGCACGGGGCAGGTTTCGGCCTGTGTCCTCGTCGTCTTCCTGACGGCGATCATGCGCGGTTATACCGGCTTCGGTTTCGCGCTGGTGGCGGTGCCGCTGCTCGCCCTTATCGCTGACCCCGTCACCGCCGTGCCGATGGTGCTGCTGCTCGAAGTGGTGGGCAGCCTGCAATTGCTGCCCGGCCTGTGGCGTTCCGCGCATCTGCGCTCCGTGCTGCTGCTCGTCGCAGGGGCCTTGCTGGCGACACCGATCGGCCTCTATGGCCTTGCGGCTTTGCCGGCCGACGTGATGCGCCTCGTGATCGCGCTCGTCGTGCTCGCGACGACCTGCGCGTTGGCCGCCGGCCTGAAGGCGAGTCGCGAGCCGGGAGTGCCCGCAACCTTCGGCGTCGGTATCCTCTCCGGCCTGCTTAACGGCGCCGCGGCGATGAGTGGTCCGCCTGTCGTGCTGTTCTACCTCAATGCCCAGACGGCGATGCATGTCGGGCGCGCCTCGATCGTGCTGTATTTCCTGCTGTCAGACACGGTTGCGCTCGGCTTCGCGGGCGCATCCGGACTTTTGGGATCGTCGACGGCGCTGCTGGCGGCCGCCACCATCCCCGCGCTGTTTGTCGGACAGCTGATCGGGACGCGCCTGTTCCGCTCCGCCCTGCAGCGCCATTACCGCGTCGTCGCGATCATGATCCTGCTCGCGGTCAGCGTCTTCGCCATCGTGCAATCCGTACATGCGTTGTGGGGTAGCGGGGGCTAGGCGGCGCCGGCGTCTGACAGGAAGCGTCGTCATCCCGGTCAAGCGGCGCAGCAGCTCCGTTCCATGCTTTATCGAGGGGGCTCTCCCAGAGAGAAACGCCCCCTTGTAAAATTTCACAACATGTCTACGCTTCCTTCTAATGAGTGCCGGTCAAGAGCGCCCTTGAGGAGGAAACCGGGATGGCGCACAGCGCGGTCCAACCCCGACAGGCCGAGGATACGCCTGCGCCGAAGCGGCGCAACCGCGTCAACCTGTTCGAACTCGCCTATGAGCGCATCGAGGCGCTGCTGATCACCTGCGAATTGCCGCCGGGCCGCTTCCTGTCGCTGCAGGACCTTCAGGACATGACCGGCTATGGCCGCACGCCGGTCCATCACGCCGTCAATAGGCTGGCGGCGGATACGCTGATCGTCATCCGCCCGCGGCACGGTTTGCAGGTTGCGCCGATCGACCTGGCGCGTGAGCGCGTGCTGCTGCGGCTGCGCCGCGATCTCGAACGCTTCGTCATCGGGCTCGCGGCCGAGCGGGCCGGCCCCTCCCATCGCAACCAACTCCTGCATATCGAGCGCCTGCTGCGCGAACGCAGGGACAGCCTGAGCTTGGCCGAGTTCAACACGCTGGACCGTCGCATCGACGAGACTGTGCTCTCCGCTGCGGCCGAGCCTTTCCTTCAGCACACCTTGCGCCCGCTGCACACGATCTTCCGGCGCATCGGTTTCATCTACCACAGCGCCATGCCGCAGCGGGTCGGCCTCGCGGTTTCGATCGACCACCATATCGCGGTGCTGAACGCCATTGCGGCGCGCCGGGCGGATGAGGCGGTCGCCGCCTCCGATGCGCTGATCGGCTTCGTGGACGGCATGTTCGACGAGATGGAAGCGGTGATCGACCCGTCCCTGCTGGATTGCAGGGTCGAGCCGCTGCTGAAGATCTGACGGAAGGGATTACCGGACCATGCGCATTGTCTTCCACGGCGAGAACGCCGCCTCCTTCAGCCACGGCTTCGCCGGGCTGGTCGGCGACAAGGCCGAGATCCGGCTCCTGCCCGACCATCTCGAAGAGGGTGCCGATCAGAGGGCCTATGCCGAGGCCGAGGTCATCATCGGTGTGAAGTTCGATGCCGGCCTGCCGCAACCCGCCGGGCTCAAGCTCTTCCATGTGCCGGGTGCCGGCTACGACATGGTCGATCTCGCGGCGCTGCCAGCCTCGGCCGCCGTCTGCAACTGCTTCGGCCATGAGCAGGCGATCGCGGAATATGTCATGGCGGCGCTGCTGGCGCGCAACGTGCCGCTGGCCGATGCCGACCGGCGCCTGCGCCAGGGCGATTGGGCTTATTGGGCCGGCGCGCCCGAGCGCGTCCATGGCGAGATCGCCGGCCAGACCATCGGCCTCCTCGGCTTCGGCCATATCGGCAAGGCCATCGCGGCGCGGGCCAAGTCCTTCGAGATGAAGGTGCATGTCGCCAATCGCAGCGCCGTGCCGACCTCGACCCTGGTCGACCGCGCCTTCACGCTCGATGCGCTCGCGGAATTCTGCGGCTCGGTCGATGTCGTCGTCGTCTCCGTGCCGTTCACCGCGGAGACCAAGGGCATCGTCGGCGCGGCCGCCTTCGCGGCGATGCGGCCGAATGCCGTCGTGATCAATGTCGGGCGCGGCCCGACCATCGACGAGCAGGCGCTGTTCGACGCCCTGAAGACCGGTCGGATCGGTGGGGCGATCATCGACACCTGGTATCGCTATCCCAGCGCTGGGGACAGCACGCCCCTGCCTGCAAATCTGCCTTTCCACGAGCTTTCAAACGTTTTAATGACGCCGCATATGTCCGGATGGACGAGCGGCACGATCAGCCGCCGGCAGGGGGTCATTGCCGACAATATCAAGCGCCGCTTCGCCGGCGAGCCGCTCGTCAATGTCGTGCGCCCCGGCGCCTGACGCTGCCGGCGCAATCAGGTTCTTCAACAACCGGCCAGAAGAAGCCGGGCCACGACAAGCGGCGCTGCCGCAGCAGAGGAGACACCAGGTGAAAATGCTCAAGCATCTCAAGATTGCCGGCATGGCGCTGGCGCTCGGCGCCGGCCTGCTTGCCGCCAGCCAGGCCTCGGCCCAGACGGTCACCGACATCATCAAGCGCGGCTCGGTGAAGATCGGCGTGCTGATCGGCGCCCCCCCTTACGGCTCGGTCGACTCGCAGGGTAACGCCATCGGCTACGATGCCGACGTCATCGCGCTGATCGGCAAATATCTCGGCGTGAAGGTCGAGATGGTGCAGCTGACGCCGCCGGCCCGCATTCCCGCGCTGGAAGCCAACAAGGTCGACTTCCTTGTCGCGACGCTGGCCCCGACGCCGGAGCGCGCCAAGGCGGTGATGTTCTCGATCCCCTACAGCGCCTTCCAGACCGGCGTCTATGCGAAGAAGGGCGTCGCCATCAAGACCTGGGCTGATCTCAAGGGCATGAAGGTCGGTGTCAACCGCGGCTCCAGCGTCGAGCGCGAGTTCACCAACCGCGAGAAGGAACTGAACCTCACCATCCTGCGCTTCGAGGACGACGCCACCACGATGCAGGCGCTGTTCTCCGGCCAGGTCCAGGCCATTGCCGGCCCGGACGCGCAGGCCAATGCGGCGATGAAGGCGCGCGGCGAGACCGAGACCGAACTCAAGTTCGTCTTCGGCGTGCAGCCGAACTCGATGACCATGCGCAAGGACGCCTATGAGCTGCGCCAGTGGCTCAACAACTTCATCTACTATGTCAAGCAGAACGGCGAGCTCGACGCGATCGCCCAGAAGTGGGTCGGCAGCCCGCTGCCGCCGCTGCCGACCTTCTGATCCGACGTCCTGATCGGGTCTTCCGATCGGATCCGCTGATGTCCCGGCGCGCAGCATGAGCGCGCCGGCGACCCCTCGTCGACCCTCCCGGACGAAGGAGCGCGCCGTTGCTCTTCCAAGACGTCTTTTCCAAATGGCCGATGATCCTCAATGGGGTCTGGCTGACGATCGCGCTGTCCTTCGTCGCGATCGCGCTCGGCCTCGTGCTGGCGACGGCGATGACCGCGCTGCGCAGCCTCGCCGGGAGCTGGGCCGGCTATGTCGTCGACGCCTATGTCGAGCTGATGCGCAACACGCCGTTCCTGGTGCAGCTCTTCATGATCTTCTTCGGGTTGCCGCAGCTCGGCATCCGGCTCAACGGGCTCGAAGCCTCGGTCCTGGCGATGACGCTCAATCTCGCGGCCTATGCCACCGAGATCATCCGCGCCGGTGTCGACTCCATCCATAAATCGCAGATCGAGGCAGGCTTGGCGCTCGCCATGACGAAATGGCAGGTCCTGAAGCATGTCGTGCTGCAGCCGGCTTTCGCCCGGGTCTGGCCGGCGCTGTCGAGCCAGTTCGTGCTGATGATGCTGGCCTCCAGTATCTGCTCCTTCGTCTCGGTGCAGGAATTGTCGGGCACGGCGGCGATCATCGAGCAGGATACGTTCCGCTCGTTCGAGACCTATATCGTCGTCACCGTGCTGTATCTCGTGCTGGCGCTCTCGTTCAAACTCTTCCTGAACTGGCTCGGCCGGAAGCTCTTCCCGCAGGTGTCGGGCCTTGCCCGCCTCACCGAAGCGCATGGGGAGGCCGCCTGATGCAGACCTTCGGTTGGCCAGAGGCCCTCTTCATTCTGCGCTCCGCCGGCTGGACGCTGGCGCTGACCGCGATCGCCTTCTTCATCGGCAGCATTCTCGGCGGCGCTTTCGCGATCATGCGCCTGTCGCGGCTGCGTTGGCTGCGCCGCTTCGCGGCCGGCTACATCCTGGTGATCCAGTCGATCCCGGTGCTGATGGTGCTGTTCATGAGCTACTACGGGCTCTCGGCGCTGGGCATCGAACTGCCGCCCTTCCTCGCGGCCTCGGCCTCGCTGTCGATCTATGTCTCGGCCTATCTCGCCGAGATCTGGCGCGGTTCGATCGAATCCGTGCCGCGCCAGCAATGGGAGGCCTCGGCCTCGCTGGCACATACGACCGCGCAGACCTACCGCCATGTCATCCTGCCGCAGGCGATCCGCATCTCGCTGCCGCCGACGGTCGGCTTCCTGGTCCAGCTCGTGAAGAACACCTCGATCGTGCAGGTCGTCGGCTTCGTAGACCTGATGCGCGCTGGCATGCTGGTCAACAACGCGACCTACCAGGCCTTCCAGATCTTCACGCTGGTCGGGGCAATCTATTTCGCGATCTGCTTCCCGCTCTCCCGGCTCAGCCGCCATCTCGAAAAGGTGATGAATGCCAGCCGTTCTCATTGAAGGCATCCACAAGCGCTTCGGCGCTCTCGAAGTGCTGAAAGGCGTCTCGCTCAGCGTCGATGCCGGGCAGGTCGTCGCGATCATCGGCCGCTCGGGCTCGGGCAAGTCGACGCTGCTGCGCTGCATCAACGGCCTAGAGACCTTCCACGCCGGCAAGATCGAGGTCGCCGGCCATACGATGACCCAAGATCCGACGAAGCTGCGCGAATTGCGCAAGGATGTCGGCATCGTCTTCCAGAGCTACAACCTGTTCCCGCATCTCACGGTGGGGCAGAACATCATGCTCTCGCCGCGCATCACCAAGAATGTGCCGCAGGCGCAGGCCTTGGTACTCGCCAAGGAGGTGCTGGCGCAGGTCGGCCTCTCCGAGAAGTTCGACAGCTACCCGGACAACCTCTCGGGCGGCCAGCAGCAGCGCGTCGCGATCGCCCGTTCTCTGGCGATGCAGCCCAAGGTCATGCTGTTCGACGAGGTGACCTCGGCGCTCGATCCGGAGCTCACTGGAGAAGTGCTGCTTGTCATGGAGAAGCTCGCGAAGGGCGGCATGACCATGCTGCTGGTGACGCATGAGATGAATTTCGCGCGCACTGTCGCGGATACCACCGTCTTCATGCACCAGGGCCTGATCTGGGAGAGCGGGCCGTCGAAGGAACTCTTCGCCAATCCGCAGACGCCGGAGCTCGCCAATTTCGTCAAAGCTGGCGCTCACTGAGCGCCCGCGAGAGGGGCGGCGGGTTCAGTAGACGGCCGTCGCCTCGACCTCGACCAGGAATTCCGGCCGGCTGAAGCCGGAGACGATCACCAGCGTCGAGGCGGGCTTGACCGGGCAATCGGCCAAAGCCACGTCGCGCGCTTTCATATAGGCCGGCATATGCTTGCGGTCGGTCACGAAGGCGTTGAGGCGCACGATATCCGTCATCGACAGGCCGCCCTGCCGCAGGATCGCGGCGATGCTCTCGAAGCAGATGCGGGCCTGCGCGCCGGCATCCTCAGGGACGCTGCCGTCGCTGTTGATGCCGAGCTGGCCGGAGGTGACGAGGACACCTTGCGCATCGGCCTTCATGCCATGGGAGTACTGCCCGAAGGGCGGGGCGAGCGAAGCGGGCGTGAGCGGCTGTTTCATGAGCTGACGATCCAGGGCGTGGGTCTGAGCCAGATCTAGAGCACGCTGCGTCTCAATGGAACCTCGCCCGGTACCCGGCCGGCGCTTACAGCGTCTGCGTGACCTTGCGAAGGTGAGGCGGCCGGTCGGGGTCGAGCCCGCGCGCCTTGGCCAGCGCAGCGATGCCGCCATAGAAGGCGCGCGCCTGCAGGAGCGGCATCAGCACGGCGGGCGTCTCCAACGGCACGGGCAAGGCGATGCCCGGCGCGACTTCGGCGCTTGCATAGGCGACATCTGCTCCGAGGGCCGTGAAGCTGCGGGCGACCGAGAGCGTGCTGTCGCTGCCCTCGTCGGCGGGATCAAGTACCAACGCCGGGAAGCCCGGCCCGACCAGCGCCAGCGGGCCATGCAGCACCTCCGCTGCGCTGAAGGCCTCGGCATGGATGCGGCAGGTTTCCTTGAACTTCAGCGCCATTTCCTGGGCGATGCCGAGGCTGAGACCGCGGCCGATGACATAGAGGCTGGTCGCGTCCTTCAGATGTCCGAAGAAGGGCGACCAGTCGCAGAGGCCGGCTTGCCGAAGCAACTCGGGCGACCGGACCAGCGCATCGGACAGGTCGCGCTCGCAACTCCAGGCGGCCGTGAGATGCAGGAGCGCGATACCGGTGGCGATAAAGCTCTTGGTCGCGGCAACGCTGGTTTCGGGACCGGCGGCAAGGGGCAGGGCGACATCGACCAGTCCGGCGAGCGGCGATTGCATGTCATTGATCAGGCCGATCGTCAGCGCGCCGCCGCGCTTGGCCGTTTCGGTCAATTGCAGCGCGTCCGGGCTACGGCCGGATTGGGAGGCCGCGATGAAGACCGCACCGGAAAGGTCGATCTCTCCACGATAGACGGAAGCCAGGCTTGGGCCAAGCGAGGCAACGGGCAGGCCGAGCGTCCGCTCCAGCAGATACTTGCCATAGGTCATGGCATGGTCGGAGGATCCGCGGGCGCAGGTCGCGATGAAGGCGGGCTTGCGTCGGCGCAGGCGGTCGCCGAGCAGCGCCACGGCTTCGCCGTTGATCGCGATCTGGCGAGCGGCGACATCGGCCGCTTCCGCCGCCTCGCGGGTGAGGAGAGCTTCAGGCATCGATCCGGTCGTGACTACGCAGCAGGTTTCGACTCATGGTGTCGACATCGGTGTGGTCGAGCCGCGTTCCGGCGCCGCCGACCGACCGTACCGAGAGGGTGCCGCAGGCGATGCCTTCGGCCAGGGCCTGCTGCGATGGGCGCCCGGCGAGCCAGGCGGCGAGGAAACCGGCATTGAAGGCGTCGCCGGCGCCGGTCGTATCGAGAACCGGCCCGCCTTCGGGCGCGGGAAGCGGGAAGGCGTTGCCGCGCTGGAACAACCGTGCGCCGTTGCCGCCGTCCTTGACCACCACGACGGGGAAGTGGCCGGCGAGGCGGCTTCCGGCTTCATCGAGGTCATCGCAACCCGCAATGGCGCGCGCTTCGGCGGCGTTGGGCAGAAAGATATCGGCGCCCGCGGCGCGCTCGATCAGGTCGGGCCGGCGGATCCAGTCGTCGTCCCAGCTCGGATCGAGCGAGACGGTGAGGCCGGCGCCTTTCGCGGTCTCGATCAGATCGGGGATTTCGGCGAGCGTTGCGAATTCGGCGATGTGGAGATGGCGCGCGGCGGGGTCGGCGAGGGCCGCATCCAGCGTCGCCGGGCGGGCGCTGCCGGCGCGCCGCGACAGGAAAGCGCGCTCGCCGTCCTGCACCATGACGACGGTCGGCTGCGGGCCGGCCTCGGGCGTGCGTTCGAGCCAGCGAAGATCGACGCCGCTATCGGCCAGCGCGGGCGCGAGCGTGCCGGAGAGCGGGTCCGTGCCGATGCGGGCGAGCAGGCCGGCGCGCAGGCCGAGCGCGGCGAGATGGGCGGCCGTGATGAAGCCGCCGCCGCCCGGCACGATCGCGACGCTCTCGGCAAAGCGTTCCTCGCCGAGGCGCGGCATCGCATCGAGCCCGCGGAAGACGATGTCGCAGTAGAGCCGGCCGATGCTGAGGACGAGGTCGCGCCCGGCGCTCATAGGGCGCGCTCGGTCGCCGCGTCGAACAGGCGCAAGGCGTCGATACCGGCGCCGAGGCGAACCTCATGGCCGACGACCGGCGGCGCCTTGGCAGAGGCCGAGGCGAGGATCAGGCCATCGCCATGCTCGACATGGACGAAGCTCTCCGAACCAAGCGGCTCGACCACCGCGACCTTGCCGGTGAGGACGAGATCGGCGCTTTCGCCGGGAGCGAGCACGCGCAGTTCCTGTGGGCGCACGCCGATCAGCACGTTGGCGGGAGGCGGCGTCGGGCGGGGCGGCAGGGCGATGCTGTTGCCCGCGAGCTCCAGCGCCGCCTTGCCATCGGCGGTGGTCGTCCTGGCCGGCAGGATGTTCATCGTCGGAGAGCCGATGAAGCGGGCGGTGAAGACGTCCGCCGGCTTCTCGTAAAGCTCCATCGGCGCGCCGACCTGGAGGATGCGGCCGTCGCGCATCACCACGATCCGGTCGGCCAGCGTCATCGCCTCGACCTGGTCATGGGTGACGAAGACGATGGTGCGGCCGAGCCGCTGGTGCAGGCGCTTGATCTCCAGCCGCATCTGGGCGCGCAACTGCGCATCGAGATTGGAGAGCGGCTCGTCGAACAGGAAGGCAGAGGGATCGCGCACCATGGCGCGGCCGATGGCGACGCGCTGGCGCTGGCCGCCGGACAATGCCGAAGGCTTGCGTTCGAGCAGCGGTTCGAGGCCGAGGATGCGTGCCGTTTCCTCGATGCGACGGCGCTTCTCGGCCTTGTCGAGCTTCGCCGTATAGAGGCCGAAGCCGATATTCTCGGCGACGCTCATATGCGGGTAGATCGCGTAGTTCTGGAACACCATGGCGATGTTCCGCTCCTTCGGCTCCAGCCGGTTCACAGGGCGATCAGCGATCGTGATCGTGCCGCCGTCGATCTCCTCGAGGCCGGCGATCATGCGGAGCGTCGTCGATTTGCCGCAGCCGGACGGACCGACGAAGACGACGAATTCGCCGTCCTCGATGGCGAGGTCGATGCTGTGGACGACCTGCGTCTTGCCGTAGCGCTTGACCAGCCCCTGAAGCTCGATACCCGCCATCAGGCTGCTCCCATCAGATCCGCGACGGCGGCGTCGAGTTCATGGCGCGCGGAAGCCTCGCGCGCAGCGGTCGCGGTCGCGGCGAGGCCTGCCGCCACGAGGACGCCGCGATAGCCGGCGAAGGCGGCGGCGAGAGCTTGCGGCCCCGGCCCGCCGAAGCGCTCGCGCACCGCGACGAAATGCTCGGGCGAGACGGCCTCCGCGAAGGCAGCCTCGTTCAATTGCGGCTCGCGGCCGGCGTGTTCGCGGAAAGCCTTGCGGAACGGGGCATAGCCGTCGCGCGGCAGGTCGCCATCGGCCGCGACCACGGCGCGCGCGACATCGGCGGCGATCTCATGGGCGGTGCGGAAGGAGAGGCCTTCCGACCGGACCAGCGTGTCGGCCAGCTCGGTGATGGTAATGCAGGAGCGCCGGATGTTCTCGGCGACGCGCCGGCCGTCGACCTGCAACGCCGGCAGCAGCGCTGCGAGAAGGCTGAGCACGCGCTCAGCAGTCGCGAAGGCCTGATAGCCGGCTTCGTTGGTTTCGCCCTCGGCGTCGTTCATGTCGGTGAAGGGCGTGTTGTGGACGATGTCCCGGACCATCCGGGCGCGCGCCACGGTCTGCGACGCGAGGTGGCGCAGGTGCTCGATCGGCACCGGATTGCGCTTCTGCGGCATGATCGAGGAGATCTGCACGAAGGCATTGGGCACATAGAGCTGGCCGACCTCGAAGGCGGTCCAGACCTGCAAATCCTGGATCAGGCGGCCGAGATGCAGGAAGACGAGCTCGACCGCGCTGTAGGTCGCGGTCAGGTAGTCGATTGCGGCGATGCAGCCATAGGAATTCTGCAGCGGGCCCGAAAAGCCGAGCAGATGCGCGACGCGGGCGCGATCCAGCGGGAAGCCTGAAGTGGTGATCGCGGCGGCGCCCATCGGCGAGAGGTCGAGCAAGGCGCGCGCCTGCACCAGTCGCTCATGGTCGCGCAGCATCACCTCGATCGCGGCCGAGAGATAATGGCCGAAGGTGGTCGGCTGGGCAGGCTGGCCATGGGTATAGGCGACGATCAATGTCGCCTTTTCGCGCTCGGCGAGGTCGAGGGTCGCGGTGATCAGCGCGCGCAGCAGGCCGGCCATATGGTCGAGCCGCGGCTTCAGCGCGAGCTTGAACAGCGTGTGGTCGATGTCGTTGCGCGAACGGCCGGTATGGAGGCGCCCGGCATCATCGGCCGGCAGGCGCTTCTTCAGCTCAGCCTCGGTCAGGAAGAAGTAATCCTCGACCGTGCCGTCATAGCTCAACGTGGCCGGGTCGATCTCGGCATCGATCGTGTCGAGCGCGCGGGCGATGCGGCCTGCGGCGGCGCGCGGCAGGATGCCGGTTTCGGCGAGCATCACGAGATGGGCGCGGTCGATGGCGCGGAAGCTCTGGACGTGATGCGTCTTGGCGCCGTCGAAGAGCGGGCGCAGCACGGTTTCCTTGTAGACGGGATCGGGGAAGACGGACGTGTCATTCGCCCGTGGATCGTTCATCGTCATGGCAATCAGCCCTTGAGACCGGCGAGGACCACGCCGCGCACGATATAGCGCTGGAGCAGCAGGAAGACCGTCAGCGTCGGCAAGGTAGCGAGCGCAGCGCCCGTCATGATCAGCTCCCACTGGACCTGCGATTCCACCGCGAAGCTCGTGAGGCCGACCGGCAAGGTGTAGAGTTCCTTGGAAGTCGTCACGATCAGCGGCCAGATGAAGGCGGTCCAGTTACTGAGGAAGGTGAAGATCGCCAGCGCCGAGAGGGCCGGCGTCACCAGCGGCAGGGCGATGCGCCAGAAGATCGCGAATTCGTTGAGGCCGTCGATGCGGGCGGCTTCGAGGAAGTCGTTCGGCACGGTCTCGAAGAACTGCTTCATCAGGAAGGTGCCGAAAGCCGTCATCATGCCCGGGAACATGATGCCCCAGTAGCTGTCGAGCCAGCCGAAGTTCTTGGCCATGACATACCACGGGATGACCAGCATCTCGGTCGGGATCATCAGCGTCGAGAGGATGGCGATGAAGACGAGATAGCGGCCGCGAAACTGGAACTTCGCCAGAGTGTAGCCGACGAGGCTGTCGAAGAAGACGTTCGAGAGCGTGACCGCGGTGGCGATGCCGAAGGAATTGGCGAACCAGCGCAGGAAGCGGCCGTCCGAGAGCACGGTTACGTAGTTGCCGAGCGTCGGATGGGCCGGGAAGAAGGCGAGATCGTAGATCTCGGAGGAATCCTTCAGCGAGGTCGCGAACATGAAGGCGAGCGGCGTCACCATCAGCAGGCCGCCGCCGAAGAGCAGCAGCCAGGCGATGATGCGGCCAGGTTCGAGGCGCAGGGCCATGGGGGAGGCGGCGGCGCTCATCAGCGGTCCTTCAGCAGCCGAAGCTGCAGCAGCGAGACCACGAGCAGCACGAGGAAGAGCACGACGGTCTGGGCCGCGGCATAGCCCATGTCGAAGGAGGAGAAGGCGGTCTGGTAGATCATCAGCACGAGCGGCTTGGTCGCGTTCAGCGGCCCGCCGGGATCGCTGCTCGTCTGGCTGGTCATATTGTAGACCTGATCGAAAATGCGCAGGAACCCGATCGAGGAGAAGACGACGAGGAAGACGATCGTCGGCTTGAGAAGCGGCAGGGTGATCCGCCGCAGGATCGTTCCGTTCGAGACGCCGTCGATGCGGGCGGCCTCGTAATAGGTCGTCGGGATGGCGCGCAGGCCTGCCATGAAGATCACAACCTGGAAGCCGAGACCGGCCCAGATCGCCGGTGCGAGCACGGCGGGCAGCGATTGCGTGGTCGAGCGCAGGAAGGGCTGCTGGGCGATGCCGATGCCGGCGAGCAGATTGTTGAACAGGCCGATCGGCACCGGCTGGTAGAACCAACGCCAGACCCAGGCCATCGCTGCGGCGGTGGTCAGGAAGGGCAGGAAATACAAAGCCCGGATGAAGCCGTGCAGGAGGCGCACGCGGTCGAGATGATAGGCGATGGTGAAGGCGAGCAGCAGGCTGATCGGCGTGCCCAGCAGCAGGTAGAGCGCGGTGTTGCCGAAGACCTTCCAGAACACGGGGTCGGCTAGGAGGCGCTTGAAGTTGGCCAGCCCGACAAAGGAGGGCTTGGTCAGCAGATTCCAGTTGGTGGTGGAAATCCAGAAGGCTTCCAGCGTCGGATAGAAACGCACCACCGCATAGAACAGCACCGGCACGGCCAGGAAAGACCAGGCCCAGAGGACCTGCTTCTGGCGCATGCCGAGGCCCGAGAAGAGACGGGCGCCGGATTGCGCATCGACACGAGACAAAGAGGCGTTCATCGCGACAATCCGATCCGGCGTCCGGTCCACATCACTTCTTGTAGAAGCGGTCGAGGATGGGTTGCTCGGCCTTGGCGGCCTCGGCCAGCGCGGCCTTGGCGTCCTGGTTCTGCAGCAGAACGCGGTTGAGCATGTCGAGCGAGACCTGACGCTGGGCCATCTCGTCGACGAAGACCGTGGCGTGCGAGTAGTTGAGCGCCTTGAGGAACGGTCCATAGATCGGGTTGCTCAGGTTCTTCTCGGTCTCGGCTGCGGCCTTGCGGGCCGGCAATTCACCGACGGTCTCGAGCCAGAGCTGCATCGCCTCGGGCGTGGTGACGAAGGCGAGGAACTTCTTGGCCGCTTCCAGCTTCTCGCCGGTCGGCTTGGTGGTGATGCCGTTGACCCAGTAGCTGGCGAAATTTGCCTTCTTGCCGTCGGCCGAAGCGGGCAGCTCGGCGACGCCCCATTCGAAGGCCTTGATGCCGCCGAAGGCGCCGAGACGGAAGGAGCCGTCGACCGTCATCGCGGCGCGGCCAGCGCGGAAGGCGGCCTGGCCCTCGTCCATGAAGCCGACCTGGCCGACCTTGTGGACGCGCTGGAGATCGGCATACCAGTTCAGCGACTTGGCGCCGGCCTCGCTGTCATAGGTCACGGTCTTGTTGTCGTCGCTATAGGGCGCGCCGCCATTCTGGCGCAGCAGCGTCTCACGCCACCAATGATAGTCCTGACCGGGGAAGTCGAGCGTGATGCCGGCCGAGAGCATGTTGTCGGCGCCGTCACGCTTGGTCGTCTTCTTGGCGAAGTCGAGCAATTCGTCGACGGTCTTCGGCGGCGTGTTCGGGTCGAGCCCGGCCTCCTGGAAGAGTTTCTTGTTGTAGAACAGCGCGAGCGAGCGCACCGCCGTCGGCAGCGCGTAATACTCGCCGTCGCGCTTCATCGCCGAGACGATCGGATAGAATTCCTTCTCGATCGCGGCGGGCGGGAAAGCGTCGCGCGGTAGCGGCTGGATGAACTTGGCGCCGACGAAATTGTCGAGCCAGCCATAGAAGAGCTGCACGACATCCGGGCCCTGGCCGGCGGGCATCGCCGCGGCGATCTTGGTCTGGTAGTCGGCATAGGGGAAGGTCGTCTGCTTGACCTTGATGTTCGGGTTGGCGGCCTCGAAGCGCTTGATCAGCTCGTTCATCGCCTTGACGCGCGCGTCGAAGACATACTGCCAGTATTCGATCTCGACGGTCTGCGCCTTCGCGCCGGCGATCGCGCCGACCGAGACCATCAGACCCAACAGCATCCCGCGTAAGCCGCGCATGACCCTCTCCCCTGATTTCAGCGTCCTCCGTCCCTGCCGGCGGACGGCATTCGGGAGGCTCGCCGGTATCGTCGTCTCCGCGGCCCGCGGCTGTCAATCAATTAATTCACTTGAGTTGGATTAATTGCCGGAGCAGGCTGTTCCCCCGCCCTCGCGTGACCGCCTATGCCGAACCGTCCCGTCCCTCCGTCCCGCAGCGTCGCCGTCGGCACCAATCCCGAGCGAACGCGCAGCCATAACCGCCGTGTGGTTCTGGAAACCGTGCGCCAGCACGGGCAGCTCGGCCGGTCCGATATCGCGGTGCTGACGAAACTCACGGCCCAGGCGGTCTCCAACATCGTCGCCGAGTTGGTCGAAGAAGGCTTCCTCATTGAGCTTGGCCGGCGCCGGACGGCGCGGGGCCAGCCGCCGGTCGAATTCGCCGTCAATCCCGAGGGCGGGATGACGGCCGGGATGGAGATCGCGGCCGATCACGTTACCACGGTTCTCGTCGACCTTGCCGGGCGGATCAGGGCGCAGCGCATCGCGCCGCTCGCGGACACGACCGTTGCGGGCGTGCAGAAGACGGCTGCGGCGGAACTGGCTGCGGTGCGACGCGAAGCCGGCCTGCCCGAGCGCCTGCTCGGCTGCGGTGTGGTGATGCCCGGCCCCTTCGAGATCGAGGGCATGAACTCGGTCGGCACCTCGCCCCTGCCCGGCTGGGCCGGGCAGGATGCAGCGCAGCTTCTGCAGGACGCCCTGAACACGCCGGTGGTGATCGAGAACGACGCCAATGCGGCCGCGGTTGGCGAGCATCTCCATGGGCTTGGCCGCAATCTGCGCCATTTCTGCCAGATCTATTTCGGCGCCGGACTCGGGCTCGGGGTCATTGTCGCCGGTCAGCCCTATCGCGGCGCCTTCGGCAATGCCGGCGAGATCGGCCATATCCCCGTCGTTCGCGATGGCCGCGCCTGCGCCTGCGGCGGGCATGGTTGCCTCGAACGCTATGCCTCCTTCCATGCGCTGGCGGAGACCTTGCGCGAGGCCGGGATCGCCGGTGCCGGGCCGGAGGAGGTTGCGCGCCTGCACGCGCAGGGACATCCCGCCTTGATCGGCTGGATTACGGAGGCGGCTAGGTTGCTGGCACCGATCGTGACGACGCTGGAGAACCTGTTCGATCCGGAAACCGTCATCCTTGGAGGCGAGATGCCGGATACGGTGATCGATGCGCTGATAGCAGCGATGGCGCCGCTGCCGATCTCGGTCGCGAACCGGCCGGGGCGGACGATCCCGCGCGTCCAGCGTGGCGGGACCGGGCGTCTGACGGCGGCGCTCGGCGCGGCCGCCCTGCCTCTGCTCGACACGATGACGCCGAAGCTCGACCGCGTCAGCCTGGCGCCGGAAGCTCCTGCTTCCGTTTCAGGCTGACGGGATCGCGTGGGCGGCGGCCGGGACCCGTCGCAGGCTCCCGCCGATGACGCGGCTCAGCGCGAGGCGGTGACGACGATCTCGATCAACGGGCCGCCGAGATCGGCGACGCCGACGGTGGCGCGGGTCGGCATTTCCTCACCGAAGAAGCCGGTCCAGACCGCGTCCATCTCCTTCTTCAGCTTGAGATCGGTCACGAAGATCTGGGCGGCGACGATCGCCTTGCGGTCGAGCCCGACCTCGCCGAGATAGCCCTCGATCTTGCCGAGGATGTTCTGGGTCTGCGGGCCCATCCCCTGCGTGGTGTCATCGGCTACGACGCCGCCGACGAAGGCGAGGTTTCCGGTCTCGACGACGCGGTTCTGGATGGGCGTGCGGATGGAGCGCTTGATGGCCATGGTCTTCTCCTGCGTTGAAACTCAGTGGGTGGAGGCGAAACGGGCAATGTCGAGGCCGTCGATCGGCACGTTCGAGCGGCCGGTCGCGATGATCTCGGCCATCACGGCGCCGGCACCGGGGCCGAGCTGGAAGCCGTGCGCCGAGAAGCCGAACTGGTGATAGACGCCCTCATGTTTGGCGCTTTTGCCGAAAACCGGTAGGTCGTCCGGCATGCGGGCCTCGATGCCCGCCCAGGCGCGTACAATCGGTGCGCCGCGCATGATCGGGAAGAGGTCCCAGACCGTGGCGGCGCTGATCGCGAGCTTGCGCCAGTCGAGCAGGGTGACGTTCTCGTCGCGCAAGGGGGTGCCGAGATGGCCGCCGCCGATCAGCACCGTGCCGTTGTCGAACTGCTTGAAGGAGAGTTTTCGTCCGCGCAGGATCACCACGGGCTTGATGAAGGCCGGCAGTGGCGCGGTGATCATCAGCATCGGAGCGATGACCGAGAGCGGCACGGGCTCGCCGAGATCGCTGGCGATGCGGTCGGCCCAGGCGCCCGCGGCGTTGACGATGCGAGGGGCAAGGAAGGCGCCGGCATCGGTGACGATGCGCCAGTTTGGGCCGTCCTGCTCGACCCTGGTGACGCGCACGCCCTCGCGGATGGTGACGCCGAGGCTCTCGGCCTTGCGCTTGAAGGCCTGTGTTGCGCGCAGGGGAATCGCGGCACCGTCGCGGCGCGAGATCACGCCGCCGGGGCAGGTTTCGGATACGGCCGGGACGATCTCGCGCAATTCCTTGGCGTCGATCAGCTCCTCATGGTGGAAGCCGCGCAAGGTCAGGTCGGCGACGCGGGTTCGGCAACCTTCGAGATCGGCTTCGTCCTCGGCGACCAGAACCTGCCCGTCGCTGGTGAAGCCGCAATCGTCATCGACCAGCTCGGCGATATTGTGCCAGAGCGCCATCGAGGCGTTGGAAAGCGGGATTTCCGCGACATGGCGGGCGAGCTGGCGGACACCGCCGGCATTGACGCCGGAGGCATGGCGCCCGGCATGATCCTTCTCGATCAGGATGACCGAGAGCCCGCGCAGCGCGCAATGCATTGCAGTCGAGCAGCCATGGATGCCGCCGCCGATGACGATGACATCGGCGCTACGACGGTCCTTGGTCATCGCACGACCGCCTTCACCGAGGCGTCGGTCTGCGGCAGGGCTGCGAGCTCGGCCAGCGTCACCGGCTTGATCGGCGGGCGCAGGCGGTAATAGCCGGTCTCGGCCGGGGTCGTGCCGCGTGTCTCGGCGATGAGCTCGACCACGGTCGGGCCGCAGAGGCGGCCCTGGCAGGGGCCCATGCCGCAACGCAGGAAAGCCTTCATCTGGTTGGGGCCGGTGACGCCGAGGCGCTTGGCGGCGTCGCGGATCTGGCCGGCCGTGACCTCTTCGCAGCGGCAGACAATCGTCTCGTCCTTCGACGGTGCCAGGAATTGCGGCGCCGGTTTGTAGAGCAGGTCGAGGAAGCGCCGGCCGCGCAATTTCTTGTCCAGTTCGGTCCGGACCGGCGCCGCCTGCCGATCGCGCTCGGCTTCGTTCAGCTTCCCGAGGCGCGATGCCGCGCCGAAGGCTGCGATCTCGCCGCGCAGGGCTGCGCTTTCCGCGCCGCCGATGCCGGCGCCGTCACCGGCGATGGCGATGCCGGGCACGGTCGAGGCGAACCAGGCATCGACGCGCGGCACCCAGGCATGCTGTTCCATGTCGAAATCATGGGCGCAGCCAGCGGCATTGGAGAAGTTGACGCTGGGTATCACGCCCTGATGCAGCAGCAGCGTGTCGCAGGCGATGGTGCCGGTGCGGCCGCCCTGCTCGAACTGGACTGAGGCGAGCTTTCCTTCCCCGGTTGCGGTCAGGCTGGTCACGCCGGAAACGAAGCGCAGCTTGCGTCGCGCCGTCAGCATCAGCTTGAGGCCCTTGGCGAGATAGGGCGAGCGCAGGAAGTCCGGGATCGCGCCGAGCGCCTTCGATCGATTGGCCGAGGGTGTCGTGTCGAGCACGGCGGCGATCTGGCAGCCGGCAGCGGCAAGCTGTCCCGCCAGCAGGTAGAGCAGGGGGCCGCAGCCGGCGATGACCGTACGCCCCGAGGGAATAGCGCCGGCGGATTTCAGCGCGATCTGGGCAGCGCCCGCGGTCATCACGCCGGGCAGGGTCCAGCCCGGAATCGGGAAGGGGCGTTCCTGTGCGCCGGTCGCGAGGATGACTTGCCGCGCTCCGATGATGCGCGCCTTCCCGTCGAGCGAGAGGCCGAGCTCGAAACTGCCGGGCGCGGTCTCGTCCGGGCCGATCGACCAGACGGTGCAGCGCGGGGCGTAAACGGCTGTCGAGCGCTGGAAGCGCGCGACGATCTCGCCCCCGCGCCAGTAGTCATCCCCGAGGATGGCACGGTTCTTCACCGGCGTCGTGGTCACGGCGCGGTAGATCTGGCCGCCCGGCGCCGGGTTCTCGTCGGCGAGCAGGACAGAGAGGCCGAGCTCGGCAGCGCGCGCCGCGGCGGAGAGACCGGCCGGACCTGCGCCGACGACAAGGAGGTCATAGCTCTCGGCGAGCTGTTCGATGCTGGCGATCGGAGTCATTCCGAGGCCTCCGTGAGATGGCGGCGGCCGTGCTGGGTTTCGATTCGCATGCCCTCCGCGAGGGGGACGAGGCAACCCTGCCGGTTGCCGATACCGTCGATGACGACGAGGCAGTCGAAGCAGACGCCCATCAGGCAATAGGGCGCGCGCGGCGTGTCGGAGACCGGGGTCTCGCGGCAAGCAACGATGCCGTTGGTGAGCAGGGCTGCGGCGACCGTGTCGCCCGCCCGCGCCGTCATCGGCCGGCCGTCGAAGGTGAAGCTCAGCGCCCCGCTCGCGGCAAGGTCAGCTATGGGCCGGAACATGGAACCTCCGTGCGGTGAAGCTGGCGACGCTGTCGGGCAAGACGCCGGCAAGGATCGCCGGAGCGAGCGTCAGGGCATGATTGGCGGCGAGCGTCACGCCGGAATGGCAGGTGACGACGAAGGCGCCGGGATGGGTCACGGACTGGTCGTAGATCGGGAAGCCGTCGGGGCTCATCACGCGCAAGGCCGACCAGGTTCGGACCACGTTGAGGCCGGCGAGGCGCGGGAACATCTTCACCGCCCGCTCCGCCATGGTCGAGATGATCGGCTGGCCGACGACGGTGTCGAAGCCGCGATCCTCCTGGCTGTCTCCGATCATCACGCCGCCCTCGTCGGTCTGGCGGACCGTGACCATCGGGTTGTGCAGGAAGGCTTCCGTCTTCTCGGTGACGATGATCTGGCCCTTGCTCGGTTTCACCGGTGCATCGAGCCCGACCATCGGGGCGAGGCGCGCATTGCCGAGGCCAGCGCAGAGCACGACCTTGCCGGCGCGCATTTCGCCCCAGGGGCCGGTGATGGCGAAGCCGCCGTCGCGCGGGATGATGCTCTCGACCGGGCTGTTCGGGCGGTAGTCGACGCCGCGCCGGACCGTCGCCTCGCGCAGCGCGCGGAACAGCTTCAGCGAGTTCACATGGCCGTCGAGCGGGGAATAGAGCGAGCCGACCACGTCCTTGCCGATCGCGGGGAGGCGCCGCTTCGTCTCGGCATGGTCGAGCACCTCATAGGGGAAATCGGTCAGCGGCCGGCTGTTATGGAGGCGGCGCATCGCGTCGACGCGCTTGTCGAGCTCCTCCTCCGAGAGGCAGAGCATGAAGCCGCCGGGCTGGCTATGGGCGACGTCGATCCCGGTCTCGCCGGCCAGCGACGCCGCGAGTTCGTGCCAGCTATCGGCGGAGCGGCGCGACCAGAGCGCGTAATCGGGCATGCCGAAGCCCTTGGACTGCACCCAGACCAGCGCGAAATTGCCGCGTGAGGCCCGGAAGGCGGTGTCGCCCTCGTCGAGGATCGCGACCTTGGCGCCGTTGCAGGCGAGGCCGAGCGCGATGGCGCCGCCGACCACGCCGCCGCCGATCACGGCGACATCGGGTTCTTTGATGGTGGTGGACACTGGCGTCAGCCTTTTCCGGTTCCGACGAACAGCCGGTCGAGCCCGAACAGCCTGTCCAGCGCCATCAGCAGGATGGCGGTCAGGGCGATCAGGCAGGCGGAGACGGCTGCGATGAGCGGGTCGATATTGTCCTGGATGTAGAGGAACATCCGGACGGGCAAGGTGGTGGTGGCGGGCGAGGCGATGAAGACGGTCATCGTCACCTCGTCGAAGGAATTGATCGCGGCGAGCAGCCAGCCCGAGACGACGCCGGGCAGGATCAGCGGAAGGGTCACCCGCCGGAAGACGACGGCCGGGCTCGCGCCGAGCGAGATCGCGGCGTGCTCGATGCGCCGGTCGATCCCGTAGGAGGCGGCGAGGACCAATCTGAGCGCGAAGGGCAGGATCACGATGATATGGCTCAGCACCAGTCCGAGGAAGGTCCCGGAGAGGCCGATCTGCGTGAAGAAGCGCAGGAAGGCGATGCCCAGCACGACATGGGGGACCATCAATGGCGACATGAAGAGCGCCGTCATCGCCTCGCGGCCGGGGAAGCGATAGCGGGCGATGGCGAGCGCGGCGGGTACCGCGAGCCCGATTGCGACAGTGGAGGAGAGCGCTGCCAGCCAGAGCGAGTCGCGGAAGGCACGCAGGAACTCTGGATAGTCGAGGATCGCCTTGAACCAGCGCAGGCTCCAGACCCGGCCCGGGAGCGAGAGATAACCCTCCGGCGTGAAGGCGACGAGGCAGACCACGACCAGCGGCGCCAGCATGAAGACGACGAAGAGCGTGTGGAACAGGATGGCGAAGGGACTGTTGCGGCTCATTCGAACACCTGTGAATAGCGGCGCTCGACCAGCCGGTTGGTACCGACGGTGAGGGTGACCAGGGCGGCGAGCAGGAGCACGGCGACGGCGGCGCCGAGCGGCCAGTTCAGTGTGTTCAGGAACTCGTCATAGGCCAGTGTCGCCGCGACCTTGAGGCGCCTGCCGCCGATGATCGCCGGCGAGGCGAAGGCGCTTGCCGCCAGCGCGAAGGTGATGATCGAGCCCGAGAGGATGCCCGGCACGATCTGCGGCAGGATCACGCGGCGCCAGATGGTGAGGCGGGAGGCGCCGAGCGAGAGCGCGGCGTTCTCGATCTGCGGATCGAGCCGCTGCAGCGAGGCCCAGACTGCGAGGATCATGAAGGGGATCAGCACATGGACGAGCGCGATCACCACGCCGGTCTCGGTGAACATGAATTCGAGCGGCTGGCCGATCAGGCCGAGCGCCATCAGCCCGCGGTTGACGAGGCCGTTCGAGCCGAGCAGCAGCGCCCAGCCGAGCGTGCGCGCCACGACCGAGACCAGCAGCGGCCCGAGGATCGCGAGCAGGCAGAGGCCGCGCCAGGCCGGCGACATGCGGTTGAGGATATAGGCCTCGGGCACGCCGATCAGGATGGCGAAGAGCGTCACCAGTACGGAGATGCGCAGCGTGCGCAGGAAGACTTCGAGGAAATAGCTGTCGCTGAAGATCTCGCGGAAATTCTTCAGCGTGAACTCGGCGACGATGCCCTTGTACTGGCCCCAGTCGTAGAAGGCGAGCAGCACGGTCATGCCGAGCGGGATGATGACGAGGGCGAGGAAGACGGCGAGGGCTGGGCCGGTCATCCCATAGGGCGTCGTGCGGGCGGAGGCGTCCGGGCTCATGAGCCTGCCCCCTCCGCCAGTAGCGCGGCGTCGCCGGGGCCGAAGCTCAGCGTCACGCTTTCGCCTTCGCCGGGGACGGGCGTGCCGTCATTGTGGCGGATCAGGGTGACCGGTCCTGCGGCGCTCTCGGCCGTCAAGAGCCAATGCGCGCCCTGGAAGACGCGGGAGGTGATGCGGGCGGCGAAGCCGGGTGCACTTTCCGCCGCGAAGCCGAGGCGCTCCGGACGGACGGCGATGCGCAGCGTTCCTGATGGGGCGCCGGCAAGCGGCACGGAGAGGGCTTCGATCGTGACCTGGCCACGGCCATCGCCGGTGACTGACAGGACATTGGTCTTGCCGAGGAAGTTCGCGACGAAGGCGGTATCGGGCGCGCCATAGACCGCATCGGGCGCGCCGATCTGCTCGACGCGGCCGCGATTCATCACGACGATGCGGTCGGACAGCGCCATCGCCTCGTGCTGGTCGTGGGTGACGAGGATCGTGGTCGTGCCGATCGAGCGCTGGATCTGGCGCAGTTCGCCCTGCATCTCCTCGCGCAGTTTGGCGTCGAGATTGGAGAGCGGTTCGTCGAGCAGCAGGAGCGAGGGCCTGATGACCAGAGCGCGGGCCAATGCGACGCGCTGCTGCTGCCCGCCCGACATGCGGCGCGGATAGCGGTCCTCGAAGCCCTTCAGCCCGACCAGCGCCATCGCCTCCAGCGTGCGCTTTTCGCGCTCCGCCTTCTCGACACCGCGCATTTCCAGCCCGAAGGCGATATTCTGCGCCACGGTCATATGCGGAAACAGCGCATAGCTCTGGAAGACGATACCGAGGCCGCGCTTGTTGGGGGCGACGCTGCCGAGATCGCCGCCGTCGAGCAGAATGCGGCCGCGATCGACCGGCACGAAGCCGGCGATCATCTGCAGCGTCGTGGTCTTGCCGCAGCCGGAGGGGCCGAGCAGCGAGATGAATTCGCCGCGCGCGACCGAAAGGTCGAGCCCCTCGACGGCAACTGCCGTGCCGTAGGATTTGCCGAGGCCTTCGAGAACGAGATGGGACATGGGCTGTTTGCTGGCCTCGCTTGAGGGCGCGGACACTCGACCGTCATCCCGGATCTTCGCTTCGCTACGTCCGGGATGACAGCGAGGTTCGAAGGCGGGCTATGTTACCGCTCGACCTCGCGGTTCCAGCGCCTTGTCCATTCCTCGCGCTTGGCGTTGGCGACGTCCCAGTCGACCGCCTTGAGCGCCTTGACCTCGTCGCCATAGGGCAGGCCCTTCCGCTCTTCCGGCGTGAGCGTCACCGTCATGTTGGCGGGGCCGAAGCCGGCGCCGGTCGCCATGATCTTCTGGATCGCGGGCGAGAGCATGAACTGGATGAAGGCATTGGCCTCGGCCGCATTCTTCGAGCCCTCGATCGGGCAGGCGGCGGAGCCGAGCGCGAAGCCGCCCTCCTTCGGGTAGACGAACGCGACCGGGAAGCCGGTATCGGCGAGCGCCTTGACGCGGCCCGAGCCCCAGACGCCGAGCACGGCCTGACCGTTCTGGAACAGCTCGGTCATCTTCGCCGGCGAGGGCTCATAGGCGATGATGTTCGGGTTGATGTCCTTCTTGAAGGCCTCGAAGCCCGGCTCGATATTGTTCTCGCCGCCGCCGCCGATCTGCGCGAAGGCGATCAGCGCGTGCAGGCCATAGGTGTTGTTGATCGGCGGGACGACGATCTTCTTGCCGTAGGTCTTCGACTTCAGGTCGTTCCAGGAGGTCGGGGCCGGCCACTTGTTCTCGTCGAAGACCTTCTTGTTGTAGAACAGGCCGGTGCCGACGAGGCCGAGCCCCACGCCTTTGTTCGACTTGAACTTCATCACCGGCGCGACGTCCTTGTAGACGGTGCCGTCGGTCAGCGTGCCGCAGAAGCCCAGCGCCACCGCCTGATAGGCCGGGCCATCGTCGACGATCGCGACATCGATCTGCTGGTTGCCCTTCTGCGCCTGCAGCTTGGCGAGCGTGTCGGTGGAATTGCCGGCGACGTACTCGACCTTGACGTTGGCCTGCTTCTCGAAGGCCGGGATGACCTCCTTGCGCATGGTCTGCTCGTAGGAGCCGCCATAGCCGGCGACATAGATCGTCTTCTGCTGGGCAAAAGCGGCGGAGCCGGCGAGAGCGGTTCCGGCAACCAGAGCGAATGTGATGGCGAGCTTCACGGTATCCCCTCCTCGTTTTCGAGTGATGCCGTCAGGTTCGGGGCTGACCTTGAACTGGTCAAATCGAATGTTTCGTGCAGTACATGTTGAAATGTTATGGTCGAGTCGAGTGAGGATCGACCATGCTGAACCCGCGCCAGATCGAGGCTTTCCGGACGGTGATCGTGACCGGTGGCATCACGGCGGCTGCACAGGCGCTCAACGTGACGCAGCCGGCTGTGACGCGCTTGATCCAGGACCTGCAATATGCGCTCGGCCTGCCGCTTTTCGTGAAGCGGGGCGCGCGGCTCGTGCCCACCAATGAGGCGCTGTCGCTCTATCGCGAGGTCGAGCGTCAGTTCGTCGGGCTGGAGCGTATCGAGAACGCGGCGCGCAACCTGCGTGACGGGCGGGCCGGTTCGCTCAGGGTCGCGGCGCTGCCGGCCTTCAATGTCGGGTTCCTGCCCAGGGTCGTCGGTCGTTATCTCAAGCAGAAGCCTGACCTGGAAATCGCGATCTACGGGAGCATCTCCTCGCAGGTCGTTGACTGGGTGACGTCGGGTTTCTGCGAGCTCGGCTTCGCGCAGCTGCCGCTCGATTTTCCGGGGATCGATATCGAGATCCTGCCGGCGATGGCGCCGGTCGCCGTACTGCCGACCGGGCACAGGCTTGCCGCGAAGACGGTGCTGGCGCCGGAGGATTTCGTAGACGAGCCCTTCATCTCGCTCGAACAGTCGACGCAGCTACGCTACCGGATCGATGCCTTGTTTTCGGCCCATCGCGTCGCGCGCCAGACCCGCGTCGAGACGCCGCTGTCGATGATCGCCTGTGGCCTGGTCGCGGCCGGCGCTGGCTTATCGGTGGTCGATCCATTCACGGCAGAGGAATATCGCGGCAGGGGCGTCGAGGTGCGGCCGCTCAGGCCGGCGGTGACCTACGACATCGCGATCATCTGGGGTGCTGGCCGCTTCCGCTCGGCCGTCGCGCAGGATTTTGCTGAAACGGTCCGGGCCGCCGCTCTCGATTTCGCGGGGACGGTTGCCGCGTGAAAGCTAGGCCCTAGTCGCCGAACTGATGGATCCAGCCGCTCTGGCGCGCGACGCAACGCTCGCGCTCGTAACCGGCGATGACAGTGTCCCGTGCGGCGCGACGCAGAGGCCGCATCAGCGCCGGGCTCACCAGGGCCTCCGCGATCCGGTCCGCCAGCGCTTCGCTATCGTGGAACGGGACGAGCAGGCCATTGGCGCCGTCGCGGATCACCTCCTTCACCGGTTCGGTGTCGGAGCCGACGACGAGGCAGCCGCAAGCCATCGCCTCCAACAGCGACCAGGACAAAACGAAGGGGATAGTGAGATAGACATGGACGGCCGAGACCTGGAACAGCCGGATCAGGTTCTCATAGGGCAGCCAGGGAATATGGACGATACGGTCTTCAAGACCGGTCTCCGCACGCATCGCCTCGCGCCAGCTATTGCCGTCGGAGCGGGGGCGGCCATAGCCTGAGCCGTCGCCGCCGATCACGACGAAGAGCACGTCGGGGTGGCGCTCCGCGAGAATCGCCGCCGCCCGCATGAATTCGGGATAGCCGCGATAGGGGTCGAGATCGCGCGCAACGAAGGTCACGACCGGCATGCCCGGTGACAGGACGCGGCCGTCCGGCAGGACGAAGGTCGTTGCGGCATCCGGCCGGCAGGCATGGATGTCGATGCCGTCATGGCAGACGGCGATGCGCTGGCGATAGGCGGCCGGATATTGCCGGCGCTGCCATTGCGTCGGCGCGTAGGCGGCATCCAGCGTATCGAGCGCGAGGAGCTGGGCTGCATTGCGCATGCGCACGCGTTGTCGGTCGGCAGCGGGAATCGGCTCGTCGATGCCGAAATCGAGGTCCGAATCGGTGCTGCGATAGTAATATTCGCAATAGCCGATCAGCGCCGCATCGGGCAGCGCGTCGCGGGCGAAGAGCATGCCGCCCCAGCCCATATGGCCGAGGACGACATCGGGCGGATCGCTGCGCTTCAGGCGCTCCATCAATCGCGCCACCGCCTCTCCGGTGCGCAGGTGATATTCGGTCGCCGCGAGCCCGGGGTGCTGGGTCGTGGTCTCGTCGACTGCATAGACGAGCTGGCGCACGCCCGGCGCCTCCTGCGTCGGGCGTTCGGTGATCAGCGTGACCTCGACGCCTTCGGCGACGAGGCTGCCGATCAAAGCAGCGAATTGACCAGATCCTGCGCGATGAACGAATAGGACATGCATGATGCGAGCAGGACTCCACCGTAGCGGAGCGCGTCGTTCCACCACTGTTCGAGTTGGCGCAGGGTTTCGTGCGTCGTGTTCACGTCGGTCTCGCGATTGCTCTCGAGCCGCTGGCCGAACTGGCTGGCCTCATCGAGCAAACGCAGCCGCTCGCACAGCATCTGCCCCTTCAGGGACAGCGAGATGCGGGCCTGCCGACGGTCGCGCGGTGAAGCTCCGCGGTCGAGATACCCATTCTCGACCAATTGCTTGAGGTTATACGAGGCGTTCGAGCCGCCATAGTGGCCACGATCCAGAAGATCGCGCACGGCAATCTCGCCCTGTCCGATCGTCATCAGCACCATGACTTGCGCTGGCGAGATGTCGTCGATGCCGAGCTTGGTCAGTTCCAGCCTGAGATAGTCGAGGAAGCGCCGGCTGACCCGTTCGATCACCCGCGCCAGGTCAAAAGGGGAAATTCGGCGATCAGGGACCTCTTCGAGGACGTCCGAACCATTCGCCGGATGATGGCCGTTCAGGGGAGTGCCTGTGAATTGCCCGCCGCCGTGCAATTTGAAGTGCATTCCTCACCTCACCTGATCGAAAATTAAACAATCCATCCGTTTTGCCTCCGTTCGTTGCAGAAAGCCTATAGGCAAAGCACATGCCATCTAGGTGAGCCAATAAGTAAGATTGTATTTATATTGAGATGCGCAGAAACTGCTTCAAAATTCAAAATTTCTCATGTTTCAGCCTTATTTGCTTCGATCTGAATCGGTGAGCTACGCTTCTAATCTGTCATAATCTTGACACTCCCGCCATGTCTCGTTCGTGGGCCGATGGCGAGGCCTTCCCCATCGTTGTCTCGGACCCAAGCCCCCTCACTCGCGGAGCCCTGCATGAAGGCTGTGAAGCCGGCGCCCGACGCCTTGATCCGGAATCTCCAGCGCTCCTTCGTCGGCGGCCTGAGTTATGCGGCGTTCCTCAGCTTGTGCGTGAACCTGCTGCTGCTGACCGTCCCGCTGTTCATGATGCAGGTTCAGGATCGCGTGACCGTCAGCCGCAGCTATGACACGCTGACGATGCTCTTGGTGATCGCGGTCGGGGCGCTGGCGCTCTACGGCACGATCGAATTCATCCGTTCGCTGACCTTCCAGGCGATGGCGAGCATCTTCGCGCGCAAGCTCAATTTGCCGGCTTTGCAGGCGGCGGTGAGCGCCTCGCTCGAACAGGGCTCGGGGCAGGCGACGCAGGCGATTCGCGATCTCAACGACATCCGCTTCTTCATCGCGAGCTCGGCGATCGCGACGCCGCTGGAGGCGATCTGGTCGCCGGTCTTCCTGGCCGTGCTCTTTGCGCTGCACCCGGTCTACGGGCTCGTCGGCCTGGCCTCGCTGATCATCCTGCTGCTGCTCGGCGTGCTCTCGGACATGCTGACCCGGCGCATCCTCAAGGATGCCAACGAGGCCGGCGTCGCCAGCATCAACGAGGTCGGCGCCAGCCTGCGCCATGCCGAGACGATCGAGGCGATGGGCATGCTGCCGGCACTGGCCAGGCGCTGGCGCGGCCAGCAGCTCGCGATGATCGAGCAGCTCGACATGGGCACGCGGCGCGGCAAGTTCATCGCCGCCGTGACGCGCTCGTCGCGGATGACGATGCAGCTTGCGGTCTATGCGACCGGCGCCGTCCTGATCATCCGCAACGAGGTCACGGCGGGCACGCTGATGGCCGCGAGCATCCTGCTCGGCCGTTTGCTGGCCCCGTTCGATTCGATGATCACCGACTGGCGGCAATGGGTCCTGTCTGCCGCTGCCTGGAAGCGCGTGCGGGAGCTGGTGCTGAGCCGCAGCTCGCAGCGCCAGACGGTGCCGACGCCGCCCTGCCAGGGCGATCTCGTGATCGATCGCGTGATCTATGCGCCCGCGGGGCAGGAGCAGACGGTCATCAAGAGCGTCTCCTTCACGCTCTCGCCCGGCGAGGTTCTCGGCGTCGTCGGGCCTTCAGGAGCGGGCAAGTCGACCCTGGCGCGCCTGCTCGTCGGCGTGATCAAGCCCAATGTCGGCGGCGTCTATCTCGACGGGCACAGCACCTATCTGTGGGAGCGCGGTTCCTTCGGCGCGATGGTCGGCTATCTCCCGCAATCGGTATCGCTGCTCAACGGCACGATCGCCGAGAACATCGCCCGCATGCGCGAGCCTGATCCGCACGCCATCCTGGAGGCGGCGCGCATCGCCGGCGTGCACGAGCTGATCGGCCGCCTGCCGCTTGGCTATGACACCAACGTCGCCGACAGCGATTTCAACCTGTCCGGCGGCCAACGCCAGCGCATCGGCCTGGCGCGAGCGCTCTATGGCATGCCGCGGCTGATCGTGCTCGACGAGCCCAATGCCAATCTCGATGCCGAGGGCGAGCAGAGCCTGATCCGCGCCATCGCGGCGGCGCGCGAGAGCGGCGCCATCGTCGTGCTGATCGCGCATCGCCCCTCGGTGATGCAGGTCGTCGACAAGTTGCTGGTGCTGCGCGAGGGCCGCGTGCAGCAGTTCGGCCCGCGCGGCGAGATTGCCGGCATGATCACGCCCGGCGGACGGGTCGAGCTCGATCCCGCTGCCAAGGTTCCAGCGGCTCCGGCTCAGGTCCGCGAGGTGAAGGCATGACCGGAAGCTCCCTGATCAAGCGCCCCGAGCATTCGCTCACGATCCAGCCTGACGTGATCGACGTGCATGACGAACGCACGCCGAGCCTGCGCAATCTCGTGCTGGCCGGAGTCGCCGCGATCGGCGTCGGCTTCGGCGGCTTCGGCGCCTGGGCGGTGACAGCGCGGCTCGACAATGCCGCGGTGGCGCCGGGCCTCGTCGCCGTCGACAGCAAGCGCAAGACCGTCAGCCATCTCGAAGGTGGCATCCTCAAGACCCTGCTCAAGGCCGAAGGCGAGCGCGTCACGAGAGGCGAGCCGCTGTTGCGGCTGGAGGATGCGCGCCAGCGCGCGGAATTGCAGCAGTTGCAGGCCAAGCGCATCGGGCTGGAAGCCAAGCTCGCGCGCCTACGGGCCGAGCAGACCGGCGCGGCCGAGATCGCCTTTCCCGCCGATATCGCGCAAATGGATTCGCCGATCGCGCGCGAGGTGCTGCGGGCCGAGCAGGGCCTGTTCAAGTCCCGCGCCCAGGTTCATGACGGCAAGGTCCATATTCAGCAGCGCGTCATCGAGCAGCATCAGGCCGAAACCGATGCGCTGAACGCCCAGATCGACGCCACAACCAAGCAGCGCTCGCTGATCGACGAGGAGGTCAGGATCATGGCCGAGCTCTACGAGAAGCGCTACGCCAAGCGCAGCCAGCTCGTCGATCTTCAGACCAAGCAAAGCGAATTGTCCGGCAAGGCCGGCGAACTCGCCGCCCGCAGGGCCAAGGCCGAGCAGGCGGTCGCCGGCGCCAATCTGGAAATCCTCTCGATCAGCCTCGAACGGCAGAACGATATCGGTGGCGAGATCCAGGAAGGCCAGCTCATGCTTTCGGAGGTGACCGAGCGCATCGTCCAGGCCGAGGATGTGCTGCGCCGGCTGGTGGTGACCTCGCCGCAGGAGGGCATCGTCGCCAATATCCGGATGCGCACCGCCGGCAGCGTGATCGCGGCCGGCGAGGCGATCCTGGATATCGTGCCGGAGCACGAGCCCCTGATCGTCGAGGCAAAGGTCGACCCACGCGACATCGATGCGGTGAAGGTCGGGGCCGCGACTCGCGTGCGGCTGACCGCGTTCAACTCGCGTCTGCTGCCGCCACTGGAGGCCAAGGTGAATTATGTCGCGCCGGACCAGCTCGTCGACGAGAAGAGCGGCGCGCCCTATTTCGTGGTGCGCGCCGAGATCGATCCCAAGAGCCTGCGCGACTACAAGGTCACGCTCCATGCCGGCATGACCGCGGAGGTCATGATCGTCAACGGCGCCCGCCGCGCGGTCGACTACCTGCTCTCGCCGATCACCGACAGTTTCAACCGCGCCTTCCGCGAGGATTGAGCCGCGCTGGGTGCCGCGTCGGTCGGGCATCCGCATGGACGGACTTATATTTCGATTTTGAAAGTATATCGGTTGCAATATCGATAGTTTGTTGATCGTAAAATAAAGACCAAATCTTGTTGCGTCGCAAAATGATCACAATAAAACTCTTGCTGCATTGCATCGAGTAGGCAATCTTCAGCCCGTCGAGCGGCGGCCAGATCTATTGAGGGCCGCCGGAATCGTTCCTGGTCTTTCCGTTCCGCGGTGCGGCCGCCGAACGTTCCAGGTTCATCAGATCGCCCAGGAGGTGCCGTATGGCGACGATCGAAGGAAGTGCATTCGACGACTTTTTGATAGGGACGCGTTTCAGCGACGTGATTCACGCGGGCGCCGGCGACGACATCGTCCATGGCGGGGATCAGGTCGATACCCTGTTCGGCGAAGAGGGAAATGATCTCCTCTTCGGCGATAGCGGCAACGATGCCCTGTTCGGCGGAGAGGGCAATGACATCCTCTTCGGCGGCCTCGGTGACGATGTCCTGTCCGGCGATGAGGGTAATGACGCCCTGTTCGGCGGCGAGGGCAACGACATCCTGCTCGGCGGCGCCGGTGACGACATCCTGCGCGGCAATGCCGGCGACGATGTCCTGATCGGTGGCGAGGGTAACGACGTGCTGCAGGGCGGGCCGGGCAACGACATCCTTCAGGGTGGTGCCGGCAATGACGTCCTGCAGGGCGGCGACGGAGCCGACATCCTCCACGGCGGCGACGGCAACGATATCCTGCAGGGTGGCGCTGGCGACGACATGCTGTTCGGCGGTGCCGGCAACGACATCCTGCACGGCGGCGCGGGTGCCGACACCTTCGTGTTCGCCGGCGGCGGCGGCAACGACGTGGTCCTCGACTTCCAGGCCGGCACGGACATGCTGCAGATCGCGTCCGACATCAACGGCACGGGTGTCCACACCGCGGAAGACGTGGCGGCGCGCGCGACCACGGTCGGCGGCAACACTGTCATCGATCTTGGCCACGGCGACAGCCTGACCTTGGTCGGTGTTTCCGCCGACGACGTTCAGGCCGATCCGAACTCCTACTTCACGGTCGCCTGATCCTGATGCTGCCTCCCGTTCGGCCGAACCGGCCCGGCGAGAGGCTTGCAGCCCCCGGAGCGCACACGCCCCCGGAAAGTGTTCCCACGCTTTCCGCAAGCGCTCCGGGATTCTCCATGCCGCAGGAGCGCACCAATGCTTTCACTCGCGCCTGTCGCGATGGCGACGACGCCGCCTGCCCAGCTCGAACTTCACCGCCTCGGCGGGTCGGTCTTTCTGCTCTGCTGGACGCTCGAGGCCTCGCCCTTCGGCAAGCCCGCGATCGCGCTCACGGCTGGCGGCCGGCGCCTGCCTGCGGCCTCGATCTCGCTTGGCCTGCGCGATGGACGCGAGCGGCTTGCCGTCGCCTTCCGTTCATCGGGTCATGACAATGTCGTCGCGACGCTCAGCGATCACGGCCCACAGGGCGAGGTGACGGCGGGTTTCGACCCGACGCTCGTCCACGGCCTTGCCGATCCGGCCGAGATTCTCGGGGAACTCACCCCACAGGCTCGCCTGACACTCGCGAATGCATTGGTACGGTCCTGGCCGCCCCTGTTCGGCCTCGCCGCGATCCCGAATTACCTGTCCTTCCTGCGCCAGCTCCTGCTGACCCTGTTTTCCAAGCCGGCGGCGATGCAGCCGACCGCGTCGCTGGTCGAAGGCCAATGGCTGTTCGAGACGGTCGTGCCTGCCGATTTCGGCGACCTGAAAGGCGTCGCGCGCCTCGATGGTACCGGGCTTTCGCGCCTTGACCTCAAGTCCCGCCTTGGCGCCACCGATCGCAGCGGCAAGCGCGAGGCCCATCTCGTGATGGATGCGCCGCCGAGCCGTGGTGGTGGACTTCTCATCCTGCAGGGCGAGCGCTCGCTGGTCCTGCGCGCGCTGCCTGGCCGGCAGTCCGCGCCCTCGCTCGGCCGCTGGTGGGCGGGGAAGGCCGCGAGCCGCGATGGCTTGCGCAACTGGGTTGTCGAACAACTCGCCGGGCTGTCCGAGCAGGGCCGCCTGCTCGCCATCGAGATGCAGCGGCGCGTGCCGCTTGCGGTCCAACATGTTCGGCGCAGCAACGACCTGCCTGCCGCCGAGCTCGACCTCGCGGTCTGCAACCGGGCCGGACTTCTGATTGGCGGCTGGCTGCGCGATCCCGACGAACTGCTGGAAGAAGTGCTGCTCCATCGCGGCAATGGCGAGCCGATCGCGATGCTCTCGCGGTTGCAACGCTTTCCCGTCCGTCTGCCGACCGGAGTGGATGGCGAGACCCGCCCCGGCACGGGCTTTGCCGGTTTCGCGTCCGATTATGCTGGCGGGGCGCCCGTGCTGCAGCCCCGCTGCGAGATCAAGCTGAAATCCGGGACGACATTGACCTTGCGCCCGCCGGTGCAGCCGGCCGATCCCACGACGATCCGGGCGCGAGCGCTTGCGGCGATTCCGCCGCAATATCTGACCGGGGATATGATCGAGACGACGCTCGCACCGATCCTCGCCGCCTGCCAGGAGGATCTGCGCGGGAGCCGGCCGGAGCCGGTGGTCAAGGCCTTCGGGCAGCCATGGGCGCGGCCGAAGGCTTCGGTCGTGATCCCGCTCTACCGGGTCTATGACTTCCTGCGCGTGCAGGTCGCGGCCTTCGCCGGCGACCCGTGGTTCTCGGAGAATGCCGAGCTGATCTATGTGCTCGATTCGCCCGAGCACGAGGCAGAGGTTTCGCATCTCCTCGGTGGGTTGCATCTCGCCTATGGCCTGCCGATGCAGCTTGTCGCGATGCGGCGCAATGGCGGCTTCTCGGCTGCCTGCAATGCCGGTGCCGCGCAGGCGCGTGGCGAGGTTCTCGCGCTCGTCAATTCCGACGTGATCCCGGCCGGCAATGGCTGGCTGGAAGGGCTGATCGCCCGATTGGACCGCCGCGCGCGGGTCGGTGCGGTTGGCCCGAAGCTGCTCTACGACGACAACTCGCTGCAGCATGCGGGGCTGTTCTTCAAGCGCGACAGTAAAGGCGCCTGGCTTAACCATCATTACTTCAAGGGCATGCCCGGCAGCTACGCGCCGGCGAATGTCGAGCGGCCGGTGCCGGGCGTCACCGGCGCCTGCATCGTGATGGCGCGCGATCTCTACGAGGAGCTCGGCGGCTTCGACGAGAGCTATGTCATCGGCGACTACGAGGACAGCGATCTCTGCCTCAAGATCAGGCGCGCCGGCTTCGGTATCCTCTATGTCCCCGATGTCGCGCTCTATCATCTCGAGCGGCAATCGATCGCACGCAGTGTCGACTACACGCGCGGCGCCGCCTCCCAGCACAATGCCTGGCTGCAATCGCAACGCTGGGGCCCCCAGATCGAAGCGCTGATGCAGGCCTTCGAGACCTCCGCGCCCGAGCTGGCGCTGCCGGCGCCGGCACCTGCCGAACCCGACCTTGTTCCTCGCTTCAGCTTCAGGAGAGCGACCGCCGCATGACCGCCCTGAGACAGATCGCACCCGAGCCTGCTCCCGCGGAGGTTTCCGCAGGGCCCGAGCTCGACTGGCTCCTGGCCTCGCTGCAGAGCAACCGCTTCATGCCGCACCCGCCGCCGGACTCGATCTTCGTCGGCGACGGCGACTATCGCGCGATCGGCGCCGAGTTCCTGGGTCATTTCATCCGCATCGGCCGGTTGAAGCCGCATGAGCGCGTCTTCGATATCGGCTGCGGCATCGGCCGTATGGCGGTGCCGTTAACCCAATATCTCGATCCCGAGCGCGGCAGCTATGACGGCGTCGATCCGGTAATGGAGGGCATCCTCTGGTGTGCACAGACGATCACGCCGGCCTATCCGCGCTTCCGCTTCCAGCGGCTCGACATCGCCCACCCGCTCTATAATCCGGCCGGCTCCCTGCCGGGGATCGAAGTGCGCTTCGGTTTCGCCAATGGCAGCTTCGATTTCGTGACGATGACCTCGGTCGCCACGCATCTGCCGCCCGAGGAGCTGGTGGTCTATCTGCAGGAGGCCGCGCGGCTGCTGTCGCCGGGCGGGCGCCTCTTTCTCACCGCCTTCGCGATCGACGGCACGTCGACCGGGCAGGAGCGCCTGTCGTTCAAGCGCTGGCAGGAGGGGCCGGGCTGGTATGCGATCGACGAGGCGCCGCTCGCGGCCGCCGGCATCGACAGCCGTTTCCTGCTGGAGCAGACCGCACAGGCCGGTCTGACTGTCGAGGCTTTGCGGCCGGGGCATTGGCGCGGCATCAGCGCGGCGCATTACCAGGACCTGCTGATCGCGACGAAGCCGGGGGGCAAAGCACCGGGAGGCGTGGCATGAGCCTGCGCATCCTCGTCGTCGCGCATAACCACCCGTCGCTGCATCCGGGCGGCACCGAGATCTTCGCGCATGACCTGTCGCAGGCCTATCGCGAGCAGGGCTGCGAGGTTTTGTTCCTCGGCGCGACCAATGCGATGCATCGCGAGCCGCATCCCGGCACGGCGCTGCAGGCGGTCGGCGAGGACGTGGTGCTGTGGAGCGCGCATTACGATCGCTTCCATATGAGCCAGATCGACCATTACGGCACATTGCAGGATCTCGCGACGCTGCTGGAGGAGTTCCGGCCGGACGTGATCCACGTCCATCATCTCGTGCTGATCGGGGCGGAGTTCCTGACGCTGGCGCGAAGGCTCCTGCCGCAGGCGGCGATCGTGATGACGCTGCACGACTACTACTCGATCTGCCACCATGACGGGCTGATGGTGCGGCCGGGCGACCGCCAGCGTTGCAAGGGCTCCTCGCCCTCGGCCTGTCATGGCTGCTTCCCCGAGATCGGCTCCGACCGCTTCCTGCTGCGCGAGCGCTTCATCAAGACACATCTCGCGGTGGTCGACCGTTTCGTCGCGCCGAGCCGCTTCCTGCGCCAGCGCTATGTCGACTGGGGCCTGCCCGGCGAGCGGATCGAGATCATCGCCAATGCCCGCCCGGCGCAGGAAGCCGCGCCGCATCGGCAGGCGACAGGTCGCCGTGCCAGCTTCGGCTATTTCGGCAACCTCAATCCCTGGAAGGGCGTGCTACCTCTGTTGCAGGCCGCGCAATTGCTACGCGCTTCCGGCGAGACCGGATTCTCCCTGCGCATCCATGGCGGTGCACCGTTCCAGAGCGAGGCCTTCACCGCGGCGTTCGAGACTGCGCTTGGCGGCGCGGAGGGCGTCGTCACCCATTACGGGCCCTATTCCCGTGACGAGGTGCCCGGTCTGATGGCCGAGGTCGACTGGGTGGTGATGCCCTCGATCTGGTGGGAGAACGCGCCCCTCGTCATCCAGGAAGCCTTCCAGCACCGCCGTCCGCCGATCGTCAGCGCCATTGGCGGCATGGCCGAGATGGTGCGCGACGAGATCGACGGGCTGCATGTCCGGCCGGGCGACCCGGCTGCACTGGCCCGCACCCTTCGCCGGGCGATGGAGGAGGCCGGCCTTTGGCAGCGCCTCGTCCACGGCATCGCCGAGCAGCCAACGCTAGCCGGCTGCGCCGGCCGCCACCTCGCCCTCTTCGACAGCCTCAAGCTCGCGGAGGCCGCATGACCACGGCTCAGCATCAGGACAACGACGTCCGTCTTCCCAACGTCAATCCCGCTCGCCTGAACGGACGGGTCGATGCCCTCGACGGCAGCCGGCTGCATGGCTGGATCTGGGACGAAGCCCGTCCCGACGAGGCGATCACCGTCAGGATCTCCTGCGACGGCAAGGTCGTCGCGGAAACGAAAGCCGACCAGAGCCGCATCGACCTGCGTCGCAACGGCATCGGCGACGGCAAGCACGCTTTCTCGATCGATCTCGACGAGGTGCTGGTTGCGGCGCGGGCGCGGCTGGTGGTCGTTGGCATCTCGCCTGCGACGAGGGCGGAGTTCGAACTGCGCCTGCCGGCGGCGGACGAGCTGGCGGCGGAAGCGGCGATCGCTGTGCCGCTGGCGCGCTTCTTCGACAAGGTCGAGATGCTGATCGTGCTCAACCGGCGCGCTCAGCTCGCCCAGAAAGAGCTCAACGAGAAGCTCGACCGCATCGCTGCGCGGCTGGAGGAAAACCACGCGCTGGCCGAGGCGACAAAGGCCGAGACCGAGAGCCAGAGCGAGATCGTGCGCCGGCTCGGCGAGCTCGACGTCTTCCAATTGCGCTTTGACGGCACCTTGCGCGGCTTCGACGAGCGCCTCGACGCGATCCGCAAGGAAGCACGCGCGCCGCTCCGGCAGGTCACGGTCATCCTCGGCTTCCTCTCGGCGCTCGCAGCGGTGATGTCCTTCGTCACGCTCGCCGTGACGCTCTGGGGAGGGTGAGGCGATGAGCGAGGTCATCGTTCCCGAGAGGACAGCGATCGCGCAGGCGCCGACCGTGGCCTGGACGCCGCTCGGCGAGAACGCGATCCTCGTCCGCAGCCATTGCGATGCGATTCCGGCGAAGGTGCCGGTCGCGGTCGACGGCAATCCCCGCAACCGCGCCCAGACGATGGTGCTGAGCTGGCGCCGGCCCGGTGCCGAGCCCTCGGCGGCCACCGGCTTCCTGTGCCTGGCGCCGGCGCCGAGCGTCGACGATAGCGGCACCGGCGCGCTGCTGATTGGGCGGCCCGGCCGGCCGCTGCGGCTGATCCTGGCGTCCAAGCCTCAGCCCTTGCAGACCTTCCTGTCCGAGCTTGCCGACGATGCCGGCCAGGCTTTCCCGAGCGTGGTCGACGGCCTGCTCGAAGTGCTGCTGACCGGCGCACCCAATCCGCGCCGCCTGCGGGCCGTGGCGATGCTGTTGCAGACGGTGGCGCGGCCGGGTGGCTTCGTGGAGGTGATGGGCAAGCTCGACGAGGTAGCGGGCTTGGGCGGCGGCATCTTCCTGCAGGGCTGGACCTCCCATTTCGCCGCCGGGCGGGTGAAGCTGCTGATCTCCCATGGCGGCCTGTCGCCGGCCCATCTCGAAACCGGCACCTTCGAGCGCGACGATCTCGGGGAGGGCGCGCGTGGCTTCTTCGGCCTGCTGGAGGATTGCCACGCCCAGCATCCCGGCGAGATCGAGCGGCTCTATTTCCGCGGCAATGACGGCTGGCGCGCGCTCGAAGTCTATGAGCGCCATGTCCTGCTCGAACCGATCACCGTACCCGGCCATCTGCGCGACGGCCTGCAACGCGGCACTGCTCCCCAAGTGACGGCCGACAAGCTCAGGCGCGCCTCCCAGCGCTTCGACGGGCGCGACACGGTCTGCCTGCTGGAGGAGCCGGTGCGCGCCGGCATCGACTCGGTGACAGTGGTCGAAGGTACCGGCGTGCTGATCATCGGCTGGCTGTTCGATCCCGAGCGCCGGGTCGGCGGCGTCTCGCTGCGCAGCGGCAGCCAGTCTTGCGCCGTCGATCGTTTGTGGACGCGGGTGCAACGCGCCGACGTGACGGCGGCCTTCATGGAGGACCCGCGCTTCGGCCCGGCCTTGGCCTCGCGGCGCAACAATCACGGCTTCATCGTCTTCGCGCCGAAGCTGCTGCCGGAAGCCGGCCAGCCGCTGCATCTCGCCTTCGAGGTACAGGGCACAGGTCCCGCCTTCCTGCCGCTCGAACCCAACCGTGCTCCGGCGCGCCGCGCGCTTGAGCGGGTGCTCGGCCTGCTCGATGCGCGCTCCTCGACCGCCAATGCCGTGGTCGAACGCCAGATCGCGCCAGCCCTGCAGGCGGCCGAGATCGCGCCACCACGCGCCGCGGAGACGCTCGATGTCGGCACCTTCGATCCCGAGGCCACGCTCGGCCTCGTGATCGGCCTTGATCACCGGCATCGCGAATTGTCGGCGCTGTTCGCGCTGCTCGCGATGGACCCGGAAGCGCGGCCCCTGCCGATCGTGCTCGCGGCACCCTCCGAGAGCTTCGACCGTGTCGGTGCGGAGGCGCGGCGGCTGGCGCGTTTCTATGGCTTGTCGGTGCGCCTCGTCGCGGTGGAAGGAGTCGAGGATGCCTGCGATGCGCTGGAGGCGGGCGTCCGCGCCTGCCGCTTCAATACCGTCGCGCTGCTCTCCGGGGCTGCGCAGATCCGCATGCCCGGCTGGCTCGGCCGATTGGAGCGGGCCTATCGAGCACGCGGCGGCCAATGCGTCGCAAGCCCAACGCTGCTCTTCGAGGACGATTCCATCCGCTGGGCCGGCGCCTGGCTGGAAGGCGAGGGGACGAGCCGGCGCATCGCCAACCGCTTCGTCGGCTATCCCCTGGAGGCGGTCGGCAATCTCGGCCCGATGGAGGTCGCGGCCGGCGCCAGCGAATGCTGCGTACTGTCGCGCGCCGCCTTCATCGAGGTCGGCGGCTTCGCGCGCAATTACTTCACGACGGCGGAGAAGGGGCTCGATCTCTGCCTCAAGCTCCGGATGGCGGGCTCGCCCTCGCTCTGGGTGCCGGATGTCGAGGTCTATGCCGTCGACGACGCCGAGACCACGACGCCTCATGCCGGCGTGCTCGCGCAGCTCGCCGACCGCACCAGCTTCGACCGGCGCTGGGCGCTCGCCATCTCCAACATGAAAGGCTGAGGATGCGGGTTCTCGTGATATCGCACGGCCATCCTTCGATGTCCCTGGGGGGCGCGGAGGTGGCGTCCTACAACCTGCACAAGGGCTTGCAGGCCGGCGAGGGCGTCGATTCCCATTTCCTCGCCCGCGTTGGGGCGCCGACGCCGCGCCATGCCGGCACGGCGCTGATGAGCCTGCGCCAGCGCGGCGGCGAATTACTCTACTACGCCGAGGATTACGACCACTTCCTGATCTCGAACCGGGCGACGGAGGAGATCGACCGCGATTTCGTGCGCGTGCTGAACGACCTGAAGCCGGATGTGGTGCATTTCCACCATTTCATCGGGCTTGGCCTCGAATGCCTGTTCGCGGTGCGCGACGCGCTGCCGGACGCGCTGATCGTGGTGACCTTCCACGAATATCTCTCGATTTGCCATCACCATGGCCAGATGGTGAAGACCGGCGCCTTCAAGCTCTGCTACCGGGCTTCGCCGACCGACTGCAACGCCTGTTTCCCGGACATTTCGCCGGCCCGCTTCCTGGCGCGCGAGACCTTCATCAAGGGCATGCTGGGGCTGGCCGACCATTTCGTCTCGCCGAGCCGCTTCCTCGTCGACCGCTATGTCGACTGGGGCCTCGCCGAGGAGCGCTTCTCGGTGATCGAGAACGGTATCGACGTCGCCAGCGTCGCGCCGCCGCGTCCTTTGCCCGAGGGGAAGGCGCGCCGCTCGCGCTTCGCCTATTTCGGCCAGCTCACGCCCTACAAGGGCGCCGACGTCCTGATCGACGCGGTGACGCGCATTCCCGAGGATGTTTGGGGCGAGGATTCGATCCTGCTGGTCTATGGCGGCAATCTGGAGCGCCAGCCGCAAGCCTATCAGGACAAGTTCGCCAAGCTCGTTGAAGCGGCCGGTCGGCGCGTGCGCTTCTGCGGCGCCTTCCAGAACCGCGAGATGCCTAATCTGATGCGCTCGGTCGACTGGATGGTGATGCCATCGGTCTGGTGGGAGAACTCGCCGATCGTGATCCAGGAGGCGTTCTTCCACGGCCGCCCGATCCTGGCGAGCAATCTCGGCGGCATGGCCGAGAAGATCACCGACGAGGTCGACGGCCTGCATTTCCGGCCCGGCAGCCCGGAAGATCTCGTCGACTGCATGACCCGCGCGCTGACCGAGCCCAGCCTCTGGGAGCGCCTGCGCGGCGGCATCAAGCGGCCGATGAGCCATCGCGAATGCGCGGGCACGCATCTCGACCTCTACCGCCGCCTCCTTGCGGAGCGCAGCAAGCCTTCCGCCATGCGGCAGGACCCTGCCGCGATGATCGCTTGAAACCATAACGAAACAACAGGGGAGACCCGACCATGGCCCGCATCCTCGTCATCAGCCCCTCCGGGGAGGTCTATGATCACGACAATGTCCGCTGGTATCGCCATGCCGATCTGCAGAGCCATATCGAGCACTACCACAATATCGGCGATGCCTTCGTCTTCGATTCCTCGCTGAAGCTGCTCAATTTCGAGAAGCTCGACGAGTTGCCGATCGACCGCGTCGACCCCGCGATGATCGACCGGCTCAATGCCGAATACGACTATGTCTTCCTGCGCGGCTCCAACTATGTCCATGCGCAGATGAACTGGGCCAAGGCGGGCGAGGTGCTGCGCCGGCTCAAATTGCCGGTGATCGCTTTCGGCATCGGCGCCCAGGCGCCGGTCAGCGGCAAGCTGGAATTGAGCGAGGATACGAAGACCGTCCTGAAGCTCATTTCGGATTCGACGGCGTCGCTCGGCGTGCGCGGTACCTATTCGGCGGAGGTGCTGAACGATCTCGGCATCAGGAATGTCCGCATCATCGGCTGCCCGACCGCATTCCGGAACAACGACCCCAACCTCGCCATCCGCCTGCCGCCGCTGGAGCAGATCAAGACCGCCGGCGTGACGCTGCGGCGCGAGGTCTCGAAGACCTATGCCCAGGATATCAAGCGCTATCTCACCTTCCACCGCTCGCTGGTGAAGGCGATGGCCGATCGTTTCGAGGTCACGCTGATGTCGCAGGGCGAGGTCGAGGAGAAGAAGCTCGCGCTCGGCACGGCCGAGCAGAAGGCGCAGGCGCTTGCCGCGCTGAAGCAGAACGAGTGGGCCAATAACTGGTATCTCGATGAGCAGGTCACCGGACTCTACCAGAGCCGGATGTTCTACTCCGACGTGGTCGCGGAATATGAGCGGCTGGTGCGCGGGCTCGACCTCGTACTTGGCTATCGCCTGCACGGCAACCTGATGGCGCTCGCGAACGGCACGCCCTCGATCTACTTCACCTATGACAGTCGCACGGTCGAGTTCGCCGATACGTTCAAGATCCCGAGCATCGACGTCTTCGCCGGCCAGGATTTCAGGCTGGAGGAGCACTGGGACCAGGCGCGCTTCGACCGCTTCAACGCGGCCTATGGGCAGGTCTATCGCGCGATGAGCGCCTTCCTCAGCGAGAACAAGGTCGACCACAAGATGGCCAAACCGGCTGCGGCCACCCAGGAGGCGCCTGCGCCCGAAAGGAAGGTGGCATGAGGGGCGCCCGCACCCTGCGCGGGGCTCTGTCGGCGGCCCTTATGCTGCTGGCGGTGCCTGCGGTGGCGCAGGGTTATCGGCTGGAGCTCGCGCCCGGCGCGCAGGAGGAGACCGTCGTCTCCTGGGCGCGCGAGCGCTGCGAGGAATGGGACCTGCCGGATGCGCCCTTGCGGGCCTTCCGTGATGACAAGGGCGAGGTTGTCGCCTTCGCCAGCCATTATCGCAGCCGCCCGCTGATCGGCCGTGACCTCACCTCGATCCGCAAGAGTTGCGCGGTCTCGTTCGAGGCTAATAGCAGTGCCGATCCGAGCCAATTCAGCGACAAGAGCTGGATCGCCGCGACCTGGACCGGCGACGGGCGTCATGTCGAAGCACTGATCCATGCCGAGTACCATGCCGACAAGCATCCGGGCGCCTGCCGCTTCAAGGAGGCGATGAGCTGCTGGTACAATGTCGTGACGGCCGCGCAGTCCGACGATGGCGGGCGCAGCTTCAGGACCGACGAGCCGCGTCCATTGGTGGCGGCACCGCCCTACAAGCAGGATGTCGGACAGGGTCGGCATCGCGGCTTCTTCAATCCCTCGAACATCGTCCAGAAGGACGGCGCCTGGTATGCGCTGATCGCGACGACCGGTGGCGAAGGCCAGAAGAACGGCGTCTGCCTGTTCCGCTCCACGGATATCAAGGACCCGACGACCTGGCGCGCCTTCGACGGGCAGGATTTCACGATCCCCGCCGTCGATCCCTATCGCGATGACCTGAGCCAAGCGCGCCCGTGCCAGCCGCTCAGATATCTGCCGACCACGGTCGGCTCGGTCACACGGCACGAGGCGAGCGGGCAATGGCTCGCGATCTTCCATCTCGGTCCCGATCCCAAACAGGGCATTGCTGGCGGGCGCGTCGCCTATAGCTGGTCGAAGGATCTCGTGACCTGGTCGCCGCTCAAGACGCTCGTCACGCATCCGACCATGTGGAGCAAGGATTGCGGCGACCGCGACCGCTACGGCTACGGCGCCGTCGCAGACCCGGCCTCGCGCTCGCGCAATTTCGAGACCACGGGCGATCAGCCCTTTTTGTTCATGACCAAGATGCATGTCGCCGACTGCAAGATCGGCCCGCAGCGCGATCTCGTCCGCATCAAAATCCGCATCGTGAAGGACAATCCATGAATGCGCCAGCGCACCCGCTTTCGGCCAGCCAGGCCGTGCAGACCATGAAAATCCTGCGGGCCACCACGCAGGAGGTCGTAGTCCTCGTTGCCCGCGAGCCCGGCGGAAGCTGGCCGTCATTGCTCCTGCTCATCGATGGGCAGGACTACGCCACGATCAACCCAGGCGCGCTGGTCACGGGCGATGCGACCGTTGCCGAGATCGCCATTCCGCTGCCGGCTTTCCCCGAGACGCGCCTGCGCTCCATCGCGGTGGCGGACGCCCGTACAGGCGCGCTCGCGCCCGGCTCGGAACTGCGCCCGGTCTCGAAAACCAAGGCGCTGCGGGCGCTGGTGATCTATCCGGCCGGCGAGGTCTACGACCATGACAAGGTGCGCTGGTATCGCGCGCCGATGGAGAAGCTGCTCAGCGACTATTTCAACATCGGCGACATGATCGTCTACGACTCGACGCTGAAGCTCCTCGATTACGCGCATCTGGAGCCGATGAAGATCATGTCGCCGACGGATGCCGACATCGCGCGCTATGCCAGCGAGTTCGATTTCGTCTTCGTGCGCGGCTCGAACTTCATCCATGAGAGCATGGAGTGGTTCCGTGCCGTCGAGGTGCTGGAGAAGGTCAAGCTGCCGGTCTACGCTATCGGCGTCGGGGCGCAGGCGAGCCAGAACCGCCGGATCGAATTGTCGGAAGGCTCGAAGCGCTTCTGGTCGATCGTCGCCGAGCGTTCGGCCGCCGTCGGCGTGCGCGGCGCCTTCAGCGCCGAGACGCTACGGCAGAACGGCATCCGCAATGTCGAGGTGGTCGGCTGCCCCTCGATCTTCCGCACCCGCAATCGCGACCTCAAGATCCGCGTTCCTGACCAGCGTGAGATCCGCAAGGTCGCGTTCAGCCTGCGCCGCGAGGCCGACAAGAGCTATACCGCCGACCCCGAAGCCTATCTGCGCAACCAGAAGGCCGCCTTGCTCAAGGTTGATGCCCAAAGCGAGATGGTGATGTCCTCGCATGGCGAGCAGGAGGAGAAGGCGTTCTTCCTGCGCGATCCCGCCGCCAAGGAGAAGGCCGTCGCCGAATTCACCCGCACCGGCTGGTGGAGCGGGGCGAACGATGCCGCGATGCGCCGGATCTACGAGAAGCAATTGTTCTCGTTCTTCGATGTCGAGCATTACGACGCCTTTGCCCGCTCGCAGGATCTCGCTGTCGGCTATCGCGTCCATGGCGTGCTGCCGGCGGTGGCGCATGGCGTGCCCGGCGTGCTCGTCGCCTATGACACGCGCAGCCAGGAACTGGCCGAGACACTGAAGATCCCGGTCGTGCCGGAGGCGGCGCTGGCCGAGGGCGGGTGGCGCGCGGTCTATCAGGAGGCGGCCCTGAACGGCCTCGCGAAGAGCTATGCCGGCTCCTACGACCGGATGCGCGGCTTCCTCGACCGGAACGGCATTCCCCACCGGATGTGAGGGCTGGGCTGATCCCACGAATGGCCTTCGCAGAGGCGCGAAGGCCCTCCGGCTATCGGCTTCCACGAACCAGGAGACGATCATGAAGATCGAATATGATGCGGGCACGGCCCTTTCGATCATGCGCGGCAATCCCGTGCGCGGCTGGACCTCGGGCAAGCCCGAGAAGATGGCCAAGGAGCGCCTGACCACGGGCGACTATGTCGCGGTGGAGCACAAGCCGAAGTTCAAGCTCGACCCGTCCGAGCCGATCTTCACCATGGGTTCGTGCTTCGCGCGCGAGGTCGAGAACATCCTGATGGCGCGGGGCCTGCCGCTGCTGCTTGAAGGCCATGGCGTGCCGGCCGAGCATTTCGAGAGCTGGAGCGAGGAGAGCGGGCGCGGCGGCGGGGCCGATCGCGGCCAGCTCAGCCGGGGCGCGCTGAACAAGTACTCGGTGCGCTCGATGACGCATGAATTGAAGCGCGTCCTGACGGGCGAGAGCTACCCTGACGAGGGGCTGATCGAGCTTGGGCCTGGGCAATGGTTCGATCCGCAGGCCAGTGGCCTCCGGCTGCTCGACCGGGAGAGCGCCTTCGCCAACCGCAAGCGCCTGACAACGGCGACGGCGCAGATCAAGCAGGCCCGCGTCTGCTTCTTCACGCTCGGCCTGACCGAGACCTGGCTCGATGCGCAGACCGGCATCGCGATGAACGCCCATCCCGGCCCCGTCTGGCTGCAGCGCATGCCGGAGCGCTTCCGCTTCGTCGATTACGGCTATGACGCGACGCTCGCCGACATGCTCGACATCATCGGGCTGATCCGCGAGCACTGCCATCCCGAGATGCGCTTCGTCGTCACCGTCTCGCCAGTGCCGTTCGGAGCGACCTTCAAGGACGCCGATGTCATCGTCGCCAACAGCGCCTCGAAATCGGTATTGCGGGCCGTGGCGGAGGAATTGTTCCGCCGCTTCGATTTCGTCGACTACTTCCCGAGCTACGAGATCGTGCTCAACTCGCCGCGTGCGCTCGCCTTCCAGGACGACCAGCTCCATGTCGCACGCGACATGGTCCAGCATGTGATGGAAACGTTCCAGGGCGCGTATCTGGCGCCGCAGGAGCAGCCGCAGGCGGCGTGATCGCGGTCACGGATCGCGGCCGAGCAGGGAGCGATGCCAGCTCAGTGAGAGCATTCCGGCGAACTCGTCATCGGTGAGGCCGATGGCGAGGCCCCGCGCGAAGACCTCGTGCAGCAGCTTGTCGACCATGGCAATGCAGCCCAGCGCGGTCGCCAGGCGCTGGGGGATCGGCTCCGCGGTCAGTGAAGGCTGCTCGCGTTCCGCCGCGCGCAGGACGCGATGGGCCAGCGCGAGGTTGGCTTTCAGGCCAATCGCTGCGAATTCGTCGAGCTCGTCGGCGAGCTGCCCTTGGCAGCGCATCAGGCCGATATTCCGGCGGTAGAGGTCGATATAGTAGAGGTGGCCGATGACGAGGCGCTGGTAAAAGCTCTGGCCCGGCTGCCGCTGCGGGCGATTGGCGCGGATCGCTTCCATGAAGGCGGTGAGCACGTCATGAGCGACGCCGCGCTTGTCCTTCCAGTGCAGATAGAAGGTGCCGTGGGCGAAATCGGCGCGCTTGCAGATATCGGCGACCTTCAGGCCGCCGAAGCCGGCATCCTGGATCAGCTCCGCTGCCGCGATCATCAGCTTTCGGCGGGTCATCTCCGAACGCGACAGTTTCGGCGCGGCTTCCAATTCGGCGCACATGGCTTCCGGCAGGCTGAAGCCGGAGGTTGCGGCTTCCGCTACGCTTGAGCCAATGGCTGCGCCGGCAGCCGTTTCGGCCGCTTTTTCAGCTTCGTCAGCCTGCTTTGCGGATGGATGGCCGCTTGACACGTCTCGTCTCCGATTCACATACTGACATTGATATCAGTTTCAGGATCATGATGCACCCATCTCTAGCACATCGCGGCGCGAAAGGGTTGCAGGCCTCCGCAGGCGGGGCGCCGATCTCGTTTGCGGGGATCACGAAGCGCTATGGGCCGGTCGAGGCGCTTCGGGAATTCTCGCTGGATATCGCGGGCGGGGAGTTCGTTACCTTCCTCGGCCCGTCGGGCTCCGGCAAGACGACGGCGCTCAACATCCTTGCCGGCTTCATCGAGCCCAGTGCAGGCGACGTGCTGATCGGCGGCGTCTCGATCACCCGCCTGCCGACCGAGAAGCGCAATGTCGGCATGGTCTTCCAGAGCTATTCGCTGTTCCCGCATATGGATGTCCGCGACAATGTCGCCTTTCCGCTGCGGATGCGCGGCGTGCCGAAGGCCGAGCGCCATGCTCGCGCCGAGCAGGCGCTGGCGATGGTCAGGCTTGCAGGCTTCGGGGGACGCAAGCCGCATGAGCTCTCCGGTGGCCAGCGTCAGCGTGTCGCCTGCGCCCGTGCCATCGTGTTCGAGCCGCGCGTGCTGCTGATGGATGAGCCGCTCGGCGCGCTTGATCTCAAGCTGCGCGAGGCGATGCAGGACGAGATCAAGGAGGTGCAGCGCCGCATCGGCTGCACAGTGATCTATGTCACGCACGACCAGGGCGAGGCGCTCGCCATGTCCGATCGGATCGTGGTGATGAGCGAGGGGCGGATCGAGCAGATCGGCTCGCCGGCCGCGGTCTATGACAGCCCGAGCAACGCCTTCGTCGCGCAATTCGTCGGCGAGACCAATTTTCTGCCGGCCAAGCTGGCCGGGGGGCGGCTCACCTTCGCGGGGGGCGATGGACCGGCGCCGGCGCGCCTGCCGGAAGGCTGGCGCGGGCGGGTGGCCTTGCGGCCGGAGCATTTCACGAGGGTCGCGGAGGCTGGGGCTATGCCAGTGCTCGCCGGGCGGATCGGCGACGTCGCCTTCCACGGCGGCAGCTACCGCTATGTCGTCGAGACGGAGAAGGCGGGGCGCGTGATCGTGCAGGAGCAGCGCCGGCATGGCGCCGACGGCCCGGTGGTCGGCGCGCCGGTGACGCTCAGGTTCAGCCTGGAAAGGGCCGCGTTCCTCGACGGCTGACGATCGATTCCACGACATAACAAGGGGAGGGAGCGAACGATGACCGCAGTGACGAGACGTGACATGGGCCGCTTGGCGCTGGGCGGCGCGGCGCTTGTCGCATTGGGCACGAGCGCCCGCGCACAAGCCGTGACGATCACCGTCAACGGGTCGGGCGGCAGCCTCGCCAAGTCACTGGAGCGGATCTACGAGAAGCCCTTCACCGCCGAGACCGGCATCGGGATCCGGGCCACGGCGCCCGTCTCGCTCGCCAAGCTCAAGGCGATGGTCGAGACCGGCAACATGGAATGGGACCTGACCGAGATGGGCGGGGCCGACATGATCGAGGCGGTCAAGAACGGCTGGCTGACCGAGATCGACTGGTCGATCGTCGATCCCGACAACAAGCTGCCGCCGATCGCCCGCCAGAAATACGGCATGGTGACCTCGACCTTTTCGACCGTGATCGCCTATCGCACCGACAAGTTCGGCGGGAAGGCGCCGAAATCCTGGGCCGATTTCTGGGATGTGAAGAGCTTTCCGGGGCCGCGCGCCCTGCAGGATTCGCCGGTGCAGAACCTCGAATTCGCGCTGCTGGCCGACGGCGTGCCGGCGGACAAGCTCTATCCGCTCGATGTCGAGCGTGCCTTCAAGAAGCTCGACCAGATCAAGCGCAACGTCGCGGCCTGGTGGACGACCGGCGCCCAGCAGGTCCAGCTCCTCGTCGATGGCGAGGCGGTGATGGGCACTGTCTGGAACGGGCGCGTGCCGCCACTCAAGAAGGAGGGCAAGCCGGTCGACATCATCTGGAATGGCGGTGCTTTGCAGCTCTCCTACTGGGCGGTGCCGAAGGGTGCGAAGCATCCGAAAGAAGCGATGCGCTACATGAAATCGCGCCTCGACCCCGACAAGGGCGCTCAGCTCCTGCAGGATTCGCCCTATCCCGGCTTCGCGCCCGGCCTGATCGAGAAGGTCGATCCGGAACTGGCGAAGATCCTGCCGATCCATCCCGACAATGTCGCCGTCCAGTACGCGTTCAACCCGGAATACTGGAGCGAGAACCGGCCGAAGCTGACCGAGCGCTGGGCCGCCTGGCTGCTGAGTTGAGGGCACGAGCCGGAGACGGGTGACGTGATCAGGAAATCGATGGTGGCGCCGCTTCTGGCCGCACCGCTCCTGCTGCTCTTCGCGATCTTCTTCGTGGTCCCGTTCGTCGAGATCATGCGAATCTCGTTTTCGGGCAAGGGCGGAGCATGGGCCGGCGCGAGCTGGCTGATGTCCTCGCCGGTCTTCGCGCTCGTCTTCCTGAACACGCTGCAGCTCGCGCTGAGCGTGACGCTGATCTGCCTCGTCCTCGGTTATCCCGCCGCCTGCTTCATCGCCGGCCAGCCGGCCTCGCGGCGCGGCATCTATCTCGCTCTGGTGCTTTTGCCGTTCTGGACCAGCGTGCTCGTGCGCACCTATACATGGTCGCTGGTGCTCGGGCGCGAGGGGCTGCTCAACGCCTCGCTGATCTGGCTCGGGATCACTTCCGAGCCGCAGCGCTTCATGTTCACGCCATTGGCTGTGCATCTCGGCATGGTGCAGATCCTGCTGCCGGTCGCGATCCTCACTCTTGTCGGCGTCATGACCGAGCTCGATGCGGGGCTGGTCCGGGCGGCGCGCGTGCTTGGCGCCTCGCCCTGGCGCGCCTTCTGGCATGTCTACCTGCCGATGACGAAGCCCGGTATCGTCGCGGCGGCGATGCTGCTCTTCATCCTGTCGCTCGGCTTCTACATCACGCCGGCACTGCTCGGCGGGCCGCGCCACCGCACCATCGCCAACCTGATCGATCTTCAGGTCCACCAGATGAACGACTGGACGGCGGCCTCCGCCATGGCGCTCGTGCTGCTGGCGACGACGATCGCCGCGGTCGCGCTGCTGCGCTGGCTGGTGCCGGAGCGCAATCTCTATGGGGGCGACCGATGAGCCCCCGTGTCGTTCGCATCGCGCTCGCTCTCTGGTTCTGCGCGGTCGTCTTCTTCCTGCTGTTCCCGCTGGTCTTCCTGATCCCGCTCTCCTTCAACGAGTCGGAGATCCTGAGCTTCCCGCCGAGCGCCTGGTCGCTGCGCTGGTATCGCGTACTGTTCACCGATGCCTCCTGGAGCGGGGCGCTCTGGCTCAGCGTCAAGATCGGCGTGCTGGTAACGATCCTCTCTGTCGCGATCGGGACGGCCAGCGCATTGGCGATCGTGCGGCATCGCCTGCCGGGGTCGGGACTGCTCTATGGGCTCGCGATCGCGCCACTGATCGTGCCAGGAATCGTCATCGCGCTCGGCATGTTCATGCTGTTCGCGCGGCTGAAATGGCTGGAGAGCCTGACCACGCTGGTCCTCGCCCATACGGTCGTCGCCGTGCCTTATGTGATCGTCGTGGTCAGTGCCGCCCTGCGCAATCTCGACGAGACGATCGAGCGCGCGGCGCGCGTGCTCGGCGCCGACCCGTGGCGGAGCTTCCTGCTGGTGACGCTGCCGGCGCTGAGGCCCGCGATCCTGGCCGGCGCGATGTTCGCCTTCTTCGCCTCTTTCGATGACCTGATCATCACGCTCTTTGTCTCCGGGGCGATCGAGACCCTGCCGCTCCGGATCTGGAACGACCTCAATCTCAGGCTCGACCCGACCGTCGCCGCCGCCGCCTGCGTGATGGTGGCTATGTCGATGGCCGGGCTCGGTATCGCCGAAATCGCGCGTAGCGCCGGCTTACGCCGGCTCAGGACGGAACAGGCCGATGGATAGGGAATTGCAGGAAGCCGCTGATTTGCGCGCGCTGATCGAGGCCGAGCCGTTCCCGCGCAATCTCGCGGCCTTCATCGAGGCTTGCGCCGCCGAGATGGGCGATGCCCCGGCAGCGAATTTCTTCGAGGCCGGCATCATCATCAGCTATCGCGAGCTTGCCGAGAAGACGCGCTCGCTCGCGGCGGGGCTGGCGGCGCGCGGCATCGGCTTCGGTGACCGCGTCGGCGTGATGCTGCCGAACATTCCGGCCTTTCCGCTGACCTGGCTGGCGCTGGCGCGGATCGGCGCGATCATGGTGCCGGTCAATGTCCGCTACACCCCGCGCGAGGTCGCCTATGTAGTGAGCGATAGTGGCGCCGGGGCGATCGTGATCGAGGCCGGCCTGCTTGCCGAGATCGGGGAGGCGCCCGAGGTCAGGGACCTCGCGGCTTTCGCCAAGCCGATCGTCGTCGGGGGCGAGGGCGACTGGGAAGCACTGGCCGCGACGCCGGCCGCCGGTTTCGTGCCGGCACGGGAGCCCGAACTCGATGACCTCATCAACATCCAGTACACCTCGGGCACGACCGGCTTTCCCAAGGGCTGCATGCTCAGCCATCGCTACTGGCTGACGCTGGGCCGGGTCGCGGCGATGCGCGCCAACGGCATCGTCAAGCATGTCATCGCGGCTCAGCCCTTCTACTACATGGACCCGCAATGGCTGCTGCTGATGGCGATGCGCCTGAAGGGCACGCTCTTCGTCGCGGCCAAGGCCTCGGGTACGAACTTCCTCGACTGGGTCCGGCGCTACGGCATCGAATACTGCATCTTCCCGCAGATCGTCCTAAAGCAGGCGCGGCGGCCGGATGATCGCGATATCCCGCTGAAGATGGTCTCGGTCTTCGGCCTGCGGAAGAACATGCATGCCGAGCTGGAAGCGCGCTTCAACGTGGTGGCGCGCGAGAGCTTCGGCATGACCGAGGTCGGCTCGGCCCTGTTCACGCCCTATGGCGCGACCTCGATGGTCGGCTCCGGCACCTGCGGCATCGCCTCGCCCTTCCGCGAGGCGACGATCCGCGACGAGGACGGCAACGAAGTCTCGGCTGGCGAGATCGGCGAATTGTGGATTCGCGGCCCCGGCATCCTGCAGGGTTACTGGAACAAGCCCGAAGCCAACGCCGACAGTTTCCGTGAGGGCGGCTGGTTCCGCACCGGCGACCTGTTCCGGCGCGATGAGCGCGGCTTCCATTATATCGTCGGGCGGATCAAGGACATGATCCGCCGCTCGGGTGAGAACATCGCCGCACGCGAGGTCGAGGCGGTGATGCTCGGCTGGCAGGATATCCTCGAAGTCGCCGCTATCCCCGTCCCCGATATCGACCGCGGGCAGGAGGTGAAGGCCTGCATCGTGCTGAAGCCGGGCGTCGCGGCCGATGCCTTCGATGTCGACGGCTTCTTCGCGCATTGCAGCGCGCATCTCGCCCCGTTCAAGGTGCCGCGCTTCCTCGAATTCCGCGTGAGCCTGCCGAAAACCCCGTCCGAGAAGGTCGCCAAGCACGTCATCGTCGCCGAGCGCGAGGATCTGCGCGCCGGGGCCTATGACCGGCTGTCCCGTGGCTGGCTCGCCGGCTGAACCGCTTCCGTTTCGAGATATCCGCGCCGAAGGAGAACCGCCTTGCCGCTTCGCTACGAGAAGGATGGCGACATCGCCGTCTTCACCATCGAGAACGGGTCGGTGAATCCGACCAATCCCGCCATCCACAAGGAGCTCTTCCTCGCGCTCAAGGACTTTCTGGCGGATACCTCGATCCGCTGCGGCATCCTGACCGGGGCGGGCGAGCGCGGCTTCTGCGCCGGAGACGACATCAAGACCAGCTACAAGCGCGGCGCCACCGCACGCGACGAGCTCGCCGACCATCTCTGGCCGCATAACGGCGAGGGCGAGACGCCACATGATTTTTCCTGGTCGCGTGACGTGCTCGCGCTGGAGCGCTTCAAGCCGATCATCGGCGCGGTCAATGGCTGGTGCCTGGGGCAGGGCATGATCTACCTGCTCTCGCTGACCGATATCCGGATAGCCTCGACCAATGCGAAATTCGGCTTCCCCGAGGTCGCCTATGGCATGGGCGGCGCGGGGGGCACCTCGCGGCTCGGCCTGCAATTGCCGCATACGGTCGCGATGTGGATGCTCCTGACCGGCGAGCCGATGGAGGCGGAGGAAGCCCTGTCGCACCGGCTCGTCAACAAGGTCGTCGCGCCGGATGCGCTGATGACGACGGCGCGCGAGGTCGCCGGCAAGATCGCGCGGCATCCGCCGGAAGCCGTGCGCGTCGAGATGGAGGCCTATTATCGCGGCCGCGAATTGTCGCGAGCCGATGCCCTGGCCTTCACCAAGCATCTCTACCGGGTGCAGCGCATGGGCTTGCGCGAGGAGCCGGTCCAGCCGGACCGTTTCCTCTATCGGCAGCGTTGAGGCGGGCGGGGCGCGCTATTCGTAGCGCGCTTCCAATCGCCGATCGATCCACAAGGCCGCCAGCGTGCAGAGTGCACCGGAGAGCAGGTAGAGCCCGACCCAGGCGAGGCCGAAAGTGCTCGACAGCGTCAGCGCCACCAGCGGGGCGAAGCCGGCGCCGATCAGCCAGGCGAAGTCCGAGGTCAGGGCCGCGCCGGTATAGCGGTATTGCGGCTTGAAGCTGGAGGCGACGGCACCGGCGGCCTGGCCATAGGCGAGGCCGAGCAGGCCGAAGCCGATGATGACGTAGATCGTCTGGCCGGCGAGGCTATCGCCGAAGAGCAGCGGCGCGACGATGCTCGAGAGGCTGAACAGCGCGATCATCGCGCCCGAGAGCAGCAGCGTGTTGCGGCGGCCGATCTGGTCGGCGATCAGGCCGGAGGTGACGATCGCGCCCGCGCCGACCACCCCGCCCGCGCCCTGAACCAGCAGGAACTCGGAGACCGAGCGGTCGGTGAAGAGATTGATCCAGCTGACCGGGAAGATGGTGACGAGGTGGAAGAGCGCGAAGCTCGCCAATGGCACGAAGGCGCCGAGCACGAGCGTGCGGCCATGGACGCGGATCAGCTCGAAGATCGAGACCGGCATCAATTCTCGGGTCTCCATCAACTGGGCGAATTCCTGGGTCGCGACCATGCGCAGGCGGGCGAAGAGCGCGACGACATTGATGGTGAGCGCCACGAAGAACGGATAGCGCCAGCCCCAGTCGAGAAAATCGCGCTTCGAGAGCGCGCCCTCGAAATAGGCGAAGAGCCCGGCCGCGAGGATGAAGCCGAACGGCGCGCCGAGCTGCGGCAGCATCGCATACCAGCCGCGGCGGTTCGGCGGGGCATTGAGGGCGAGCAGAGAGGACAGGCCGTCCCAGGCGCCGCCGAGCGCGATGCCCTGCAGCAGGCGGAAGCCGGCGAGGATGACGATCGACCAGATGCCGAGCGTCGCATAGCCCGGCAGGAAGGCGACGCCCGCTGTCGAGCCGCCGAGCAGGAAGAGCGCGGCGGTGAGCTTGGTCGCGCGGCCATACTGGCGGTCGATGGCGAAGAACAGCACCGAGCCGATCGGCCGGGTGATGAAGGCCAGTGCGAAGATGCCGAACGAATAGAGCGTCCCGGTGAGCCGGTCGGCGAAGGGGAAGACCAGCTCGGGGAAGACCAGGACGCAGCCCAGGCCGAAGACGAAGAAGTCGAAATATTCCGAGGTCCGGCCGATGATGACGCCGAGCGCGATATCGGCCGGGGACACATGGTCGCGGCCGTGCTCGTCCGCCGGATGTCTCGATGAATGGCTCGCCGCGTCAGCGCTCATGACCGCGAATTCCTCGTTGGGAGGCAGCTCGGCAGAACCGGGCTTGCCCGCACCTCATACAAATGGATACGGTGGATAGAAGCCACCCGTCAAACCATCGCAATGAGACAGATTGTCTTATGTGCGGTGCGAAAGAATGGGAATAGAGAACGGCAGTCCCGGATGAGGGAGGTCTCGAGTCTCTTGCGGATCTTTCGTTTTTTAGCGGTTCTGCCGCTCTTCGCGCTGCTCGGCGGCTGTCAGATGGTGCTGTTGGGTCCATCCGGCGATGTTGCGCTGCAGCAACGCAACCTGCTGCTCGCCTCCACCGGGCTGATGCTGCTGATCATCGTGCCGGTGATGGCGCTGACGATCTTCTTCGCCTGGCGCTACCGGGCCTCGGCCAAGGCCAGCTACGATCCGGACTGGAACCATTCGCTGCCGCTGGAGGTGGTGATCTGGTCGGTGCCGCTGCTCATCATCGTCGTGATCGGTGCCATGACCTGGATGGGCACGCATCTGCTCGACCCCTATCGCCCGCTCAACCGTATCGCCGCCGGCAAGCCGGTGGTCGAGGCGAAGGCTGGCGGCAACGGCGTCCGCAAGGAGCCGCTCGTCATCCAGGTCGTCGCGCTCGACTGGAAATGGCTGTTCCTCTATCCGGCGCAGGGCATCGCCTCGCTGAACGAAGTCGTCGCGCCGGTCGACCAGCCGATCGAATTCCGCATCACCTCGTCCTCGGTGATGAATTCGCTCTTCATCCCGGCGCTCGCCGGCCAGATCTACGCGATGCCGGGCATGCAGGCGAAGCTCAACGCCGTGATCAACCATGCCGGCGAGTTCGAGGGCTTCTCCGCCAATTACAGCGGCGCCGGCTTCTCCGAGATGCGTTTCCGCTTCCGCGGCGTCGATGACAAGGCTTTCGGCGATTGGGTGCAGGGCGCGATCCGCAACGGCAGCACGCTCGGGCGCGAGGAATATCTCGTGCTGGAGAAGCCGAGCGAGCGCGAGGCGGTCCGCTATTTCCGCGACATCCCGTCCGATCTCTTCAGCGCCGTGCTCAACATGTGCGTCGACCGCGCCAAGATGTGCACGCGCGACATGATGGCGCTGGATGCCAAGGGCGGGGGCGGCAAGGAGGGCATCCATATCGTCGCGCAGCTCGAATACGACAAGAGCGTGCGCCGGGGCGGGCAGCCGATGCCGCCGCGCCCCTTCGTGACGGCGATCTGCACGCCGACCGACGTCTACGGCACCGCGGGCGTCTCCGCCCGGGTCGCCAACTGAGGCGAGTGAGCGATGACCTCCTATCCCGACTGGTGGAAGCTGATCTTCGGGCGCTTCACCCTCGAGGCGATCCCCTATCACGAGCCGATCCTGATCGGCACTTTCGCGGCGGTCGCGCTCGGCGGCCTCGCGCTCATCGCGCTGGTCACCCGCTACAAGCTCTGGGGCTATCTCTGGCACGAGTGGTTCACCAGCGTGGACCACAAGAAGATCGGGATCATGTACATGATCCTCGGCGTCATCATGCTGCTGCGCGGTTTCGCCGACGCGCTGATGATGCGCGGCCAACAGGCGATCGCCTTTGCCGGCAACGAAGGCTACCTGCCACCGCACCATTACGACCAGATCTTCACAGCCCACGGCGTGATCATGATCTTCTTCGTGGCGATGCCCTTCGTCACTGGCCTGATGAACTATGTCGTGCCGCTGCAGATCGGCGCCCGCGACGTCTCCTTCCCCTTCCTCAACAATTTCTCGTTCTGGATGACGGTGAGCGGCGCCGTTCTGGTGATGATGTCGCTGTTCATCGGCGAATTCGCCAAGGTCGGCTGGCTCGCCTATCCGCCGCTCTCAGGGGCTGCCTACTCGCCCGGTGTGGGCATGGACTATTACCTATGGGCGCTCCAGATCGCAGGCGTGGGCACGACATTATCGGGCGTCAACCTGATCGCGACCATCGTGAAGATGCGGGCGCCGGGCATGGAGATGATGCGGATGCCGGTCTTCACCTGGACCGCGCTGTGCACCAACGTGCTGATCGTCGCAACCTTCCCAATCCTGGCGGCGACGCTCGCGCTTTTGACGCTCGACCGCTATGTCGGCACCAATTTCTTCACGAACGATCTCGGCGGCAATCCGATGATGTACGTGAACCTGATCTGGATCTGGGGCCACCCGGAAGTCTACATCCTGATCCTGCCAATCTTCGGGGTCTATTCCGAGGTGGCCTCGACCTTCTGCGGCAAGCGCCTCTTCGGCTATGCCTCAATGGTCTATGCGACGGTGGTCATCACCATCCTGTCCTACCTGGTCTGGCTGCACCACTTCTTCACGATGGGCTCTGGCGCCAGCGTGAACTCGTTCTTCGGCATCACGACGATGATCATCTCGATCCCGACGGGCGCGAAGATCTTCAACTGGCTGTTCACGATGTATCGCGGCCGCATCCGCTTCGAGCTGCCGATGATGTGGCTCGTGGCGTTCATGCTGACCTTCGTCATCGGCGGCATGACCGGCGTGATGCTGGCGGTGCCGCCGGCCGATTTCGTGCTGCATAACAGCCTGTTCCTGATCGCCCATTTCCACAACGTCATCATCGGCGGCGTGGTCTTCGGCGTCTTCGCCGGCATCGCCTACTGGTTCCCGAAGGCCTTCGGCTTCAAGCTCGACCGGTTCTGGGGCCTGCTCTCGTTCTGGTTCTGGGTGATCGGCTTCTACGTCGCCTTCATGCCGCTCTATGTGCTCGGCCTGATGGGCGTGACGCGGCGCTTGAGCCGCTTCGAGGACCCGTCGCTGCAGATCTGGTTCGTGATCGCGGCGATCGGCGCCGTGCTGATCGCGCTTGGCATCCTCTGCTTCATCATCCAGATCGCCGTCAGCATCGTCAGGCGCGAGCAGCTCCGCGACACGACCGGCGATCCGTGGGACGGGCGTACGCTGGAATGGTCGACCTCCTCGCCGCCGCCGGCCTATAATTTCGCGTTCACGCCGATCGTGCATGACCTCGACGCCTGGGCCGACATGAAAAAGCGCGGCTACCGGCGCCCGCTCGGCGGCTTCAAGCCGATCCATATGCCCCGGAACACGGGGGCCGGCGTGATCATCGCGGCGCTTGCGACGGTCGGCGGTTTCGCCCTGATCTGGTACATCTGGTGGCTGGCGGCGCTGAGCTTCGTCGGTGTGATCGCGACAGTGGTCATCCATAGCTTCAACTACGACCGGGATTTCCACATTCCGGCGGAAGCAGTCCTGCGCGAAGAGGATTCGCGCAGCCAATTGCTCGGCAGGGCCTGAGGGGCGGTGATGGCCAAAGCGAAAGCACAGGCGCAGGCCGCGGGCGTCCCGGCCTTTTATGTGACCGAGGACGAGCACGCCCATTCCGGCGGCTCGACCATGCTCGGCTTCTGGCTCTACCTGATGAGCGACTGCCTGGTCTTTGCAGTCCTCTTCGCGACCTATGGCGTGCTCGGGCGCAACTATGCCGCCGGGCCGTCGGGCGCGGACCTGTTCGACCTCAAGCTGGTCGCGGTCAACACGGCCATGCTGCTGTTCTCCTCGATCACCTATGGCTTCGCCATGCTGGCGATGGACAAGGGCCGGCAGGCGGCCATGCAGGCCTGGCTCGCCGTCACCGCGCTGTTCGGCCTCGCCTTCCTCGGGATCGAGCTCTACGAGTTTGCGCATCTCATCCACGAGGGCGCGACGCCGATGCGCAGCGCCTTCCTGTCCTCCTTCTTCACGCTGGTCGGCACGCATGGTCTACACGTCACCTTCGGCCTGATCTGGCTGACCGTGCTGATGGTGCAGGTCTCCAGGCGCGGGCTGATCGAGGCCAATCGCCGGCGCCTCCTGTGTCTCTCGATGTTCTGGCACTTCCTCGACGTCGTCTGGATCGGCGTCTTCACCTTCGTCTACCTGATGGGCGTGCTGAAATGAGCGGTCCCAACGACCACGCCGACATTCACGACGATCATGCGCCGCATGGCAGCCTGCGCGGCTACGTCACCGGCTTCCTGCTTTCGGTCGTCCTGACCGCGATCCCGTTCTGGCTCGTCATGAACGACGTGCTGGGGAACGCGACGCTGACGGCGATCGTGATTATGGGCTTCGCCGCCGTGCAGATCGTCGTCCACATGGTCTATTTCCTGCACATGAACGGCCGCTCGGAAGGCGGCTGGAACATGATGGGCCTGATCTTCACCATCGTGATCGTGGTGATCGTGCTCTCCGGCTCGCTCTGGGTGATGTACCATCTCAACACGAACATGATGCCGGACATGCATCGGATGTAAGGCCAGGGCGATGCCGGTCGATGCGGGCGCGCGCAAAGGCGGCGGCTTTGCCCGGTTCTTTTTTGTCGTCGCACTTTGTCTCTTCACGCTGGTCTTCGCAGGGCTCGGTATCTGGCAGATCGAGCGGCGGAGCTGGAAGCTCGACCTGATCGCCCGCGTCGAGGCACGCATCCATGCTGAGCCCGTCGCGGCGCCGGGGCCGGATGCGTGGAGCGGTATTGGGGTAGCCACCGACGAATACCGTCGCGTCGCCTTTCGGGGCCGCTACCTCGATGTGCCGGCGACGCTGACCCTGGCCGTCACCGAGCGCGGGCCCGGTTTCTGGGTCATGGCGCCATTCCGCAGCGATGCCGGTTTCACCGTTCTGGTCAATCGCGGTTTCGTGCCGGAGGGCCGGCGCGGGGCGGACGAACGGCGAGCGACAGGGGCGGCGAATACGCAGGTGGTCGGACTGCTGCGCTTGAGCGAGTCCGGCGGCGGCTTCCTGCGCAGCAACGATCCCGTAGCCGGCCGCTGGTACTCGCGCGACACCGCCGCGATTGCCTCAGCGCGTGGATTGGGGGAGGTCGCGCCCTATTTCGTCGATGCTGATACGGCTACCGAGCCCGGGCCGTTGCCGCAAGGCGGGATGACCCAGGTCAGCTTCCGCAACACGCATCTGGTCTATGCGCTGACCTGGTTCTGCCTTGCCTTGATGAGCGCCGGCGCAGTGATCTTCCTGATCCGCCGCGGATCGGGCGCGCCGCTCGGGGATTGACGCTTGGCTCGCCGCCTCAGGTGACGACGAAGCCGTGGGCGAAGGGGTCGCGGTCGTCGATGAAGATGGTGTTGTAGCCGGTCATCCGGGCCCAGCCGGCGATGGAGGGGATGATCGCCGGGCGGTTCGCCACGGTTGCTGCGGCCTCGACGCGGCCCTTGAACAGCGAGCCGATGATCGATTCATGCACGAACTCGTCGCCGACCGCGAGCTTCCCCTTGGCGGCGAGCTGGGCCATGCGAGCGGAGGTGCCGGTGCCGCAGGGCGAGCGGTCGATCGCCTTGTCGCCGTAGAACACGGCGTTGCGGGCATGGGCCTCCGGCTTCGTCGCCTTGCCGGTCCACTGGATATGGCTGAGACCCTGGATCTCGGGGTGCTCGGGATGGACGAAGTCGTATTTCTTGTTCAGCGCGGAGCGCAGCTTCGGCGACCAGCCGATCAATTCGCCGGCGGTATGGTCGGCCATGTCCCGGAAGTTCTTCTGCGGCTCGACGATCGCGTAGAAATTGCCGCCATAGGCGACATCGACGACGATCTCGCCGAGACCCTCGACCTCGGCCGTCAGGCCCTCGGCATAGAGGAAGCCAGGCACATTGGTCAGGCGGACCTCCTCGACGAAGCGGCCCTCCTGGCGATAGCTGATATCGACCTTGCCGGCCGGCGCGTCGATCGAGAGCTTGCCCGGTTCGCGCGGGGTGATCAGCCCGTTCTCGATGCCCATGGTGATCGTGCCGATCGTGCCGTGGCCGCACATCGGCAGGCAGCCCGAGGTTTCGATGAACAGCACGGCGACGTCGCAATCGGGACGAGTCGGCGGGTAGAGGATCGAGCCCGACATCATGTCGTGGCCGCGCGGCTCGAACATCAGGCCGGTGCGGATCCAGTCGAACTCGCGGAGGAAATGCGCGCGCTTCTCCAGCATGTTGGCGCCTTCCAGCCGAGGACCGCCGCCGGAAACGAGGCGCACCGGATTGCCGCAGGTGTGGCCATCGATGCAGGAGAAGGTGTGGCTGGCCATGGTCCGACTCTCAGAAGCGCTGCGGTGAGAAGGAAGCGATGTCGATGACTGGGGGCCGATCCGTCAAGAGATCGGCGACCAGCCGGGCGGTGCCGGCCGATTGCGTCAGGCCGAGATGGCCATGGCCGAAGGCGTAGACCACGCGCGGGGTTGCCCGTGCCCGTCCAATTGCCGGCAGGCTGTCTGGCAGGGAGGGGCGGAAGCCCATCCACTGCACGCCGTCATCGGGCTTGAGGCCGGGCAGGAAGGCGCGGGCCTTGGCCAGCATCGCCTCCGAGCGACGGAAGTTCGGGGGCAGGTCGAGCCCGCCCAGCTCGACGGCGCCGCCGACGCGGATGCCGATCGACAGGCGGCTGATGACGAAGCCGTGGCCGCCGAAAGTGACCTGCGTCCTCAAGTCGAACGCATCGGGCGGCAGCGTGGTGTTGTAGCCGCGCTCGGTTTCGAGCGGGATGTGCTCGCCGAGGCTGCGAGCGATGCGATGGGAGAAGGCGCCGGCGGCGAGCACGATCTGCGCCGCCTGCCGCGTCTGCCCGCCGCGCGCATGGATCGTGACACCGCCGTCGCGTGGCTCGAGACTTTCGACCTCCAGCCGCTCGATCGTGCCGCCGCGGGCGCGAAAATGATCGGCCAACGTGATCGTATAGCCCTGCGGGTTGGCGATCGAGTACCAGCCGGGAGTGAAGGTGCCATGGGTGAAGCGCGATGCGAGGCCGGGCTGGATTTCGGCCATGCCGGCGGCGTCGAGATGCCGGAATGTGATGCCGTGCTCCTCGCGAGCCTGCCAGCCGGGCAGGGAGGCCTCCAGCTCGGCCTTGCTCTCATAGACCTGGAGATTGCCGTCCTTGCGCAGCATCGCGAAGGTGCCGGTTTCGTGCAGGAAGGGCTCCAGCTCCGCCTTGGACAGGTCCATCAGCGCGGTCTGCGCGGCCGTGGAATGGGCGACGCGGGCGGGCGAGCAGGCGCGCCAGAAGCGGAACATCCAGGGCGCGATCTTGAGCGCATAGGCCGGCGGCACCGAGAGCGGCCCGAGCGGATCGAGGAGCCATTTCGGGGCCTTGCGCAGGATGCCCGGCGAGGCGAGCGGCAGGATGTCCGTGAATGCGAAAGCGCCGGCATTCCCGGCGGAGGCACCCGCTGCCGGTCCGGTCCTGTCCAGCACGGTGACCGACAGGCCACGCCCCTGCGCCGCAATCGCAGCGGAGAGGCCGACCACGCCGGCACCTATGACGATGACATCGGGAGGGGCCATCAGCGGGTGCATTTCGCAAATATGTGCTGCGGTTCTGCTCCGGACCGGCAATCGGCCCAGGATATCAGCATGGAGTCAGCCACCGCGCGACGGAAGGGCTTCCGCCGCGCGGGGCGCATGATCAGGCCGCCTGCTTGCGAGCGACGTTCGCCTTCGACCAATCGGCATACCAGGCGTCGAACAGCTTGAGCTGGGCTTCGCAATAGCCGCGCTGGCTGTCGCTCAGCGCATCGGTCTCGTTGAAGTGCAGCGTGTATTCCTTGTCGCCCTTCAGCACCATCATGTGCTTGAAGAACAGGACGAGGTCCGGGCCCGCATCGAAGGAGGAGAGCACGGCCAGCGCCTGCTCAAGTTCCTGCGCCTGGCGGCGGGCCGTGGCATCGCCGGCGGCCGCAGCCACCGAGAGTTGGCAGAGATGCAGCACTTCCTTCGGCAGGACGTTGCCGATGCCGGTGATCGCGCCGGTCGCGCCGCAATTGACGTAGCCATGGACCACCGTGGTGTCGATGCCGATCATCAGCGAGACGTCGTCATCGCGGCTGGTGATGTTCTCGGCCGCATAGCGCATGTCGTCAGCGCCGCCGAATTCCTTGAAGCCGATGAGGTTCGGGTGCTCGGCGCGCAGCGCGAAGAACAGGTCGGCGCGGGTGGCGAAGCCGTAATAGGGGCTGTTGTAGATCACCGCCGGCAGGCCCGGCGCAGCGGTCAGAATCGCCTTGAAATGAGCCTTCTGGGCGGCGATGACCGAGCCACGCGAGAGGACGCGCGGGATCACCATCAGGCCCTGAGCACCGACCTTCTGGGCATGGGCGGCATGGGCGACGGCCGAGGCGGTGTTGACCGCGCCGGTGCCGACGATGACCGGGATGCCGGCCTTCACCAGGCGCTCGACGCCTTCCATGCGCTGGGCATCGGTCAGGAGGGGCCAGTCGCCCATCGAACCGCAATAGACCACTGCGGACATGCCGGCGGCGATCAGTTCCTTGCCCTTGCGCACCAGCCCGTCGAAATCGGGGGTCCGGTCGGCTTTGCACGGGGTCATCAGCGCGGGGATCACGCCGGAGAAAATCTTGGCCTTCATCTCGCTCTCCTTCTGGCTGTCGTTCTTGCGGAGACCCCGCCGCCGGAGCCGAGCCTGATCAGATCGCCTAGCCATCCGATCGGCGCATACTCCAGCGGCGCGCCCCTCCCGAGCGCTTTATAGCTTTTTGCATATTCTTTGTCGACAAGAATTACGCAAGAATCTCACAGCGCGATGTCGAGCCGCTCTTCGCCGATCATAAGCTTTTGAATCTGCTGAACGATCTGTTCGGCGTGAGCCTTGCCGAGGCGGTCGGCCAGGGCGGTGTCGCGCGCCACGATCGCGGCGATCATCGCCTCGTGCTCGTCGACGAACTGCTGCGGCAGCCGGTCGTCGTAGGACTGGTAATACAGCCGCAGGAAGCGCCGACCCTCGTCGAGGAGGCGGCTGAACAGGCTGTTGAAATAGGGATTGCGCCCGGCTTCGGCGATCGCGGCATGGAAGGCGGCGTTGGTCGCGATCATCGCCAGCGCATCCTGCGCCTTGACCGCGGCGGCAAACTCGGCCTGCCGTGCATGGATCGCCTCCAGATCCGCCGGGCGGCGGTTTTGGGCGGCGAGTTGCGTCGTCACGCGATACATCAGCGTCAGCGCGTCGAAGAAGGGCGACATGTTGAGGAAGTCGAGATTGGCCACCATCGTCGAGCGGTTCGGCAGCGTGTCGATCAAGCCTTCGCCGGCCAGGCGCACCAGCGCCTCGCGGATCGGGGTGCGCGACATGCTGAAGCGCTCGGCGAGCTGGACCTCGTCGATCGGGCTGCCCGGCGCCAGGACGAGATCGAGGATTTCGTTGCGCAGCAGGTCATAGACGAATTTCACGCCCGAGCCGCGTTTGCGCTCCGGCGCCGGCATTGCCTTGGCTTTGGTGGCTTTCATGGGAATCCTCTTGTCGACAAGAGGCATAATGGCGCTGTGGCGGGGGATCAATCTATGCCGCACCGGAACCGCCGATCAGCCGCTGCAATGGAGCCTGGGACCGGTCATGTCGCGGATGGCCGCCGGGCGTTGCAGGGAATGAGGCGACCGGGTGGCCTCGGGTACCTGCTCAGCAGCCGATCACCTTGAACTCGACGCGGCGGTCGAGCGCGTCGCTGGCATCGTCCTTGCCGGTTCCGACGAGGTTCTCCTTGAAACCGCGGCCGGTCGCGATCATGCGGCCGCGATTGTCGGGCGCCCCGGTCAGCAGCAGGTCCATGACGAATTGGGCGCGCAGCGTCGAGAGCCGCTCGTTCACCTGCGGCATGCCGGTATGCGAGGTGTGGCCGACGATCTCCAGGCAGGCGCCCTTCTGGCGGGAGCGCGTCGCGATCTGGCTCAGCCACATCGGATAGGGATCGGTGATCTGGCGGTCGTCGACGAATTGCGTGGTGCCGGGCTTGAACAGGAGCTTCACCATCAAACGGTCGGTGGCGAGGCCGTAATCGATCAGATCGCCGAAAGCGTCGACCATGTCCTCGCGCCGCGAGAGCTTGCTGGCGGCAAGATAGGTGCCGATCCGGACGCGGTGCTGCTCGCCGCCGGGCAATTTGCGCGCGGCCCGGTAGAAGGCGAGCGCCTCCCGGAAATGCTGGGTCTCATAGGCGAGGATGCCGTCATTGATCAGCGCATTCGCGGTGAGCTTCTCGACATAGCCGGGATCGATCGGGTCGCCGAGCTTCGTGCCCTGGCAGACCTTGATGTAGGAATCCGTCGCTTGGTCCTTCGCCCAGAGCGGCGAGTCCCGATAATAGGGTGTCGGCGTGGTATCGACGCCTTCGATGCGGGCGCGCGAGACGCCCTTGGAGACGACGCTGTTGGATTTGAGGTCGGCCAGCGTCAGGCAGATCCGGTAGGCGTCGCGCGGTCCGTCGGCGACGCCTTGGTTGTTCACGGCGGTGAAGGTGCCGACTAGCACCACCGGCTTGCTGGCGAGGGCCTCGCTGTCGAAGGGCAGGACGGTGAAGCGCGGATAGTTCGCCTTGACCATCTCCATCAGCGTCGCCTGCATCGAGCGCGTCGCGGCCGATTGCGCACCGGAGGCAGCATCGATCAGCGGATCGATGACGAGGTTGATCTTGTCGCCGGGCACGGTCGCCTTGCCGAAGAGATCATCCGCCGCCTTGCGCAGCGCATCGGCAAAGGGAACGGGCGTCGGGGGCGGCGGGGTCTGGGCGCCGACTGCGGTCGCGCCCGCCAGCAGGGCGAGACCGATCATGGCGATCTTGAAGCGGACCAGACCCGTCATGCCTCACCTCTCCAGTTCGGGCCGGGACTATCCGCCACGGCCGCCTTGCATCAGCGGCACTGCCGCAATTGTTCGCGCGCCGCAGGCGTGAGATCGCCGAGCTGCGCGCGCATCAGGAGTTCGGCGCATTCGCCGGAGGCACGCCCGCGCGGCGCGGCCTCCGACGGGCGGGCGGGAGCGCCCGGCATGGCGACGGGCTGCGTCGATCGACTTTGGGGGATCATGCCGGGTGTGCCGAGCCGCGCTGCCATGGCCTGTTCGAGATTCCGGCGTTCCTCGGCGAGGCGCTGCTTTTCCGTTTCGATCGCGGCGAGCTCGGATTCGCGGCGGGCGAGCTCGTCGGCGAGGCGCGCGCGCTCCGCCTTGTCCTGCGTACGCGGCGGGGGCGGAGCAGGGGCAACCGCGACGGGTGCCGTGCCCGGAGCCGGCGCGGGTGGTGGGACGCCGACCGCGTCGCCGATATCCTTGCGGGCGAGATCGTCGGCGGCCTGTCGCCTGCCTTGTTCCGCCTTTTCGAGGCGCTGGAGCAGGGCGCGCTCGCGCTCGGCGAATTCGCGCACGAGCCTGTCACGCTCGGTCGAGACGGAGGAGCGGCGCTCCAGCAGATCGAGACGCGTGCGGGCGTCGACAGCGAAGAAGCTCTGCGGATAACGCTGGATGAAGGCCTGCAGCGCCGTGGCGTCGTCGCTGGCGCGGATGCGACGCCAGACATCGGCATCCGTCTCCTCGCGGTTCAGATAGAAATCGCCGAGCAGGGAGAGCGAGAGTTCCGGCGTCTGGCGGCCAGCGGTCGTATCGTAGACGCTCTTCTGCACGCGGCGGAACAGGGCCGCGACTTCGAGGCCGGGCTGGTCGATCTCGCGCACAAGGGCTGCGGTGAAGGGGCTGTTGCGGCCGGCGCCGTCGGCGGCGACATCGTTCGCCTGCGTGGCATAGGCGATCACCATGCCCTGTGCCCGCTGAACGGGCGCGAGGCCCGAGCCGACCGAGAAGCCGCGCGTCGCCTGCCGCTTGGCGAGCAGCCCGACGAACGGGTTGTTGCGGCAGGCGTCGAGCACCATGATCTTGACGCCCTTGGCATAATTCAGGGCGGTGACGACGTCGTTGAGCCGCGTCGTCTCGTACTGGACGCCGACCTCGTCCTCGATCTTGGCTTCGACCGGGACGAGGTAGTTCTCGCCGTTGAACTGGAAGCCGTGGCCGGCGAAATAGAACATCGCCGCATCGGCGTCCTGCGCCAACCGTGCGAAGCGCGTCAGTGCCGAATCCATGCCGCGCTTGTCGAGATCGATGCCGTCGACCACCTCGAAGCCGACCTTGCGCAGGGCGGTGACCATGTCGCGTGCATCGTTCACGGTATTGGGGAGCACGGGAGCGTTGCGGTAGCTGGAATTGCCGATGACCAGCGCGACGCGCCGCTCCGGCGGCGTCTCGGCCAGGGCGAGGCCGGACAGCAGCAGGAGGAACAGGCCGCAGAGTCGCGCGACGAGGGGCATGGGTGCATCCTGTAGGCAGCCGGCAGCCTCTACGTCATGCTAATGCATGACCCCGGCCATCTCCAGAACAAAGCATAGTCCTTCATCGAAACGGGACGGCGTTTTGCTTGAAGGCGCTCATGGCTGCTGGTAGCCTTCCGTCCATCTTTCGCGGAAGGAAGACGCTGATGCTACGCATTGCGCCGGCGCTTCTCCTGTTGGGTCTGGCCGTGGCGATGCCGCTGGCCGGAGCCTCGGCGCAGGAGCGCGCCCGGCAACGCAGCCCGGCTCCCGCCACCGCGCGCCTCTCCTTCATCGGTCTCGCCGACAAGGCACAGGTTCCCGCCAGGCTCACGGTGCGTTTCGCGATCTCCGGCATGGAGGTCGTCCCCGCCGGCCAGCCGATGCGCTATGGCGGGCATCATCACCTGCTGATCGACACCGAACTGCCGCCGCTCGACCAGCCGATCCCGAGCGATTTCAACCATATCCATTTCGGCGGCGGCCAGACCGAGGCCGAGATCGCGCTGACGCCGGGCAAGCACACGCTGCAACTGCTCTTCGCCGACCACAACCATGTCCCGCATGACCCGCCCATCATGTCCGAGCGGATCACGGTCGAGGTTCCAGCAATGCCGGCCGAGAAGCCGCGGTCTGCGGCTGCGCCCGGCGCACGCGTCTTCTTTCTCGACCTGCAGGACGGTGCCACGATCCCGAGCCACGCCAGGATCCGGTTCGGGGCGGAGGGTATCGCGGTGACGCCGGCCGGGACGGCCAGTCCGAATGGCGGCCACCACCATCTTCTCGTCGATACCGACGTGCCGGCGCTCGACCGCGAGATTCCCAGCGACTTCAACCATCTGCATTTCGGCCGCGGCCAGACCGAGGCCGAGCTCACGTTGCCGCAGGGCGAGCACACCCTTCAATTGCTGATGGGCGATCACGAACATGTGCCGCATGATCCCCCCGTGATGTCACCGCGCATCCGGGTCCGCGTCGTCGCCGATGGGCAGCCCGCTGCCGCCGCTGCTCCTTCGCCGCCGCACGCTCATGGTGCCGCTGCGGGCCGCACGCCATCACCCAACGATGCGGCCGTCTATTTCGTCTATCCGAGGGACGGCGACCGGATCTACCCGACCTCGACGATCCGCTTCGGCCTGCGCAACATGGGCGTGGCGCCGGCCGGGGTCGCCAAGCCGAATACCGGCCATCACCATCTGCTGGTCGATACGGAAACGCCCCCGTTCGATGCGCCGATCCCGTCCGATCTCAACCATATCCATCTGGGCGGTGGCCAGACCGAATACAAGCTGACGCTGCCGAACGGGCGGCACACGTTGCAGCTCCTGCTCGCCGACGAGAACCATGTGCCGCATGATCCGCCGGTGATCTCGGAGCGCATCACCGTGATCGTGGCGCCGGGCGGCCCGAATGCGAGGAGGCGCCGGTGATGTCGCGAGCCCGCATCGCAATCACGTGCCTTTTCGCGCTGATGGCCTGGCAGGGCCTCGTCGCAGAGACCGTCGCACAAACACCAGCACGCCAGTCGGCTCCGCCGGGCGCGCAGGTCTATTTCCACTACCCGATCGACGGCCTGAGCGTGCCGGAGCGCTTCACCGTGCGTATCGGGCTGCGCGGCATGGGGGTCGCGCCGGCCGGGGTCGATCATGCGCGGACCGGGCATCACCATCTGCTGATCGATACCGAGCCCGGAACGCCGGACCAGCCGATTCCGTCCGACTACAATCATATCCATCTGGGCAACGGCCAGACCGAGGTTGTGGTGACGCTGCCGAAGGGCCGGCACACGCTGCAATTGCTGCTCGGCGACTATACCCATACGCCGCATAATCCGCCCGTGATGTCGCCGAAAATCACGATCAATGTCCGCTAGCTGAGGGGCTTCCGTCCGACGATGGCCTGGTTGCGCGTCCTGATCGCCGTCGTGCTGCTGCCGATGCTGGCCGCTTCCGGCCTTGCCCAGCAGCCGGGGGAGGCTGCGCGCGTCGCGCTCGTCATCGCCAACGAGGCCTATCCGGGGGCGCTGATCGGCGGCGCCGCGCAGCAAGGGCGCTCTGTCGCTCAGGCGTTGAGCGCCGGCGGCTTCGATGTCGTTTCCGTCGAGAATGCCGACCGTAACGCGTTGCGGCAGGCGATCGCCAGCTTCGCGGGCAAGCTTCGGCGCGGCGCGCAGGCCGTGGTGTTCTATAGCGGCCATGCCATTCAGGAGCGGAGCCGCAATTTCCTGCTGCCGGTGCAGAACGGTGCCGAGGGCGCGGTCGATCTGGACGAGATCGTCGATCCGCTGATCGTCGCCCGGCCGGCGAGCGCACTGATCTTCCTCGATGCGGGCCGGGACAATCCCTGGCTGGGCAAGGCCAAGGGGCTCCTGCCGCTCGAGGCGATGGAGGGGATCGCGGTGCTGTTCCCGACGGCGCCGGGCAAGGCGTTGCCGGGCGGTCCCGATCGCGCCGTCGATGCCTGGCTCAAGGCGATCCGGACGCCGGGGCTGGAGATGGCGCAGGCGGTGAAGCAGGTACGGGATACGGTTTCGCGTGAAACCCGGCGCAGCCAGCAGATCTGGCTCTCGGCTGAGCCACCGAGAGGGCTTATCGTCACGCCGGTCTTCCAGCCGGTTGCGGTGGCGCAAGGCAGCCGCGCCGTCATCCCGCCGCCCCAGACGCCAGGGGCGACGCAGGATGCGGCCTACGACCTCGCCTTCTGGGAATCGATCCGCAACAGCCGCAACGCCGCGGAATACCGTGCCTATCTCGATGCCTATCCGAATGGGCGCTTCGCCTCGCTCGCTCGCACGCGGGAGCAGGAATATCGTGCCGGCCCGGCCGCGCCGGCTCCCACCGCCGTTGCAGTGGCCACGCCGCCGGCAGCGCCTCAACAACCGGCCGCCGGCGCGCCGCAGCGCGATTGCGTGGGCTGTCCGGAGCTGGTTGCGATCCCCGCCGGCAGCTTCCAGATGGGCTCGAACGACCTCTATGAATTCGAGAAGCCGGTGCATCCGGTGAGCATCCGCGGCTTCTATCTCGGCGCGCGCGAGGTGAGCTTCGAGGAATGGGATCTCTGCATCGATCAGGGCGGCTGCAACTACCGTCCGGATGATCGCGGGCTCGGGCGCGGGAAGCGGCCGGTCACGGACATCCATTGGAACGATGCGAATGCCTATCTCACCTGGCTCTCCGCCCGAACAGGCAAGGCCTATCGCTTGCCGACCGAGAGCGAATGGGAATATGCCGCACGCGCCGGCACGACGACGACCTACCCCTGGGGCCAGACCCTGTTGAAGGAGCGCGCCAACTGCCTCGGCTGCAACGATCAGAAGCGCGGCAACACCGTTCCGGTCGGACAGTTCCCGGCCAATGCCTTCGGGCTCTACGACATGGCCGGCAATGCCGCCGAATGGGTCGCCGATTGCTGGAGCGAGAGCTATCGCAACGCGCCCCGCGACGGCAGCGCCTATACGGTCGCAAATTGCCGCGAGCGCGTGCTGCGGGGCGGTTCGTTCAACAATGATCCACGCTATCTGCGCTCGGCCGCGCGCTTCAAATACGAGGCCGATGTGCGCTTCTACACCAACGGATTCCGCGTCGCGCGGGATCGCTAGACGATGTTCCTCCCTGAAGCGCAGGGGCGGCATGCGTGCCGCCTGCCTTGAAGCGCGCCCCTTCCCGCCGGCAATAAGGATCGGGAATCAATCAGGAAGGGGAGGCCGGCATGGCCAAGGAATTCAACGGCAAACGCGTGATCGTCATGGGCGGCAGCCGCGGTATCGGCCGTTCGATCGCGCTGGGCTTTGCCGCGGGCGGGGCGGCCGTCTCGATCTGCGCCCGCAGCGCCGGGCCGCTGGAGGCGACGCGCAAGGAGATCGAGGCGCTGGGCGTCACCGCGCATGCGGCCAGCGTCGATCTCGCGGATGCCGGCCAGATCGAGGCCTATGTGCCGCAAGCCGTGAAGGCGCTCGGTGGGCTCGACATTCTCGTCAACAATGCCTCGGGTTTCGGCCAGAGCGACGACGAAGAGGGCTGGGCGGCGTCGCTCAGCGTCGACATGATGGCGGTGGTGCGCGGCAGCCATGCGGCGATCCCGCATCTCCAGCCGGGCTCGTCGATCGTCAACATCTCGTCGATCTCGGCCCTGCGGGCCTCGGCGCGCTCCGCGCCCTATGGCGCGATCAAGGCGGCCGTGATGCACTATACCGGCAGCCAGGCGAAGATGCTGGCGCGCAAGGGCATCCGCGTGAATTGCGTCGCGCCGGGCTCAATAGAGTTCCCCGGCGGCTCCTGGGAGAACCGGAAGACCTCCAATCCGGAGCTCTACAACGCGACGCTGGCGACGATCCCCTTCGGGCGGATGGGCAAGCCGGAGGAGATCGCCGAGGTCGTGCTCTTCCTCGCTTCGAGCAAGGCGAGCTGGGTCACCGGGCAGAGCATCGTCGTCGATGGCGGCCAGCTCGTCGGGCCGTAAGGGCCCTGACGCCGGATAGCTGTGCGCTGAGCCGGGCATCCTCTCGGGGCAAAAGCGCAGCTTTCCGTGTTGCGCTGCTGCCTGCCGCGCCCATATTCGGTCGATGAACCCGATCGCCTTCGACAATTCCTATGCGCGCCTGCCGCCGCGCTTTTACGCCGAGGTCGCGCCGACCCCTGTCGCTGCGCCCCGGCTGATCCGGCTGAACGAACCGCTTGCCTCGCGGCTTGGGCTCGATCCCGACTGGCTGAAGGGGCCGGAGGGCATCGCAATGCTGGCCGGCAATGGTATGCTGGCCGGTGCGGCTTCAATCGCGACGGCCTATGCCGGCCATCAGTTCGGCGGGTTCAGCCCGCAGCTCGGCGACGGGCGCGCCATCCTGCTCGGCGAGATCATCGACCAGGATGGCAAGCGCTACGACCTCCAGCTCAAGGGAGCGGGCCCGACCCCGTTCTCGCGCCGCGGCGACGGCCGTGCGGCGCTCGGGCCGGTGTTGCGCGAATATATCGTGAGCGAGGCGATGGCGGCGTTGGGGATTCCAACGACGCGGGCGCTCGCGGCGGTGCTGACGGGCGAGGCCGTCCGGCGCGAGACCTTGCTGCCCGGCGCCGTGCTCACCCGCGTCGCCTCAAGCCATATCCGGATCGGCACCTTCCAGTTCTTCGCCGCGCGCGGCGATGTCGAGGCCCTGCGCCTGCTCGCCGACCATGTCATCAGCAGGCATTATCCGGCCTGCTCCGGCGAGGGACGCTATCTCGCTTTGCTCGAAGCCGTGGTCGCTACGCAGGCCGCGCTTATCGCGCAATGGATGACGATCGGTTTCATCCACGGCGTGATGAACACCGACAACATGTCGATCGCTGGGGAAACCATCGATTACGGCCCCTGCGCCTTCATGGATGCCTATCATCCGACGACGGTGTTCAGTTCGATCGACGAGCACGGCCGCTATGCCTATGCCAACCAGCCGCCGATCGCGCGCTGGAACCTCACCCGCTTCGCCGAGACGCTGTTGCCGCTGCTGGACGCGGATATCGACAAGGCCGTACCGATCGCACAGGCGGCGCTCGACCGGTTCGATCCGCAGTTCCAGGTGCATCTGATCGCGGGTTTCCGTCGCAAGCTCGGCCTCGCCACGGAAGAGGCGGAGGATGTCGAGCTGATCCGATCGCTGCTGGAGGCGATGCAGCAGGGCGAGGCCGATTTCACGCTGGTCTTCCGGCGTTTGAGCGAGGAAGCCGCGCAGGACAGCGCGGATGCCTGCCGCAGCCTGTTCAGCGACCCGGCCGTGTTCGAAGCCTGGGAGGGCCGCTGGTGCCAGCGGCTGCTCCGGGAGACCGCATCGGCCGAGACGCGGCGCGGTGCGATGCTGAAGGTCAACCCACTGTTCATCCCGCGCAATCATCTCGTCGAAGCAGCCATCGAGGCGGCGGTCGAGCGTGGCGATTTCGGTCCGTTCGAAGTCCTGATCGATGTGCTCGCCCGGCCTTTCGAGGCGCAGCCGGGCCGCGAGAACTATGCCCGTCCGCCAGAAATGCATGAACGTGTGCTGGCGACGTTCTGCGGGACCTAGGTCCCGCGGCAGGGCTATCGGGCGCTATCCAGGTCAATTAGGCTGTCGCGCCGAAGGCGACCGGAACCAGAGCATCCGGTCCGGCGAAGCAGGGCGGCACGATGTTTCTTTTCGATGGCCCCGAGCAAGCCGCCATGACCGTCCTGCTGGCGCATGGGGCCGGTGCTCCCATGGATTCGTTGTCGATGACGGCGGCGGCTAGGGCGCTGGCCGAGGCGGGCTTTCGCGTCGCCCGGTTCGAGTTCGACTATATGGCGGGGCGGCGAAGCGGCGGACGACCGCCGCCGCCGCGGGCCGAGAAGCTCAATCCGCAATATCTCGCTGCTGTCGATACATTGGGCGCCACGGGGCCGCTGTTCATCGGCGGCAAGTCGATGGGGGGCCGCGTCGCGAGCATGGTGGCCGACGCGCTGTTCGCGCAAGGCCGGATCTGCGGCCTGCTGTGCCTCGGCTATCCCTTCCACCCGCCCGGCAAGCCGGAGCAATTGCGGACCGCGCATCTCGCCGATCTCCGGACGCCGACCCTGATCGTGCAAGGAACGCGCGACGAATTCGGCACCCGGGAGGAGGTTGCAGCTTACAGGCTCTCGCCGCAGATCGAGATGCTCTGGCTGGAGGATGGCGACCACGATCTCAAGCCCCGCAAGCGCGTTTCCGGTTTTTTGGCGGCCGATCACCTGGGAACCATGGCCGAGATGGCCTCCGCTTGGGCCGGGCGTTGCTGCTCGCCGGCTGAGCATCCCTCGCGCGGGAGAGGGCCGTGACGGCAGCGCCGTTCCCCATGATGCGTTTGCGGACCGAGGATGTTCCGCGCCGGGAGCAGATGGCCTTCGTGTATGATTTCGTGGCACGCCATGTCGGCGGGCTGCAGTTCCGCCCTGCCGACCGGGACAATATCCAGATCGACCTGGAGGAGAGGACCACGAGGTCTCCGTCGACGGTGGGAAGACCATCAAGTCGGCCTGGGCCAATTTCAGCGTCAGGTTCTGAAGGCTCCATGGATCATCGTTCCCGTTCCCTCATCCTGACGAACATCGTCGCGCTGTTTCCGATCGCCGGGCAGACGGATGCGATGTTCGCTTCCAGGTCGACGAGAAACTGACGGCGCAGCCGATGCGATTCCGCACGTGCCTGCCTGGCGGCTGTCTGGTCGCCGTCAGCTTCGATGCGCCGACCGTGCTGGCCCCGCGGACCGGCACTGCGCTGAAGATCGAAGCGGCGACCAATGATGGCGCGGCTGCACCATTCTCCATCTCGCTCCGGGGTTTCGCCACCGCTCTCGATCGCGTGGGGATATTGTCGCGCTGATGCAGCGATGACGGTCTCCTGACGGAGCAGACGGCCCACGCGCGTCACCATGTCGAAGCCGCGTTGAGCCCGCGACCGCAGCTCTGTTGCAGTCTCCGGTTGTCGTTTCGCCGGCGGCCGCGCAGCCGGCCGGGGCGATTGCCGCGCATGTTGGCGGCTCCACCGGAGCCGCTGACAACGGCCCGTCCTCGATATCCGACGTTGTCCCCTTGTGCTGGCCTGTTGCGTGGTCAGGGGAGCCGGCAGGGCTTCCGCTCGCGGCCGGGCTTGATCGGAGCGTCCTTTGCGGCTCTCATGCGATGTCCCGTTTCGCTTGCGGGAAAGGTGGACGGCCGGAGCGCGGCTTGCCGCCGACCTCGACGACCTGGGATACCGGGCGCGCAGGCCGTGCCGCACGGGCTATCGTGTTGCAAGGAGGGGGACGCCGATGATCGAGCTTGCACGCTTCCAGGACATAAGATGGTCGACTGTCGGCGCCGTGGCATGCGGCGTCGTCTTGCCCTTCCTTCTCGCAGGCTGCGGCGGTGGCGAGAGCCTGCCGCCCATCGCGAGCGGCGGTGCTGTCGGCGCATCCGCCCCGGCTCCGGCGAATGTCTCGCGGGATGCCTTGGTCGGGCGCTGGGGCGTCGCCTCCTTCCACACGGAGAAGGACCGCAAGCGGACGGAAGCCGAGGCGCGCAGCCAGTGCAAGCAACCCTATGTCATCGCAAAAGGCTCCGGCGACGGGGTGATGATGCATGTAGCCGATGATCCCAAGCTCTATGAGCTCCGGCTGAAGGCAGGGCCTGGTGGCAAGACCTATCTCGGCTTCGAGGCCCCGGCGGGCGATCCGCAGGATCGCGAATTGCTGTCGGTCAAACCGAAGGAGTTCGTGGCGCGCTTCGTCGATCCCGATGCCAACGCCCGCTATGGAACCTTCATCTACAGCCGCTGCGGCTGAACGGAGGCGCTGAGATGAACCACGCAATCCGCACTGGCCTGCTGGTCTCCGGCCTCGGGCTCGCATCGCTTCTCGCCTTGCCCGGGATGGCCTCGGCGCAGCCGCGCCCACCGGCGGCGATGCAGGAGACGATGGATATCGGCGACGAGCCAGGCCGTGTGTCGGGCGAGGAGGCGACGATCACCGACGGGCCATATGCCCGCCAGATGGTGCTGTTCCGCTCGAACGAGGCGCCGGGCACGGTCGTGATCCATTCGGCCGAGCGCTTCCTCTACGTGGTGCAGGGCAATGGCCGTGCCCTGCGCTACGGCATCGGTGTCGGCCGCGAGGGCTTCACCTGGTCCGGCCAGGTCCAGGTCAGCCGCAAGGCCGAGTGGCCGGACTGGCGCCCGCCGCCGGAGATGCTGCAGCGCCAGCCCTATCTGCCGCGCTTCATGGCCGGCGGCCCCGGCAACCCGATGGGCGCACGCGCGCTCTATCTCGGCTCGACGGTTTTCCGCATCCACGGCACCAACCAGCCGGAGACGATCGGTCAGGCGATCTCGTCGGGCTGCTTCCGGCTCGCCAACGGCGATATCGCCGATCTCTATGACCGCGTGCCGATCGGGACCAAGGTCATCATCCGCCACAAGGCGACGCTGTGACAGACCCCGCCATTTCCGTCGATCTGAAAAAGGGACAGGCAGACATGTCGAAGACCCCCTGGATTCGTCGCAGCGGTCTCGGTTTCGCGCTTCTCGCCGGCTTCGCCGTTCCGGCCGGCGCCGGTACGCTCGACAGCGTGAAGCAGCGCGGCACGCTGCAATGCGGCGTGAGCGAGGGCGTGACCGGTTTCTCCGAGAAGGACGCGCAAGGCAACTGGCGCGGCTTCGATGCCGATTTCTGCCGCGCGGTGGCGGCGGTCGTGCTGGGGGATGCGGGCAAGGTCGCCTTCACCCCGCTCTCGGCGAGTCAGCGCTTCGATGCGCTGAAAGGTGGCAAGGTCGACCTGCTGGCACGCAACTCGACCTGGACGCTCGGCCGCGAGGCCGAGCTCGGGCTGGCCTTCGCGGGCATCACCTACCATGACGGCCAGGGCTTCCTGGCGAAGCGCGCGCTCAAGGTCGATACCGCGCTGTCGCTCGACAAGTCCAAGATCTGCGTCGAGGCCGGTACCACGACCCAGCTCAACCTTGCGGATTTCTTCAAGGCCAATTCGATGACCTATGAGGAGAAGGTTTATCCGAGCGCCGCGGAGGCTTTCGCGGCCTTCGAGGGCGGGCAATGCGATGTGCTGACCCGCGACCAGTCGGCGCTGCATGGCGACCGGCTCCGGCTCGCCAAGCCGGCCGATGCGATCGTGCTTCCGGACGTCATCTCGAAGGAACCGCTCGGGCCGGTGGTGCGCAGCGACGACTTCCCATGGTTCACCCTGGTGAAATGGGTGAATTTCGCGCTGATCAATGCCGAGGAGCTCGGGGTTTCCAGCACCAATCTCGACGACGCGCTGAAATCGGCGAAGCCGGATGTGCGCCGCTTCGTCGGTGCCGAGGGCGGCTTCGGCAAGGCGCTCGGCCTCGAGGCCGACTGGGCGGTTCGCGCCGTCAAGGCAGGCGGCAACTATGCCGAGATCTATGAACGCAATCTCGGCACCGGCTCGAAGCTCGGCATCCCGCGCGGGCTGAACCAGCTCTGGAGCATGGGCGGCGTCCTCTACGCGCCGCCGCTGCGATAGGGCTGGCTTCGGAATAGTCCCGTGCTCGCGCGGGACTGCTCATAGCCGCCGCTCAGGGCTGGAACTGTATTGCCCTGCGTGCCAGGCGCTCGCCATGGCCAGAGCGGGAGCGAGGTTGCTGATTTCGCCGTCGCGAGGCGAGCGGGCGCGAGTGGCAGTCCCCGGTCGCTGTGGCTGTCACAGCCGCAAGCCGCCATCCACCGCGATCTCGGCGCCGTTGATATAACTGCCTTCGGGCGAGCTGAGCAGCAGGGCGATGCCGGCACAATCCTCAGGTCTGCCCAGCCGGCCGAGGGGGATGCGGGCGAGCACCTGCGCCTCCCGCCCGGGCTGGGCGAGGACGGCGCGGTTGCGGTCGGTCAGGATCGCGCCGGGCTTGACGATGTTGAAGGTGACGCCCGGCACCTGCGTGGTGCGGGCGAGGTTCAGGATCATGTTGGTCTGCGCTGCCTTCGTGGCGGCGTAGTAGAAATGGGTCGGGTTGGGCCGCGCTTCCTGCACGCTGCCGATCGCGATCACCCGGCCGAAGCCGCGCGCCAGCATGCCCGGCAGGAAGGCCTGCAGCAGCCGCACGGTCGTGTGGATATTGATCGCGGTCTGCGCGGCCATCGCCGCTTCCGAGACCGCGTCCCAGGTTTCCTGCATCTCGACGGACGCGCAAAGCACGAGGATATCGGGCTCGGCCGCCTTTGCCTTCAGCTCTGCCACCATCGCAGTGGAAGCCGCCGTCTCGGCGAGATCGGCGATCAGGGCCGAAGCCGCTAGGCCCTGGGCTCGCAGATCGGCTGTCGCTGCATCGGCCGCGGCGGCATCGCGATCATGGATGATCGCATGCGCGCCGGCTTCGGCGAGGCGCGCCGCGACGGCGAGGCCGATGCCGCTTGCCGCACCGGTGACGAGGGCGGTGCGGCCCGAAAGCGCTCCCGCCATCAGCCGAGCAGCGGCTTCACGCGGGCGGTCGCATCGTCCATCGCCTGCTGCGCCGGCTTGCGGCCGAGCACGGCGGCCTGTGTTTCCTCAATGAAGATGTCATGGGCGCGGGCCTGCTCGTCGAAGGCCGGCAGATGGATGCGCGAGGCCTTGAGCGCCGCGGCCTCGTCAGCGGCATAGGGCATCGCCGCCTTCAGCTTCTCGTCGGCATAGGTCGAGATGCGGACAGGGCCGTTGCCATTCAGCGCCATGGCGGTCGTGCCGGCCTTCGAGGACAGCGCTCGGATGAACTCCCAGCTCAACGGCTTCTGCTTGGCGTTCTTCGGGATCATCAGCGCCCAGAACTCGGTCGTCGGCGCGAAGGCGACCTTGCCGACGAGATCGGCTGCCATCGGCGGCAGCAGCGACTTGAACCTGCCGCCGTACTTGCCCTTGGACGGATCGTTATAGGTGACCAATCGGGCGAAGGGGTTGATCGTCATCGCCGCCCGGCCCTGCTGCATCCAGGTGGTGATCTCTTCGTTGTTCACCGTCGCGAAATTCCGCGGCAGCACGCCGGCCTTGTAGAAATCGGCGAGCAATGTGAGCGTCTTCACCATCGGCGCGTCGGCTGCGACGATCTTGCCGTCGGTCGTCATATAATCGCCGCCGAGGCAGCGGGCGAGCGTCAGGAAATTCGAGGCGAAGACGGCGGTGAAGGCGAGGCCATAGACCTGCGTGCCGTCCTCGCGCTTGAAGGTGAGCTTGCGGACAAGCTCGGCCAGCTCCTCGAAGCTCGTCGGCAGCTTGGTGACGCCGCGCTCTTCCAGCAGGGCCTCGTTGTAGATCAGGGCATTGGTCGCGTGGCGGACGGGGATGCCGTGCAAGGCATCCCCGAGCTTGAGCGGGGCGAGCAGGCCCGGCGCGAAATCGTCGAAGGCCTCGATCGGCGCCTGCTTCAACAGCGCGTCCAGCGGCTCGAAGAGCTGGAGATTGCGCGGGACGGCGCGGCCGTTGACGAGATAGGCGACGTCGATCGAGGTCTCCGAGAGCGAAGCCTCGCGCAACAATCGCTCATGCACGGCGTTCACGTCGCCGAACGTGACCCAGTTCACATCGGCGCCACTGGCCTTGCGGAAGGCTTCGGTCGCGTCGCCGCCGGGGCCGGTCGTGGCCGCGTTCTGGTGGACGCGGTGGCCGAGTGCGGTGAGCGTCTTGGCTTGGGCGAAGGCGCCTTTTGGCATAAGTGCCGAAGTGGCAGCGGCACCAGCGAGAGCGCCGAACCGGCGGCGCGAGATCCGAAACGTCATCGATGTCCTCCGGGATTGTGTCTTCGGCGCCGTTACCGCGCCGTATTCTCGATCGGTCAGGCCGGCAGCAGCGGCTGCACACGCTTGACCAGCGAGGCCATCGCCTCCTCCGGCGTCTTCATGCCGAGCACGGCGGCTTCCGCCTCTTCCTTGAACAGGTCGCCGGCCCGCGCCGCCTCGTCGAAGGCCGGCATCGGCACGCGCGCGACCTTGAGCACCTTCAGCTCCTCGGCCGCGTAAGGCACGGTCCCGGAAAAATCCTGGTCGGCATAGGTCGAGGCGCGGACCGGGCCGTTGCCGTTGAGCGCTGCTTTCAGCGTCGCCTCCTTCGAGGTCATCGCCTTGATGAAGCTCCAGGCGAGGTTCTTGCGCCTGGCGTTCTTCGGGATGACCATGCCCCAGAACTCGACCTTGGCCGGGGCAGCGACATATTTGCCGGCCAGCGTCTTCGAGGCGGGCACGGCGATGGTCTTGATCTTGCCGGGGAATTTCGACTTCTGCGGGTCGTTGTAGATGCGGTTGCGGCCCATGCTCTGCAGGCTCATTGCGGCGCGGCCCTGCTGCATCCAGACATTGACATCCTCGGGCGAGAGCGTCGCGAAATTGCGCGGGAAGGCATTGGCCTGGAAGAGTTCGCGCAGCGTGCGGATCGCATTCAGCATAGGCGGCTGGTCGGCGACGCATTTGAAACCGGGCGTGATGAATTCGCCGTCCCAGGCGCGGGCGAGGTCGATCACGTTCGGGTAGGTCACGCCCGGCGTACAGAGGCCCACGACCTGCGTGCCATCGGCGCGGCGATAGCTGCAGGCCTTGGCGATCTCGATCATCTCCTCGATCGTCGCAGGCGGCTTGGTGAAGCCCTTCTCGGCCAGGATCTCCTCATTGTAATGCAGGCCGGAAGAGGCGTGGCGAAAGGGGATGGCGAGCTGCTTGCCGCCGACTTTCATGCCTTCCATCAGGCCGGGGAAGATGTCGGCGACGTCCTCGACCGGGTCCTTTTTCAGATAGTCGTCGAGCGGTTCGAACAGGGTCGCGGCGCGCGGCACGACCTGCGTGTTGACGACGAAGCCGACATCGACGGAGGTCTCGCCGAGGCTGGCCTCGCGGAACAGACGCTCCTGCAAGGGGCCGGTGTCGAAGGTCGTCCACTGGACCGTGACGCCGTTCTTCTGCGCCCAATCCTTGGTGATGTCGCCGCCCTGCGCTCCGGTCGCGACCGTCTGCATGACGCGATGGGTGAAGACGTTGAACGGGCCGCTTTGCGCCTGCGCGGCGTGGCCGAGCCCGGCGAAGCTCAACCCGAGGATGCCGGCGCCGAACTGCCTACGGTCGAGTGTCGCCCCTTGGCTCATGCTGATCCTCCCTGTGGCTCGCGAGTTCCGCGATGGCGGCTTCTGCCGCTTCGAAATGCTTGTTCATGGCGGCGGAAGCCGCAGCAGAATCGCCCGCGCGGATCGCCGCGACGACGCGGACATGGCGCGCAAAGGTTTGCTGCCAGTCCTCCGGCCCGCGGGCTTCGCGCGAATTGAAGATCTCCATGACCTCGCGGATCACTGGCCTCAAGCCGCGGATCTGGAAATCGAGCAGGCGGTTGCCTGAGGACGCCGCGACGGCCTCGTGGAAATCGAGATCGGCCTCGATCCAGCGGGGCACGCTGCCGAGTGCATCTTCCATCCGGGCGAGAATGAGATCGAGCTTCTCGATATCCTCCGCCGAACGGCGTTCGGCGCTGTGCGCGGCGATCGGCGGCTCGAGGATGCGGCGCAGCTCCACGGCCTCGGTCAGGCCATTGGCCCGGCCGCGCACGGCGAAGCGGTAGAAGCGGTCGAGCGGGGCGGCGTCGAGCGCCTGGACTCGCGTCGGCTTGCCCTGCTGGATATGGACGACGCCCATCGCTGCGAGCTGGCGGACGGCCTCGCGGGCGATCGGCTTGCTGACGCCGAAGGAGGCGGCGATGCGCGATTCCGACGGCAGAGAATCGCCCGGCTTCAGGCGGCCCTCATGGATCGCCTGCGTGATGCGCTGGATCACGGCATCGCCGAGCCGCATCGGCACGACATCGCCGCCTGCGAACGGGTCATCTGCATCCAGCACGGCACGGGCGAGATCGCTCATCACTATCCTCCGGTGGCGATCATTGACAGATGCCGCGTTCCTTGGCAACTGTTAAACCTATCAGATAAGTAGATGTCGCCCAGTGACACGCCTCGGGAGGGCCATGCCGGATGTCGGCCAGCCGCATCGCCAAAGTTCACGTCCATCCGCTGCGGGCGACCCTGCCCAAGGTGCAGCGGACCTCGCAGGGCGATTATCCGGCGATCGAGATCGTCGTCGTGGAGGTCGAGGCCGAGGACGGCACGATTGGGTTCGGCGAGGGGCTGTGCCGGCGCGGCGCCGCCGGCTATGCGCGCTTCATCGAAGACGGCCTGGTGCCGCGCCTGATCGGGCGCGATGCTGCCGACCGGCGCGCATTGTGGAAGGCGATGCGCGCCGCGCTCTCGGGCCGGCCCGGCGGGCAGGTCGTCGAGGCGATCGCGGCGGTCGATATCGCGCTCTGGGATATCGCGGGCAAGCAGGCAAACCAGCCGATCCATCGCCTGCTCGGCGGCATGGGGCGCAAAGAGGTTGCGGCCTATGCCTCCTCGATCAACTGGCTCGACGATGCCACGGTCGAGGCTGAGGTCGTGGCGGCGCTGAAAGCCGGCTTCCGCGAGATCAAGGTCAAGCTCGGCCATCCGCTGCGCGATGCGGTAGCTCGCGCGAAGCTGGTCCGCCGGCTCGCGGGCGACGAGATCGCCCTCTATGTCGATGCGAACTGGGCCTATGATGTCGAGGATGCGATGATCGTCGGCCGGGCGCTCGCCGATCTCGGCTACGGCTTCTTCGAGGAGCCGATCGCCCCGCATGATCGCGAGGGCTATCGCCGCCTCGCCCAGCACCTGCCGATCCGGCTCGCGGCCGGCGAGAGCGATTTCGTCGCGGGCGAGGCGCTGACCATGCTGCAGGACCGCTCGCTGGGGCTGATCCAGCCCGACGTCACCCGCTCCGGCGGCATCACCGAGACCTGGCGCATCGCCGAGCTGGCTGCGGCGTTCAATACCGCTTACGCGCCGCATGTCGGCTGGTCGGGCGCGATCTGCGTGGCGGCGAGCCTGCAACTGGCGGCGGCGGCGGAGAGCTTCCGCACCTTCGAATGCATGGTCTACGAGAACCCGCTGCGCGACGCCTTCACCCGGCCGCTCGTCGGCGAGGGCTCGCAGCTCGTCGACGGCAAGCTTGCGATCCCGCAGGGGCCGGGGCTGGGCATCGAGATCGATCGCGAGGCGCTCGCGCGCTTCAGGATCGCCTGATGAGCGCGCGCACGCCCCTTTCCGCGGTCGCGTTGGTCACTCCAGTCCAGCTGATGATCGGCGGCATCATCTTCCTGCCGGCGCTCTATGTCTTCTGGCTGAGCCTCAACCAGTCCTCCTTCGGGCAGGCGCCGACATTCGTCGGCCTCGCTAACTACGCCAAGGTGCTGGCCGATCCGTATTTCTGGAAGGCGCTGCTCAATACCGTCATCGTCGTCGCGGTCGTCGTGCATGTCGAATTGCTGATCGGGCTCGGCATGGCGCTGTTCTTCGCCTCCGGAGTGCCGTTTCGCGCGCTCCTGCTCGCGATCGTGCTCGCGCCTTATGCCGTCAGCGAGGTCTCGGCGGTGGTGATGTGGCGCTATCTGTTCGAGCCAGATGTCGGGATGATGAGCCGGCTCCTGGCCACGATCGGCCTGCCGCCGATCGAATGGGCAGTGAACCCGAGCCACGGCCTCGCCATGGTCAGCCTGCTCTCGATCTGGCTGCACCTGCCGTTCTCGTTCATCATCCTCTATGCGGCGCGGCTCTCGATCCCCAGCGATCTCTACGAGGCGGCTTCGATCGACGGCGCCTCGGCCTGGACCTCGTTCCGGCGCATCACCCTGCCGCTCTTGATGCCGGCGCTGCTGATCGCGGCCTTGTTCCGCTATATCTTCGCCTTCCGGTTGTTCTCCGAGGTCTGGCTGATGACCGGCGGCGGGCCGGCGCGTTCGACCGAGGTGATGGCGGTTTATCTCTATCTCGAGGCCTTCCGTTACAACGCCTTCGGCTCGGCCGCCGCCACCGGCTGGCTGCTCGTGCTCGCCTCGCTCCTGCTCGCGCTGTTCTATCTGCGCCGGCTCTACCGGGAGATGTTCGCGCGTGCCTAAGCTTTTGCGCCATCTCCTGAAATTCATCGGCGTGCTTGCCGTCGTCGCATGGTCGCTGGTGCCGATCGGCCTGATCGCGCTATCCTCCTTCAAGGCCGATCGCGACATCTTCTCGCCCACCGGCGCCTTCTCCTTCGCGCCGACGCTGGCGAACTATCAGGCGCTCTGGACCCGCTGGGGCGATTTCTTCTTCGGCCTGTGGAACAGCTTCCTCGTCACGGTCGGGGCGACGCTGCTGGCCGTCGGCGTCTCGCTGCTCGCCGGCTTCGCCTATTCGCGCTTCGCCTCGCGCGGCTTGCAAGCCTCGGCCTTCTTCCTGATCTTCATACGCCTGATCCCGCCGATCGTGATCACGCTGCCGCTTTTCCCGGTGGTGAACTGGCTAGGGCTCAACGACACGCATTTCATCCTGATCCTGCTCTACGCCACCTTCTTCGTCTCGCTGGGCACGGTGGTGATGCGCACCTTCATCGACCAGATCCCGCGCGAGCTCGACGAGGCCGCGATGGTCGACGGCGCCTCGCAGATGCAGATCATCGCCCGCGTCATCCTGCCGATGGCGGCGCAGGGCATGCTCGCGGTCTCGGTCTTCGTCATCGTCTACGCCTGGAACGAGTTCCTCTTCGCCTTCATCTTCACGACGACCAAGGCGAAGACCGCGCCCTTGGTGATCTCCGAGATGATCGGCGCCGTCGAGGGCGTCGAATGGCGCGTGCTCTTCGCGGCCTCCACCGTGCAGCTCGTGCCGGTGCTCGCCTTCGTCATCCTCATGCAGAAGCATCTCGTGGCGGGTCTCACCGCCGGCGCGGTGAAGGGGTAATTGCCATGACCCAGCTCGACGACCTCAGGCGCGCGATCCGCGAGGCCGACCCGCAGCTCAGCCGCTTCGACCCGCTGCCGCGGATCATCTGCCTCGACGATTTCGACCGGGGCATGTGCGGCTGGACCCAGCTCGTCGGCAATTACGAGGATACGCTGGACGCGATGCTGCCGGGCTATGCCCAGCACAGCCACGCCATGCTCTCGACCCTGCCGAACTGGGATTTCGGCTCGCATGGTGGCGTCGACGGCTCCTACGCGCTGAAGATCGCGACGCGGGCCAGGAAGGGCGCACAGAATGTCGCGATCAAGCGGCTGACCTTCCGCAAGGCCGGGCCGATCCGGCTGGAGGCCTATTTCACCTTCAAGCCCGAGGCGACGGAACTCGCGCTCTCGGAGACCGATATCCGCTCCTTCGGCTTCCTCTACGATCTCCAGATCGGCGATACGTCAGGGCCGGGTGACCGGGTGATGCCGCACCTGCGCTTCCTCAACGCGCAGGACGGGCAGCACATCCAGAAATGGCAGTTCAAGCGCAAGACGACGCCGATCAAGCCGATCGGCACCGCCGGCAAGACGATCACGCATTACCACCTCGCGCCGGACGACTGGGAGGACCTGCCGGGCGGCGAGCAGCGGCTCTGCTACAACGAGATTCCGACCAAGGTGAATTGGCATTATCTGCGCTTCGATTTCGACCTCGCGGCGATGCAGGCGACGCGCTTCCAGGTGAACGATCGCGTCTTTGCGATGGACGGTTACGACTGCATCCGCATCCCCGCGATGAAGAACCTGTGGTGCATGTTGAACCTCGCCTTCTTCGCCGAGACGGATACCGACAAGCGCGCCTTCGCCTATCTCGACTCCGTCTGCCTGTCGGGGGATTTCTGATGCTGCCCGAGAACCTGACCGCCGTCGTTGCTCGCAACGAAAGCTGGACCGGCGCCAGCGCGACCGAACCTTACGAAGCCGGCTGGGCCAAGGAGGCGATCGTCTTCGTCCGGGCGCTGAAGGAGCCGAAGGGATTGCTGCCGAAGGCACGGGTCGAGATATCGGCCGACGGGCTGCACTGGTGCCCCGAGGGCTCGGAATTCGATCTGCCGGCCGCGAAGGACTCGGTCACCTTCCAGCGCTTGGCGCATTTCGGCAATTTCCTGCGCGTCGCCGCGACGCTGCCCGATGGCGCCGAGATCACCGTGCTGGTGACGTTCCACTTGAAGGTCTGATCGAGCCCAGCGGGGATATTTGTTCAGGGCGTCCTTCGTCCTGAGATGCCGCAGCTTGAAGCGCTGCGGCGCCCGCCGCCGGAAGCGCTCGGGGAGAGCGCAAAATCCGGCGGCGATTCCGGCCTTTCGCTCAGCGCTTGATGGCTGGGCAGGCGCTTTCGCTCAGCGGGCGGAACGCCTGGTCGCCGGGGATGGTCGCCAGGACATCGTAGAGGTCCCAATCGCCCTTCGACTCGGAAGGCTGCTTGGCGCGGAAGACGTAGAAGTCGTGGACCATGCGGCCGTCCTCGCGGAGCTTGGCGTTGCGGACCACGTCGTCCTCGATCGGCACTTCGCGCATCTTGGCGATCACGGTCTTGGCATCGTCCGATTTCGCGGCGGCGACAGCTTTCAGGTAGTGCCGGACGGACGAATAGATGCCGGCCTGGATCGCCGAGGGCACCGCGCCATGCTTCGCCTTGAAGCGCTCCGAGAAGGAGCGGGTGCGGTCGTCGAGGTTCCAGTAGAAGCCTTCGGTCAGCACCGTGCCCTGCGCCGCGGCGAGGCCGACGCTCTTCACGTCCATGGCGGTCAGGAAGAAGGCGACGAGCTTCTGCTTGTCCTGGCCGATGCCGAAATCGCGCGCCGTCTTGATGCCCGCGACGGTGTCGCCGCCGGCATTGGCGAGCGCGATATAGTCGGCGCCCGAGCCCTGCGCCGTGAGGAGCTGCGAGGAGAGGTCGACGGCCGGAAAGGCGTGGCGGACGGAGCCGACATAGGTCCCGCCCTTGGCCGTGACCAGCGTCTTGGCGTCGGCTTCGAGCTGGTGGCCAAGCGCATAGTCGGCGGTGACGAGATACCATTTCGTGCCGGGCTTGGTCAGGTAGTTGGCGATGCCGGCGACCTGGACATAGGTGTCCCACATCCACTGGACGATATGGTCGGGCTGGCAGGCATCGCCAGTGAGGCGGGCCGTGCCGCCCGGGAACAGGCCGACCCGGTTCTTTTCCTTGAGCAGTGGCGGGATGGCGAGCTGGAGCGACGCATTCGACATGTCGGCGAGGACGTCGACGCCCTGCCGGTCGATCCACTCGCGCGCGATGGTCGAGCCGACATCCGGCTTGTTCTGATGATCGGCCGAGACGATCTCGATCTTCATGCCCGCGCATTCCGCCTTCAGGCAGTCGTCGACGGCCATCTGCGTGGCGACGATCGAGCCCTTGCCGGTGATGTCGGAATAGACGCCGGACATGTCGGTGAGCACGCCGATCTTGACCGTTCCGCCGGAGATTTCGGCCTGGGCCGCACCGGCCAGGCACAGCGCGGAGACGCCCGCCAATGCAGAGATGATGCGCTTCATGGTTCCTCCCGAATCCTGTTTTCGAATTCTGTTCTGATTGCCGCGTGCCGTGTCGAACGGCGCCGGACCTACCAATGCGCCATCGGCAGGCCGGCAACGGGTGAGCGGAAATACGGAATGCGGGTGCCCTTCAGGCTGCCGACATAGACGGTCCGCAGGTCCGGCCCGCCGAAGGTGATGCTGGCACACCAGGGAGCAATCGTGCCGCCGCAGGCGAGCATCAAGTCCGGCGTCGCCTCGCCGCGGGCAAAGGCCGCGAGGAAAGCCTGGCCGGCAGCGCTGTCGCGGTCGTCGTCGAGCAGGATGCGCAACTCGCCCTCCGGCGTGATCGCGAAAATGCGGTCGGTGAAGACATGGGTGCCCCAGAGATTGCCATGGGCGTCGAAGGCGATGCCATCGATACAGGCGCCGTGATCCTCCGGCCCGAAGGTCTCGCGATCGGTCAGGTTGCCATCGGGCAAGACGCGCAGGCGCGTCACTTTCCGCGCACAGGTCTCGGCGACGTAGAGCCATTCCTCCCTGGCATCGAGGCGGATCTCGTTGGTGAAGGCGAAGCCCTCGGCGACGATGCGCAGGCGGCCGCCGTCATAGAGCGCGACATAGCCATCGCGGACGTTCGGGCTGATCGCCTTCATCCAGTTCTTCGTGCGGGTCGAGATCGTCAGCCAGATGCGGTCCTGGCTGTCGCGCAGGACGAAATTGACCTTGCCGATCGGTTCGCCGTCGATTCTGTCGACCAGCACGCGGGTCCCGCCGTCGCGCGTCATGACCTCCAGCCGGTCGGTGCCGAAATTGGAGATCAGGATGTCGCCATTGCCGGCGAAGGCGAGGCCGTTGGGCAGCGTGCCCGAGACGAAGCGAGCCTCCTGATCGGTCGCCTCGGCAAAGCCGCGGCTCGCCGTCTGGGTGATCAGGGTTTGCGAGCCGTCCGGCCTGATATGGACGACGCCGCCGCGCGCATCGGCGCTCCAGAGCGAGCCGTCGCGCTCGGCCAGGATGCATTCCGGTCTTTGCAGGCCTTCGCCGATGTAACGGATCGTGGCGGGATCGACGGTGAACCCGTCGAGCGGGTTGGGACGAGGCGCCATGCCGGGCGCCTTCAGAAATTCACCCGGTCGCCGCCCTTGAGGCCGAGCGTGGCGCGGGCCTCTTCCGGGGTGGCGATCTCGTAGCCAAGTTCCTCGACGATGCGACGGATCTTGGCGACCTGCTCGGCATTGGACGTCGCGAGCTTGCCGCGGCCGATGAACAGGCTGTCTTCCAAACCGACGCGGACATTGCCGCCCATCATCGCGGCCTGCGTGCAGAAGGCCATCTGGTGGCGCCCGGCCGCGAGCACCGACCAGTGATAATCCTTGCCGAACAGCTTGTCGGCGGTCCGCTTCATGAACATCAGGTTGTCGAGATCGGCGCCGATGCCGCCGAGAATGCCGAAGATCAGTTGCAGGAAGACCGGCGGCCGGAACCAGCCGCGATCGAGGCAATGCGCCAGGTTATAGAGATGGCCGACATCGTAGCACTCATGCTCGAACTTGGTGCCGTGCCCCTCGCCGAGCAGCTTGTAGATGCGCTCGATGTCGCCGAACGTGTTGCGGAAGATGAAATCCTTGGTGCCGGCGAGATAGGGCTGCTCCCAGGGATGCTTCCAGCCGCTGTATTTCTCCGCCAATGGATGCAGCGCGAAATTCATCGAGCCCATGTTGAGCGAGCACATCTCGGGCGCGGCCTTGAGCGGAGCGGCGAGGCGCTCCTCGACGCTCATGTTGAGGCCGCCGCCGGTCGTGATGTTCACCACGGCATCGGTCGCCTGTTTGATGCGCGGCAGGAACTCCATGAACACCGCCGGGTCAGGCGTCGGGCGGCCGTCCTTCGGATCGCGGGCGTGGAGATGCAGGATCGCGGCGCCGGCTTCTGCCGCGGCAATGGCCTGTTCCGCGATCTGGTCGGGCGTGATCGGCAGGTGGTCGGACATGGTCGGCGTGTGGATACCGCCGGTGACCGCGCAGGTGATGATGACCTTGCTCATGCGCTTCTCCCTCGATTATCGGTTCAGGCCGGCAGGATGGCGACGGCCCGCGTCCAGCCGGCGGAGCCGTTGCGCACCTTCACCGGCAGGCAACTGATCATGAAGCCGGTCGCCGGCAGGGCTTCGAGATTGTGCAGCTTCTCGATCTGGCAGTAGCCGGCCTCGCGCCCGGCCTTGTGGCCTTCCCAGATCAGGGCGGCGTCACCGGTCTCGGCGAAGCGGTGGGCGGTGTGGCTGAACGGCGCGTCCCAGCTCCAGCCATCGGTGCCGACGACCTTGATGCCCTGGTGGACGAGATAGAGCGTCGCCTCGCGGCCGAAACCGCAGCCTGAATCGATATAGTCGGCCTCGCCATAGCGCTGGCCGGCGCGGGTGTTGACGATGACGATCTCGAGCGGGCTGAGACGATGGCCGATACGCTCTAATTCGGCGTCGATCTCGGCGGGCGTCACCACGTGGCCGTCGGGCAGATGGCGGAAATCGAGCTTCACGCCCGGCTGCAGGAACCATTCCAGCGGGCATTCGTCGATCTTGAGGGCCGGCGCCCCGCGATCCTGCGTCGGATGATAGTGCCAGGGCGCATCGACATGGGTGCCGTTATGGGTCGAGATCGTCGCGAGTTCGACGGCCCAGCCCATGCCATCTGGCAGTTGTTCGGGCTTCAGGCCTGGAAAAGCGGCAGCGATGTCCTTCGCGGTGCCTTCATGGGTGCGGTAGTCGATCCTGACCTTCTGGAAGGGCGGATCGGCGGGCACGTCGTTTTCGAGCGGGATCGAGAGATCGACGAGGCGCCCGGTCGGCATCATGCTGGTTTCCTCCTGGCGTCCCATCATGCTCTGTCGGCAAGAATTTGGACGAACGTCCGACCAATAGCGTAGAATATGCTTTCTGGTAAGAGGCAAATCACGCAGGGCAGGGGCGCTGCGAAGGAGGGATTCGATGGCCGGGGTGCCGACGCGCGAGCGCATTCTCGACGCAGCCGAGCGGACATTCGCCGAACGCGGCGGTGCCGACGGCGCTTCGATGCGCGATCTCGCCGCCGCGGCCGAGGTGCGGCTGTCGCAGCTCAGCTATTATTTCGGCTCGAAGGAGGCGCTGTATCGCGCCGTCTTCGCCCGCCGCGCCGATGCGCTGGCACTAGCCCGGGGGACTGCCCTTGCGCAGGCGATGGCGGCGCCAACTCCCGACATCAGCGCCGTGGTCGAAGCTTTCATCGGCCCTTCGGTCCGCCAGCGTTTCGCGGAAGGCGTGCAGGGCGCGGCTTTCGCGCTGATGACGGCGCGGGAGGCGGTCGACCCGCGCGAATCCGCCCGCGGCGTCCTCGCCGAGCATTTCGATCCGACCGCGACGGAGTTCCTGGCGGCCTTCACGAAACTATACCCGCAGGCGTCACGCGCGGCGATGGTCGATGCCTATCTGTTCATGGTTGGGGCGCTGGTGATGACGATGGCGGCGGGCGACCGCGCCGCGCGTCTCGACGACGAGCGCCAAACGTTGTCTCCCGCCGGCCTTGCGGAGCTTCTGCTGGAGCGCCTGACCCGCTTCTGCGCCGCGGGCATCGAGCGCTTGCTGGCCGAATAGCCCAGCGTTCCGGAAAGCCACCGCGGGGTCAGGGACTGATCGCCGTTCCGAAACGGATAGTCAGTGGAGGGATCCGGGCTTCTCCTCCGGGCGGGTCGAAGGCCGCAGGCGCTCGCGCAGGCTCTGGAAGACGACATAGAGCGCCGGGATCACGAAGATGCCGATGAGGGACGCAGCCAGCATGCCGCCGAAGACCGGCGTGCCGACATGGCGCCTGGCGAGCATCGAGGGGCCTTCCGCGATCACCAGCGGCAAGAGGCCGAGGATGAAGGCGAAGGACGTCATCATCACCGGGCGGAAGCGCAGGCGGGCACCCTCGGTCGCCGCATGCAGGAGCGGGTGGCCCTTTTCCCGCAGCTCCTTGGCGAACTCGACGATCAGGATGCCGTTCTTGGCGGCGAGGCCGATCAGCACGACGATGCCGATCTGGCCGTAGAGGTCGAGCGTCAGCCCGGCCACGACGATCGCCAGGAAGGCGCCGAGGATACCGACTGCGACCGAGAGCAGCACCGGCACGGGGATGGTCCAGCTCTCATAGAGCGCGACCAGGAAGAGGTAGGCGAAGAGCAGCGCGAAGGCGAGGATGATCGTCGTTTGCCCCTCGGCCCGCTTCTCCTGGAAGGAGACGTCGGTCCAGGCGCCGCGATAGCCCGTGGACAGGGTCCTGGCGGCGACGTCCTCCATCGCCTTCAGGGCCTGGCCGGAGGAGACCCCCGGCGCAGGCGAGCCCTGCAGCGTCACGGCCAGGCGGTTGTTGTAGCGGATCAGCGCCTGCGGGCCGACCACCACCCTGGCCTCTACGAAGGAGCGCAGCGGGATCATGTCGCCGGCGCGGCTGCGGACATTGATGCGGTAGATGTCGTCAACCGAGGCGCGATCGGCGCCATCGGCCTGGACCTGGACCTGCCAGGTGCGGCCGAACAGGTTCATGTCGTTGACGTAGTAGCCGCCGAGCGAGGCCTGTAGCGCCTGGAAGACGTCACTCAAGGCGACGCCGAGGATCTGGACCTTGTCGCGGTCGATGTCGAGATAGATCGAGGGCGCCGAATCCGAGAAGGTCGAGAACACCCGCCGCAATTGCGGCTCCTGGTTGGCCGCGACGGTCAGGCCGCGCAGGGCCTGGCCGAGCGCCTTGGGATCGGCCGAGCCCATGTCCATCAGCACGTAGCTGAAGCCGCCGCCGCTGCCGAGGCCGATGATCGGCGGCGGCGCGATCGGGACGACGTTGCCGGCGCGCACGGCGCGGAACTTCTGGGCGAGGCGGGCGATGACCGCCGAAGCCGAGTCCTCCCGGCTGGTGCGTTCGGCAAAGGGCTTCAGCGTCACCACGAAAAAGCCGGCATTGGGCTGCGAATAGTTGTCGATGAAGTTGAGGCCGATGACGGTCGAATAGTCGGCGATCGCCTTCTCCGTCTTCAGGATGCCCTCGACCTCGGCGGCGAGCGCGGATGTCCGGCCGATCGAGGCGCCGTCGGGCAATTGGGCGACGACGAAGAAGGCGCCCTGATCGTCCTCGGGCAGGAAGCCGGTGGGCGTGATGCGCCCCATGGCGTAGATGCCGGCGCCGAAGGCGGCGGTCAGGACAAGGCTGATGGCCGAGATGCGCACGAGGCGCGCCACGCCCTCGCCATAACGGTCGCGTGTCCAGTCGATGCCGTGCATGACATAGCCGATCGGCCCGCGCCGCGGCCCATGATGAGGCCGCAGCAGGATGGCGCAGAGTGCCGGTGACAGGGTCAGCGCGTTGATCGCCGACAGCACCATCGCGACCGCGACGGTGACGGCGAACTGCCGGAAGAGCTCACCGGAAATGCCGGGGATGAAGGCGACCGGAACGAAGACCGAGAGCAACACCAGCGTGATGGCGATGATCGGGGCGACGATCTCACCCATGGCGCGCTTGGTCGCCTCGGCGGGCGTCAGCTCGGGGTGCTCCTCCATCACGCGCTCGACGTTCTCGATCACGACGATCGCGTCGTCGACGACGATGCCGATGGCGAGCACCACCGCGAGCAGCGAGACGGTGTTGGCGGAATAACCGATGGCGTTGAGCACGATGAAGGCGCCGATCAGGCTCACCGGCACGGCGACGGTTGGAATCAGCGTCGCCCGGAGATTGCCGAGGAACAGGTAGACGACGATGACCACGAGAACGAAGGCCTCGATCAGCGTCTTCTGGACTTCGTGGATCGTGGCGGTGACGAAAGCGGTCGGGTCGTAGGTGACCTTCCAGGCGAGGCCGTCGGGGAAAGATTTTTCGAGGTCGCCGATCGTCTTCTTGACGGCTTCCAGCGCGGTGAGGGCGTTGGCGCCGGGCGCCTGGTAGACGCCGATCAGCACGGCCGGGCCACCGTTCAGGCGAGTGTCGCGGTCGAGATTGGCGGCGCCGAGCTCGAGGCGCGCCACGTCCGAGAGCCGCAGGATCGAGCCGTCGGCATTGGTACGCAGCACGATCCTGCCGAACTCCTCCGGCGAGGTCAGGCGGCCCTTGGTCTGGATGTTGAGCTGCAGCTGCTGGTCATCGGAGATCGGGCGGGCGCCGATGCGGCCGACTGCGGCCTGCGCGTTCTGGCCCTGGATCGCGGCGATGACGTCGCCGGTGGTGAGGCCCAGGCCGGTCAGGGCGTCGGTGCGGACCCAGGCGCGGATGGCGTAGTCCTGCGCGCCGAACAGCGAGGCGTCGCCGACGCCGGCGGTGGACTTGATTGCGTCGAGGAGGTTGATCGTGACGTAGTTCGAGACGAACAGCGTGTCGTAATTGCCCTTCGGCGCATAGACGGCGATGACGCCCAGCAGAGCCGAGGACTGCTTCTTGACCACGACGCCGCTGCGCTGGACTTCTTGCGGCAGCTTCGACAGGGCGAGCTGCACGCGGTTGTTGACGTTGACGTTGTTGATGTCGGGATTGGTGCCGAGCTCGAACGAGACCTGCAGGGAATAGCTGCCGTCATTGCCGCTGACGCTCTTCATGTAGAGCATCTTGTCGGTGCCGACGATCTGGGCCTCGATCGGCTGGGCGACGGTCTGCTCGACCACGGCTGCGGAGGCGCCGGGATAGGAAGCCCGCACCGAGATCTGGGGCGGCACGATGTCGGGGTATTGCGCGACGGGAATCGCGAACAGCGAGAGCAGGCCGGCGATCGTGGTGACGAGCGCGATGACGATCGCCAGCCGGGGCCGGTCGACGAAGACGGAGCTCAGCATCGGCTCAGCTCCGGCCGGTCGTCAGGGTCACGGGCGAGGCGAGGACCGGCACGCCCGGCCTCAGATTCTGCAGGCCCTGGATGACGATCTGCTCGTTGCCGGCGAGGCCTTGCTCGATCGCGACATAGGAGCCGGCCTCTGCGCCGGCCTTGACCCGCTTCACAACGGCCTTTCCGTCCTCGACGGCGAAGACATAGGAGCCTTGCTGGTCGGCGATCAGCGCCGATTGCGGCACCAGCACCTTCTCCTCGCTCTTGTCGGCCTGGACGCCGACGCGTACCAGCGTGCCGTCAAGGAGCTTGCCGGTCGGGTTGGGCAGGGTGGCGCGCACCAGCACGGTGTCGGTGGAGCGCTCGACCGAGACATCGACGAAATCGACGCGGCCCTTCTGGTCATAGGTCGAGCCGTCGGAGAACTTGAGGGTGACGAGCGGGGCGGTGCCATCCGTCGGCAGCCGGTTCGTCTTGAGCGCCAGGAATTCGCGCTGGCTGACCGGAAAGGTGACATACATCGGGTCATCGCTGACGATCTGCGCCAGCACGCCGCTATCGGGCCCGACGACATTGCCCTTGGTCACTTTGGTGCGGCCGATCCGGCCAGCGATCGGGGCCTTAATCTCGGTATAGCCGAGATTGATCTGGGCGGTCTTCAGGTTTGCGGCGGCGGTGGTCTCGTCACCCTGCGCACCCTTTTCCTCGGCGACGCGCTGGTCGCGGACGGCGGCGGAGCCGGCATTGGTACGCAGCAAATCCTCGGCGCGCTGGCGCTGCACGGTCGCGTTCTGAAGGGCGCCCTGGGCCTTCTCGAGCGCTCCTTGCGCCTGCTCGACAGCCGCCTCGAACGGGTTGCGTTCGATACGGAAGAGCGGAGCCCCTTCAGCGACGGTCGCCCCGTCCTTGAACAGAACCTCTTCGAGATAGCCGGTGACGCGGGCGCGGATGTCGACGCGGTTGACCGCCTCGATGCGCCCGACGAAGTCGGCGGTCTGCGTGATCGCACGCTTCTCGGCCAGCACGGTGCCGACTGGGACGGCCGCGGGCGCAGGCTGCTGGGCGAGGGCGCCCGTTCCGGGGCCGCATGCAAAAGAGGCCGCAAGCAGCCCCAATGCAAGGAGCCGGACCATCGGTTCGGGTTTCGCTCGCACCATCCGAGAAAACTCAGACATTCGATCCCCCTCCACGTCCTGTCGATCGTCCGGCGGGAGCAGGTTATCCCGCGCCCACAGGACTTGATCCTTGGCAGGAGGCGTCATGGTTTCACGACGCTCTTCGACGACGGGCTCAAGCAAAGCCGATTTTTGGGCGCGTGTCATGGGAGTAAAGCTGCGCGGCCGTTTGAGAAGGCTGCGCGCGCAATCGAGCACGGCGCGCAGCTTCAACGCTGCCAGCCCGGCTCGGGCTACTGCGATCTGTGCTCGGAGAGCCTCTGGATCAGCAAGGGGCACGGCCTGAAGCATCGCGGTTTTGGCGACGCTTCAGGCCACCAGCGAAGGTCCGCAGCGCTCAGTGTCCGCTGAAGACCAGGGTCTGGATCGGGAGCACGAGCGCCTGGATGCGGAGCAGCAGGGCATGGACCACGCCCACCGCGTCCACGCCGTGGAGCACGATTTTGCGCGTGGTCGAGAGCTTGCCCGACTGGATCAGCTCGTGATTGCTCGAATAGGCATTGGCGATGCAGATGCTGCCGGGCGTCACCCCGTCCAGGCCGTCGGGGTAGAGTGGTTCCAGGAAGGCCAGCAGCGTGCCGGGCTTCGCCACCTGCTGGATGTCGACGAGCTGGTCGCTGCTCCTGACCTGGCCAGCGGCGATGAAGTCCTGAACGCCCGTCACGACCATGGGAATGACCACCCACGGCTTGGACATGCAGGTCGCTTCCGCGACCATCCCGACCTTGATCACCTGCGCCTCGATCTGCGAGAAGCCCGCCTGCAGCGTCGTCCGCCCGGCCTCCTGCGGAATCAGCACGCCCGCCGGCCGCATGAACGGGTTGACGATATCACCGACGCGCAAGGTGAACTGCTCGACCCGTCCGTCGACGCCCGCCCGCACGACCATCTTGTCGAGATCGATCTGCGCCTGGGCAAGTGCGGCTTCCGCGGTCGCTTTCTCGGCCGGGAGTGCCGTCGCGATTCGGGTCTCGGCCGTCGCCTTCGCCGCAACGGCGCCGGCAACCGCGGCTTCGCGGCCTGCGGCCAGGTTCTGCAGCCGTTCGATTTCGCGCGTCGCGACGGTGCCGCTGTTCCGCTGTTGCAGCTGCTGTTTGGTTTCGAGTTCGTCGAGCGCTTGCTGGTGGGCGCTTTTCGCTTCCAGGATCTTGTTCTCGTCGGCCACGAGCTCGGCGCGGGCGACGACGATCGAAGCGTCGACCTCGGCGATCTTGCGCCGTGCTGCCTCGACGGCAGCTTCCTGCTTGCTGCTGTCCAGGCGGAAGATGACGTCGCCCTTTTTAACCGGGCCGCTGATCCCGACCAGGACCTCCGAGACGCGTCCGTTGGTTTCGGGAATGATGGGGACGGTGCGGAACATCACGGCCGCATTCGTCGTCGAGGGATGGTTGTAGAAGATCACGGTGATCAGGCCGACCGTAAGCATGAGGCAGGTGATGATGCCCCAGCGCAACTCGAACCAGACCGAATAAAACGTGATCTCCTTGCCGAGGCGCTTGCCCTGTCCGTAGCGCCTGAAGAGATAGTCCGGGAGGATCGTCAGCAGCGAGCAGACCAGAATCTCAAGCATGGTGGCTCTCCGTCTGCGAGGGCGCGGGCTTGCCTTCCGTGGTATTCACCGGCGCGCCCGCCGGATCCATTTCGGCGTCGCCGGCGGCGATCTCCCGGGGCTTCATCCCGGCGATGCGCTCAAGCGCATGCGCCATCCTGCCGAACTGGCCCGAGAAATCGGGGATGTCGATCAGGGCCAGAAGCAGGCCGATCACCCAGAACAGGTGGATATGCGTGAACAGGGCAAGCAGCCCGAGCACGGCGACGATCTCGAACTGGAGCTTCTGCGATTTGTGCGCCATGCGCTCCGGCAGGGTGTGCAGGCGCAGGAAGAGCAGGCCGGCGCCCAGCACCGCGCCGATGAGGGTGGCGGCCGCGACCACCGTCAAGATGTCCGTCTCTCCAGGCGCCGTTATGAAGCTCGGGAGATGATGTGGTGCCAGGGGGTGAAGGTCTGCTGCCATAGGTCGGCTCCAGTATCGAACGACATGTCAGGCTGTGCAGCGGCTCGCTCTGTCCGCGGGAAGATCCAGAACCGCCGATCTTCGCGCGGACAGAGCCGGCGTGATCAGAGTTTCTGGATGTAGACGGCTTCCGAGAAGGTCAGTTCGACCAGGTCGCCACGTCCAAAATGCTGGAGATCACGCCTGAGCGCAGGCTCTAGGACATGCAGATTCCGTGGTCCCGCCGGCCCGACATAGCTGACGATATTGGTCTCCGGATCGAAGCGCTCGAATTTGGCTGTCAATGTCAGGGAACGCGCGACGAACTTCTCCGGCAGGTTCTGGAAGGGCGCGCCGGCGACAGTTTCGGTATAGGTGATGCTTGGCTTGGCTCCCCTCTTGGCACGCCGGGCGCTCAGCGCGACACCTTCGATACGGCTGATCGAGAGCTTGTCGCCGGCATGGATGTTCCGGAGGTCGCCGAAAGCGGGCGGGACCAGGACATCCCAGACGAAGCGTCCCTGGCGGACTGTTACGAAGTGCTCTTCCGGTGCAACGGCGACGATCTCGACATTGATCTGTTCGATATCGACAGGGCCGACACCAGCGACGACGACCGTCTGGCTCGTGACGACCGGTGCGCACGCGGCGCTGCCGAGTGCCAGCATGACGGCAATGGCCCAACTGCTAAATTTTGGCATTGAACTCCTCCTGTCTAATGCTCCGATGAAACCTGGTTGTAAGGGGGCTCGGCAGGCTGTCTTTTCGAGCTCAGGCTGCTGGCTTCGCATTCTGCGTGGAGAAACAGTCTCCGACGATCCGCCGCAAACCGGGGCCGCACTGTCTCAGAGGACAATGGAGACCGGTCCTCGGCTATTTGAATCCGATCAGGACGCCGTCTGCGCCCAGCGAGAGCTGGAGTCCCTGGCGCCTTGCAGTCAGCTTCATCGTCACGCCCTTGGCATTGCGCAGCCAGAACCTGCCCCGACCGGCATCGCCGACGGCCCAGCCTTCGCGGATCTGGGCGTAGGCTCCGGCAAAGTCCTCGAGCCGGGTCAGGCCATAGACCGTGCCGTTGGCCGTCACGCGTGAGGCGCCGATACCGCCGAAGCCGAGCCCTCCGACCGTGATGCCGTAGGAATGCCCGCGATAGGTCAGCTTGCCCCCGCCGGCTGCGCCCGACCCGATGAAAGCGACCTGGACCTGCTGGATGCGGACCGTGCCGGTCGGCGGACCGAGTTTGGAATCCTGCGCCAAGACCGGGACAGCAATCAGCGTCAGCAGAGCAGCGATGAAGGTGGAGAACTTGAAGGTCGTCATCGTTTTCCTCCCTATGCCAGCGGTCTTGTTTCACTCGGCTGTGGCCGCATCCCCTGCATCGCGCAGCGAGCGGCCGAGTTCTTCCGTGTTGTCCGCGAGATTGCGCCTCGTGTTGGGATCGACGATCGCGATCGGCGCCGAAACCGCGAGGCTTGCGGCCGTCCCGACGGCGCTGGCGGTCCCGGCCGTTACCTGTATGAGGCGGTCACCGAGCCCGACATGCGAGTCGGTGATCGGTTGGCCTTCGATCAACCGTGAGCCGATCAGCTGCACGACCTCCGGGCTCTCCGCGAACTTGCCGTGATTGAGCTTGTCGCCGGTGCGCAGCTTCGAGAGGTTGAGGACTGCGATATTCGCTGCGGCGAGCTGTGTCCGGTAAGGCTCCGCGTCCGGGTCGATGGCGCCGAGCCGCGCCGTGCTGCCCCAGACGCGGCGCGACACCGCCAGCGCCTTGTCGTCCTGCGACACGAAGACGGTGAAGCGCGGCCGCTTGCCTTCCATATCCGCGATCTGGCTGCGGAAGACGTCGACGTCGACATCGGGCGCCGCGAGCATCACATTGGCGATCTTCGCAGGGATCCGGCCGTTGCGGATCGCCATCTGGCGCAAAGCTTCGAGCGTCACCCAATTCCCCATCGAATGGGCGAGGATCGAGACCTCGCCGACGGACGGATCCCGCGCCAGGCCCTGAAACAGGTTTTCGAGCGCGCTGCGGGAATAATTGCCGCTCTCGCGATCGTAGCCATAGGCGAAGACCGACCCGCGCGAAGGCCAGGTGAACAGCACCGGCACGGCGTTGGCGCGTGAATCATGGGCGATCTGGGCAAAACGATAGACCGCATCCTCGAAGCGGTTGTTGAAGCCATGGATGAAGACCAGGACGCGCCGCTTCGGCGTGCGCTGAACCATCTTGTGGAAACGGGTCAGCGCTTCGGCCTTGTCGATCCTGTCGACCTTCAGCGTCACGAAATCCGTCTCGGGATTGCCGGGAAGCCGGCTCGGCCACTGCACTTCGCCGACCTTGCGCGCCGAGTCCGGCGGCATCGAGACCGTGATCTCGGCAAAGGATGGGGTGCCGCGCTCGCCGGAGAACAGGATGCCGCGGTCCTGATCGGCCGCGCGCGTCGTCGCGACCAGCATGGTGACCTTGCTGGCGCCGGGCGCCGATGCGGACACCGGCACGAGCGTGCCACGAACATCGCCCGCACAGCCGGCAAGTGCAGATGCCAGGAGGAGCGCCCCTGCATGACGTAGGGTTCGTCGAAGCCGCATGGATCGAAAACCTGGCCCGAGCCATCAAGACGCTATGGATGCCAGCATATCGCCCAATGCGGCACTTGTCTCTAAGGACAATAGGCCGTGCGGACGCAATTCGTCGGGCTGAGCGCCGCAGCGGAAGACGTCCCATTGACAAGCGAGTCATCGCTCGTTCAGGCTCATGATCCCGCGTCGGCTCGATGGTTCTGGAGCAGGATCGGCGCTCGACAATCTGCCGCTGTGCGAGGCTGCGGACGCCATGACCACCGGGAAACGCATCGCGCACGACCAGGATGATGCATCGTCCGTTTCGTCGCCGGTCCCGCTTTCGACCCTGAGTATGCGCGATACGGCCGCGCTGATCGCCATCTGTGCGGCTATGCTCGCTGGCGCTTCCGCGCAAGCAACCAGCAAGCCCCCCTTGTTCCTGCGCAGTTGCACTATCGCTCCGCCGGAACCGACACCGCTCTTTACGTTACCGGCGGCTTCGAACGCGGTCGCAGCGGGTGACGATGATGCCGAGAGCGAAGGCGAGGACGAAGATGAGAGCGACGACAGCCCCCGCGGCTTCGTCTCGCCAGGCACCGGCACCTGCATAGCCGTTTCCGGCACGGTCAATGCCGGGATCCAGCACGATGGCTACAAGGCGAACGCGCTGGCACGGGCGACGGGACTGGTGCCGCAGAGCGCCGCCAGCTTCCCGCTGAGCTCCACCGTCCGGATCGAGACCGGACAGACGCTCGCCGACGGCCGCTATCTGGCGAGCGCCTTCGAGTTTTCAGTGGATACCGCCGGTGCAGACAGCAGCGAGCTGACGATCGGCGAAGCCAGCGTCACGTTCGGAGCATTCGTCTTCGGGCTCGCAGGCTCGCGCTTCGACTTCTGGACCGGCGACGACTTTGCCTTCATCGGTCGAATTCCGAGCCGGACCGTCGGGCTGATCGGCTACGAACGGCAGTTGACCGAACAGCTCAGTCTTTCCCTTTCCGCTGAAGATGTCGCGGTCGACAGGCGCACCGTGGTGCCGAGAGCGGGAAGCAGCTACCCCGACGGGGTCGTGCGCCTTCTCTATGAGCAGGACGGATTGACGCTGCATGGCGCTGCCGCCGTGCGGGACGTGCCGAGCGCCGGCGGTTCGCACCGCGTCGGCCGGGCGGCCATCCTTGGCGCGACCTGGGAGAAGACGCTTCTCGATCGGCCGTTGACACTGACCGCCCAGATCGCCGGTGCCGTGGACGCTGCGCCCTATCTCGGTTCGCGGCTCGATCAGCGCACCGCCTTCTCGGTCCTGACCGGTGATCTGACCACACGCGGCTGGTCTGGCGTCGTCGCGATCGGGCGCGAATGGACGGATGAATGGTCGAGCAACGCCTATGTCAGCCGCTACCGGCTTTCGATCCCGAATCCTTCCGGGCTGGCAGGGCGAATCCAGATCGACCGCGTGGCTGCGAATCTCGTCTGGGCGCCGGTCGATGGGCTGCGCCTCGGCCTTGAAGGCTCGCTCGCCTGGCAAAAGCTCGACCTTGCCGGGAACGCGCGCGCGGCAAGCCTCTCCGGCCGGCAAAGCTCGGCGCAGCTCTTCGTGGAGCGAACGTTCTAGGTTCTGAACCTATGAAGGTTGCGAGGTTCGGGGGGCGGCTTCAAACCTTCGTGAAGAAGCTTTGAATGGGCGCCACCTGCTGAGGGCAGTGGAATGGCGGCTCATCGAGCCGCTTCTGCTCAACACGCTGCGCGGCCAGTTGCAGCGTCGCGTGCACTCAGCCGGCTGCTGCCGTTCTTGGCATGGCGCCCACGGGGCGCAGGGCCGGCGAAGCCTTGGGCAGATTGTCGATCTGCCTCTGAACCTGGGCAACGACATGCCGGGAAAACGGCCCGAGATGGAGATAGAGCGCCACCATCATCATCACATAGGGCAGTGCCTGGCGGTTATGTGCGAGGCAGTCGACCACCGTCTTCCAGAACTCGCGGCGCACGCCTCCTTTCGCCAGCGACATGCGCCAGATCAGGCGCCAGGACGATTGCAATTCCTGCCATTCCATCGGTTTCGGCAGTTCCAGTCGGCGATTGCTGCAATCGAGCATGCGGCCGACCCGTCGAACACGACCGAAGAATGCGCGAGGGGCGTAGACCGCATCCAGCACCGCTCGGTAATCCTCAAGGATGGCGCGGCGTGGGCGGCTGGTCATGAAGTTGAGGCCGGCCGTGCACTGATCGCCCAGGCCTTGCGTATGATCGGCGTCGCTGGGAACGGACAGGCGGCCCTCCCGGTCCAGGCGCCGTGTCAACTGGGTGTTGGGCAGCGCATAGAGAAGGCCGACCATGCAAACCGGGATCGCCGTATCCTCGATGCAGTCGATCATGCCGCGCGCAACACTGCCCTTCTCGCTGTCGAAGCCCAGAATGAAGCCGGCATTCACGAACAGACCGGCCCTGTAGATCCGGTGGACGCTCTCCTGAAGGCTGCGGCACGTGTTCTGCTTCTTCTGCGTCGAGATCAGCGTGTCGGTATCCGGGCTCTCGATCCCGACGAAGATCGTGAAGAAATTGGCCTGGCTCATCGCCTGCATCAGGGCGGCGTCATCGGCGAGGTTGATCGAGGCCTCGGTCGAGAATTCGAAGGGAAAGTCCTTCTCCCTGATCCAGTGCGTGAGGGCGGGCAGGAACTGCTTGAGCGCCTTCTTGTTGCCGATGAGGTTGTCGTCGACGAAATCGACGTGGCCGCGATATCCGAGCGTGTAGAGGGTCTCCAGCTCCGTCAAAATCTGCGCATTCGTCTTGGTGCGTGGCACGCGGCCATAGAGCTCGATAATGTCGCAAAATTCGCAATTGAACGGACAACCACGTGAAAACTGGACGCCGACATGCAGGTAATGCGCGAATATCAGGAGGTCGAAACGCGGCGTCGGACTCTTGGTGACATCGGTCTTGCCCATCTCTGAACGGAAGACGCCGCTCCTCGTCCCGGCCTGCCAGGCCTCGACGAAGTCAGCCATGATCTCCTCGGCTTCGCCCAACACCAGAAAATCTGCGGCTTCGTAGATCTCGGGCGTCGACGTCGCGTCGGGGCCGCCGACCACGACCGGCTTCCCTTTCGAGCGACACTGCGCGATTACCGCGAGCGTTCCGTCCTGCTGCGGCAGCATGCCCCCGGTCATGACGAGATCCGCCCAGGCGAAATTCTGCTCGTCCAACTCTTCCGCATTCAGATCGACGAGCCGGATCTCCCAGGATTCAGGAAGCAGCGCGGCCACGGTGATCAAGCCGAGCGGCGCTGCGGGATGGCGTGCTCCGGCCAATTCGCAGGTCGCCTTGTAATTCCAGAAGGAATTCGGGTTGAACCGAGGATAGATCATCAGCACGCGGCAGCGGTCGGTCGACATGTCATCTTCCCTGTTTGTGCTGAGGGAGCGGCAGGCGATGAAGGGTTCGAGTAAGGTCCGAGATTGCAGCCATAACAATGTAACCCTTTCAGGGCCTGTCGCCCCGGAAGGGATTGGTTTTCGCTATGCCGCGCAAAGCCGATGCCGGTATTCGGAAATGCGATTGTCCCAATACAACAAGGCGCTAGCCGAATTTCGCTGTCCTTTGGTAATCTCCAAAGAAGTGGCGATACGACATAATTTGGGGGAAGATTCGCTGGTGGCTGCGACGATTTCCGCGCACCTTTCAGGCAACCCTGAGGATCGAACTCATCCCGCCGCGGCAGCTTCCCGGAAGCGGCTGACGAAATCTTCGAGCGTGGCGCGATCCGTGTCCGAGATCGCCCAATAAGCGAATGCGCCGTCGGTCCAGCGGACCAGGGAAAAACCGCCGGCGGAACGCTCGGCTACAGTCGGTTTCGAGGCGGTTCCGCCGTCCTGTGGTGTGGCCACGAGGGTGATCAGATGCTCGCGGTGCTTGTAGACGAGAGCCGGAATCGGCTTGTCCGCGATCACCTCGACACGGCCGCCCAGGAGCGCAAAGCCGTCCTTCGCGAGGTCGGGCGCTGCGGGCGACAGGCCGATGCGGGCGTCGAGCCAGGGCTTGACCGTGTGCCGATCCGACGAGGCGACATCGACCGGACTTGTGGCGAGCAGGCTGCGGCGATGGCTGCTGGCGACGGCGGCGGCGAAGCTGTCCGGTGTGTTGCGTGTCATCGTCCATTGGGTCAGCCCGCTCGCCAGGACCGCGGTGACGAGGATCGAGGCCGCCATCGCGCGCCAGAGGGACGAGCTGAAGCGGGGACGAGCCGGCGGTGCTTCGCGAGGGCCGATGCCCAGTGCAACGATGCGAGCCTGAAAGGCGTCGCTGAGTTCGGGGCGAGGCAGGCTGCGAACGGCGGCTTGCAAGGCGGCGATGCGAGCGTGCTCGGCCGCGAGCGACGGATCATCCGCCAGTCGCCGTTCCAAAGCCAAGGTCGTGGCGGCATCGAGTTCGCCATCGACCAGGGCATGAAGCAGCAACTGGAGATCGGCCGGGTCCGATGGCAATTCCATGCTTTCTCTCATCGGGTACCCCCGAGTTCAGCCATCAGCAGCCCTCGCGCCCGCGACAGCCGCGACATCACGGTGCCTAGCGGCACATGGAGCATCGCTGCGATCTCCCGGTAGCCGAGGCCATTGACATCCCTGAGCACGAGAACCTCGCGAAACGGGTGCGGCAGTCGCGTGATCGCGCTTTCGAGCGCGGCCGCGTCCGCCTTGGCAATCAAGGCCGCCTCCGGCGTGCCGGCATCCGTGTCGGCCTTGGCGGCGAACGCGTCGAGATCGGCCAGGTCGCCGACGGCGACGATGCGGCGTGGGTGGTTTCGCGCGAGCCAGGCATAGGAGGCGTTGCGGACGATCGTCAGCAGCCAGGCGCGCGCATTGCCGCCCGCATAGGTTGCCAGTCCCTTATGCGCCTTCAGGCACGCCTCCTGCACCACGTCCTCGGCGTCATCGGCATTGCCCGTCAACCAGCGGGCGAGCGCCAGGGCATCGGAGAGATGGGGGAGAACCACCTCGCTGAAGCGTTCCGCCGAGACCTTACCGGTCAACACCGCGACATCATCCGCTTCTCCGGGCACGACGCATCTCACGGAGTGACGGTGATGGTACCCTGCATATGCGGATGAAGCGCGCAGAAATAGGGAAAATCACCCGATTTCGTGAAGGTGAAGACATATGAATCCCCGGTGTCGAGCGCTTTGGACCGAAACGATCCGTCATTCGCCACGACAACATGGGGAATGTCGTCGTCATTCTCGAATGTCACGGTCGTCCCCGCCTTCACGGTGAGCACCTTGGGGGCAAAGGTGAAGTTGTCGATCTTGACGCGCGCGGTATCCGCGGCCCCGAGAGGGGCCTGTGCCATGACGATGATGCCGAGGCAGACGAGGGCGGAGGCAAGCCAGCGAGGGCTGAGGTTGATGCGGATCATGGCAGGCATCCTTCTATGCGCCGCGTGGCTCAGGTTCCAGAAAGCGTGCTGTCGATGATCGCGAGCTCCTCCTTGCCTCGCTTCACGGCGATCTGGGTGATGCCGAGAAGCGAGCGCAGCTGGCCGGCCGGTACGGTCATCGGTCCCGGCGAAGGCGCGGTACCGGGTGCGGGCTGCGGGAAGGCGGTCGAAAGGGCGGTGTGGAAGGTGACGTTGCCCTCCACCTTCTGCATGATCTGGTGGATATGGCCGTTGAGTACGGTGACCGAGCCGAAGCGCTTGAGCAGCGCGAGCGCCTGCGCCGCATCGTCGGTGCCCCAGCCCCATTCCGGGTAGATCGCCCAAAGCGGAATATGGGCAAAGACGACGATTGGCGTCGAGGCGCTGACAGCCTTGAGGTCGTCGGCCAGCCAGGCGAGCTGATCTGCCCCGAGATTGCCGAGGCCGCCGGCCTTGAGATTGACGACATTGACCAGGCCGATGAAATGCACGCCGTTCTGGTCGAAAGAGTACCAGCCGGCACCTTTGGTGCCCGCGCCGTAGCGATCGAGATAGGCGCGCCCATTGTTCTCGTCGATGATGTCGTGCTCTCCGGGCACATAGTGCACGTCGAATCGAGCGCCGCCGATGATCTGCGCGGCAGTGTCGAATTGCGCTGCCGTGGACAGATGGGTGATGTCCCCGGTGTGGATCATGAAGGAGGGCTTTTCGGGCAAGGCCCGAACCTTCGCGATGGCTTCCTTCAAGGTGTCGATGGCGTGCGGGTTAGCTGCCTTGTCGAAACCGATATGGCTGTCCGAGATCTGCAGGAACGTGAAACCTGTCGCCGTCTCAGCTGCGTTGGCCTCACCGAGGAGGCCGAGCGATACCGGCACACCACTTGAAACCGTCCAAAGCACGCCGGTACCCGCCCAGATCATGCATTCGAGGGCGTGCCGACGGTCGATGCGCTCATCATCATTACTGGGGTGGTGCATGTCGATCTCCTGCGTTGCCGCCAGTGGCAGATGCTGAGGAGACCGGGGGAGCGGTGGGTTTATTCCCGCCCCTGCCGCATCACATGTTCACAGAGGCGTGAGGACGCGCGCTTTGCTTTCTGTCATGCCATTACCGCGTTCCAGAGGGGCGCTTCCGGGCGTTGCGCCAGCTTCCGCTTCTGACGCGTCGGGTTCACCCTGCGCGCCCTGCGCTGCGCCCGCGGCGCCAAACCGGCGACCGCAGGTGCCGGCGATGCCGAGATCGTGGTCCTGATTAGGTACGCCGCCGAGGAGGCGAAGGTCTGCCGCGAGCAAGCGGAACGCCGCGGCCTTGCCGACAACGGTCAACCGAAGATGGGCAACGTCATCGACATCCGCGCTAAGCGGAAATCCCAGAACCAAGCGTGAATTTGAAGCTGTAAACCGGGCTCTCTGGAAAGAGCTAAGTAATGGCGCGCCCGAAAGGATTCGAACCTCTGACCCTCAGATTCGTAGTCTGATGCTCTATCCAGCTGAGCTACGGGCGCGTCTCAGAGCGTCATGACGCGTTGCGTCCGGCCTGATGACGGGGGAGATAGCCGGTCCGTTTCGTCTTGGCAACCCTCAAAATCGCGAAGTCATGGAATTGTTGTGATCGGTCTCCAGACGGGTTCTGACCGGTTGGCGCTGGCCAGCTCGGATGGCCGTGCCGGCCAGGTGTCGTCATTCGTTTGTATGTCGGTCATGCGGCGAGGGGCGTCCGTGGGGAAGCGCATGAACGCCGGCCCACGGCACGCAGGCGATACCGCTCAGCGCGTCGCGTTGCGCGTTGCGCGCACGACGGAGGGGCCGGAGACGGCACCGGCTGCGCCGCCCACGACCGCGCCTACGGGGCCCGCTACCACTGCGCCGGTACCGGCGCCGACGGCGGCACCGCCAATGCGCTGTTCAACAGTGTTGCCGCAGGCGCCGAGCATCAGCGTGACGGCGAAGAGCGAGGTGAGAAGGGGCAGGCGCATGGATGGTCTCCGTGTGGGCGAATGTCCAAACGCCATTCTGTCGTCCAGGTTCCAAGGGAGGGAAAGCGGATTTCCTGCGGGCGGGAGCGCGATCGCACTTGCGATCCACGGAAAAATCCGTATACAGCCGGCATCGCATCAGTCGCACCATTGCATGGGCGGGGAGGATCGTTGAGGTCCGCGTCGCAGGCTGAAGGTTTTTGACCGGCCCATCTCACACGGGCGGGCCGATGGAGTTGAGACGATGAAGATCCGTAATTCGCTGAAGTCGCTGCGTGCGCGCCATCGCGACAACCAGCTCGTGCGCCGCAAGGGCCGCGTCTATATCATCAACAAGGTCCAGAAGCGCTTCAAGGCGCGTCAGGGCTGAGCCTTCGCGTGGCTTCCGCCGCGCGAATGTCTCGGTTGGGATTTTGAAGAGCGGGACGCCGATGGCGTGCCCGCTCTTTGCGTTGCGCGCTCGCCCGGCTGTGATTTGACGGAGCGATGATGCCGGCTAGAGTTGCGCGCATGATCCGCTCCCGCATCGCGCCCGCCGCCTTCGCGTTGCTGCTGGCCTCCGCCGGCCAGCTTGCCGTGGGCGGGGCGCTGGCCCAGCCCGCGCCGCCGTCACGGCCGGGCACTGTCGCCCCCGATGACAAGGCGGATAATCCCGTCGCCCCCAATGCAGCGCAGCGCAGCCCGGCGGCGACGCTGGAGCGGCTGTTCCAGCGCCTGCACGATGCCACCACGCAGGAAGAGGCCGAAGGCGTCGCGCGATTGATCCAGCGGCGCTGGGCCCGCTCGGGCTCCGATACGGCGGACCTGCTGATGACCCGCGCCCAGCAGGCGCTGAAGGACAAGCAGAACGAGCTTGCAATCGAGCTCCTCGACCGTGTCATCAGCCTGCAGCCGGACTGGGCGGAGGCCTGGAACCAGCGTGCCAACGCGCTCTATCTGGCGGGCGATTCGATCCGCTCCATGCTCGATATCGGCGAGACGCTGAAGCGGGAGCCGCGCCATTACGGCGCGATGATGGGGCTGGGCATGATCCTGCGCCAGCAGGGTGACGACAAGGCCGCGATGACGGCCTTCCGCAAGGCGCTGGAGATTTATCCGCAGTTCGATGCGGTGAAGAAGGCTGTCGATTCGCTGAAGATCGAGGTCGACGGGCGGGACGCCTGAGCGCCCGAAATCCCATTCGTCATGCTCGAGTTTGACCCGAATATCCCATGCCGGAAGAGCACTCGCTCCTGAATGGGACTTCTCCTGAACGTCATTCTCGGGTTTGCGCTATGCTCCGCCCGAGAATGACGTTCCGGTTTCACGCCTTCTCGACATGCTCCTGGGCGATGAAGGCGATGCGGACCATGTTGGTCGCGCCGGGCGTTCCGAAGGGCACGCCTGCCACCACGATGACTCGATCGCCGAGCTTGGCGTAGTGCTCGCGCACTGCGAATTTGCAGGCGCGGAAGGCCATGTCGTCGGCGTCGCTGGCATCCTTGGTGACGATCGCGTGCACGCCCCAGACCAGGGTCAGGCGTCGCGCCGTGGCACGGTTGGGCGTCAGTGCGATCACCGTCGCGTTCGGCCGCTCGCGTGCGATGCGGAAGGCGGTCGAGCCCGAGGACGTCCAAGCGCAGATCGCCTTGAGGTTCAGGGTCTCGGAGATCTCGTGAGCGGCCTTGGCGATGGCGTCGGCGCCGGTCGCCTCCGGTTCGTTGCGCTGCGATTCGAGGATCGAGCGATAGATTGCGTCGTTTTCGACCTCCTCGGCGATGCGGTTCATCATCGCCACCGCCTCGACCGGGTATTGGCCGGCCGCGCTCTCGGCCGAGAGCATCACGGCATCCGCACCCTCGAACACGGCGGTGGCGACGTCGGAGACCTCGGCGCGTGTCGGCACCGGGCTCGTGATCATGCTCTCCAGCATCTGGGTCGCGACCACGACCGGCTTGCCCTTGAGGCGGGCCATGCGGGTCAGGCGCTTCTGCGTGCCCGGCACCTGTTCCAGAGGCATCTCGACGCCGAGATCGCCACGCGCCACCATGATCGCGTCGGAGGCGTCGATAATCTCCTCCATCCGCAGGACCGCTTGTGGCTTTTCGATCTTGGCGAGGGCCAGCGCCCGGCCACGGACGATCTTGCGCAGCTCGGCCATATCCTCGGGGCGCTGCACGAAGGACAGTGCAATCCAGTCGACGCCGACCTCGGCCGCGACCTCGGCATCGGCGCGGTCCTTCTCGGTCATGGCGGAGACGGCGATGGTGGTGTGCGGGAGACTCACGCCCTTGCGCGAGGACAGGCGTCCGCCGACCAGAACCTTGGTCACCGCCTGCTCGGGTGAAGCCTTCTCGACCACGAGGCGCAGCTTACCGTCGTCGAGGATGAGGTGGTGGCCCGGCTCTAGGGCACTCAGGATTTCGGGATGAGGGAGGTGGACGCGCTTGGCATCGCCCGGCGCAGGGTCGGAATCGAGCGTAAATCGCGCGCCCTTTTCCAGCATGACGCCGCCGTCGCCGCCGAACTGGCCGACGCGCAGCTTCGGGCCCTGCAGGTCGGCGAGGATCCCGACCGGGCGGCGGAACTTGCCTTCCAGGCCGCGCAGCATCGCGACCTTCTCGGAAAGCGTCTCGCGCTGGGTATGGCTCATATTGATGCGGAAGACGTCGACGCCGGCTTCGAACAGTTTCGCGCACATCTCCTCGGTCGAGGAGGCGGGACCCAAAGTGGCGATGATCTTGATCCGGCGTTCGCGCTTCATCGTTCTTCCCCTGCGATCCGCAAGCCTGTTTGGCTCCGGCCGCACCCTTTCATTCGTCATGGAGCGAGCTTTGGCCCATCGCCGGGGTCTCGCTTCCGGTTCTTGTCCGCAGGGCCGGCTGACCCTGCGTCGGTGATCCACCTTATGCCGAGATCCTCGCACGGCGTAAGCGGGTCAGGGCCGCGGCGCGCCGCCGCCGGTGGTATCGGTGAGCTGGATCGTCCAGCTCTTCTGCTCGCCGGTATCGACCTCGAAGAAGCCGGCGCGGTCATAGCCGCGTGCCAGGCAATCCTCGATGCCCCGGATCGTGAATTCCTTGTTGCGCACGCACATGACCGATTTGCCGGTCCATTCGCCGCCTTTGTCGTAATCGACGGCGTGGACGTAGTAGAATCGCGCTGCCAGCGTGCCGCGCAGAAGCGTCTCGCAGCCGCGCGGGCTGATGTTCCACCAGCCCTCGGTGATCCAGCCCTGCGCGTCGCGATAGCCGATCGAGACCCCGATGCGGCTTGAGGTGGTGTTGCACATGCGCAAATCCGCCTTCGCCGGCGCCACGCTTCCGAGGAAGGCTGCCGCGCAAAAGGCGAGGGGGAGGACCGTTCGAGTAGAGCCCGGCATTCTCACGGTTCGATCAGGATCACGCGGCAATCGTTGACATTGGTCAGCGTCGGTCCCGGCTGCAGCAAATCGCCGAGCGCTTCGAAGAAGCCGGTCGAATCGTTGTCGGCGAGGGATCGGGCAGGATCAAGGCCGATCTCGGCGGCGCGAGCCAAAGTCTGGGGATCGACCAGGGCGCCGGCTGGATCGGTGGCCTCTCCGCCGCCCCCATCGGTGCCGTCGGTATCGCCTGCGAGCGCGACAACCCCTGGTTCACCGGCAAGCGTGATGGCGAGCGCCAGCGCATATTCCTGATTGGGGCCGCCACGGCCGGAGCCGCGCAGGGTCACGGTGAGTTCGCCGCCGGAGAGGATGGCGGCGCGCTTGCCTTCGCGCTTCAGGCGCCTGGCGAGATCCGCATGGGCGGCGGCCACCTCGCGCGCCTCGCCTTCGAGATCGGCGCCGAGATCGTGCACGGCATAGCCCGCGGCTTCCGCCGCGGCGCGCGCCGCCGCCAGCGCGTCGGCGGGACGGGCGATGATCCGATATTCAGTATTGGCGAAGGCGGGGTGACCGGGCTTCGGCGTCTCGTTTGCTGGATCGTCCAGCAGGGCGCGAGCCGCCGGCGGCAGGTCGAGGCCATAGCACGCGACGATGGCGCGGGCCTCTTCCGTCGTGCTGGGGTCGGCTACAGTCGGGCCGGAGGCGATCGCGGTCGGGTCGTCGCCGGGCACGTCGGAGATCGCGAGCGTCAGCAATCGCGCCGGGGCGGCGACCAGTGCCAACCTGCCGCCCTTGATCCGCGAGAGCCGCTTGCGGACGATGTTCATCTCGCCGATCGGCGCGCCGGAACGCAGCAGCGCCTTGTTGACCGCCTGTTTCTCGGCCAACGCAAGCCCGCCGGCCGGCGCGACCCAATTGGCCGAGCCGCCGCCCGAGAGGAGGACGAGCACGAGGTCGTTCGCTGTGGCGGAGGCTGCGAGCGCCAGCGCTCGCTCGGCGCTGTCGATGCTGCCCTGGTCAGGCACGGGATGGCCGGCCGCGACCATCGGGATGTGCCGGGTCGGCGCGGTGTAACCGTGGCGGGCGACGGCATGGCCGAGGAGACGTTCGGGCGGAAAACCCTGGTCGAGATAATGCGCCTCGGCCAGCGCGGTCATGCTGCCGGCGGCTTTGCCGGCGGCGAGCAGGATCAGGCGCCCGTCGGCGGGCGGCGCGGGCAGGTACCGAGGGAGGCAGCCGGCGGGATGGGCGCGGGCGACGGCGGCGTCGAAGATGGCGCGGGCGGTGGCGCGCATCGTGGCGATTTCAGATTGCGGCACGCCGCTCCCCTGGTCTTGGCCGCCCTGCGGCGCTCTCCCTGTCATCGTTGTAGGGTGGCTTGGGCCCGGCGTCATCTGCCGTCTGGTAATCTAGTCATACTTTTTGCGACGATTCAGCGGCCGGCGAGGCCGGGCATTCAGCCGTGCGGCGTCAGGACTGTTGATGGGCGGCCGGGCTCCGGCCAGTTCGGTCTTGACGTGTGCCCCCCATCCGGGCGAACGCTGCCGGCCAATTTCGTACCCGGGAAGGTTATCAGATGGACGATCCGGTAGCTGGCGACCAGCTTAAGAGCATCGTTGAGCGCATCGAGCGGCTCGAGGAAGAGAAGAAGACGATCGCCGACGACATCAAGGAGGTCTATGCCGAGGCCAAGGGCAACGGCTACGACGTCAAGGTGCTGCGCAAGGTCGTGGCGCTGCGCAAGCGCGATCTCGACGAGCGTAAGGAAGAGGAAGCGATCCTCGACCTGTATCTCCAGGCTGTGGGTGAGACGGCGTAAGCCGCTTTCCACGCAGGCATAAAAAAGCCCCGCATCGGTTTCCCGATGTGGGGCTTTTCGTTGGAAGGTGACTCAGGCGTCGTCTCAGAAGCCTCACGCCGAGCGCTTACTTGTCTCGGTCAGCTATGGGTGCGGAAGCGGACTTCGTCGTCGATGAAGGTCTTGTCCGAGAAGCCGGCCTCGTTGGAGCCGAACGGCATCTGGGCGGTGAGCTTCCAGGATGCCGGAATGCTCCATGCCTTGCCGGCTTCCGCGTCGACGAGCGGGTGGTAGTGCTGAAGGCTGGCGCCGATCCCGGCATCGGCCAGAGCGGTCCACACAGCCAGTTGCGCCATGCCGGTCGAATGCTCGGACCAGATCGGGAAATTGTGTGCATAGAGCGGGAAATTGGTCTGGAGTGCCTGTACCGGCTCCTGATCCTCGTAGAACAACACGGTTCCGGCGCCGCTCGCGAAGCTGTCGATCTTCTTGGCCGTCGGTTCGAAATCGGCCGCTGGGACCACAGCCCGAAGTGCCTCCTTGGTGATGTTCCAGAACTTGTCGCTCTCCTTGCCGAACAGGATGACCGCGCGGGAGCTCTGCGAGTTGAAGCTGGAAGGCGAAAGGCGGATCGCTTCGCGGATCAGGCCGTCCACCTGAGCTTGGGATAGCGGCAGCGCCTTGCCGAGAGCGTATTGCGTGCGGCGCTTCTTGAGTTTGTCGAGCATGGCTTCCTCGTCCGTGAATGCGCGTCGCCCGGCAGGTCAATGTGACGGGTGGGTTTCCAAACCCAGACCGAAAATCCTGCCGGCGAAAACAGGATTGAACTTCGATGGGGAAGAGGTAGCGGTTCACTTCCCGCATCAGAACCCTCATAATCAGAACCAGACTGTTGCTGCGGGAGGAACGCCGATGGCAGAGCTCGACGATATCCGGAGCTTCATCGCCGTGGTCGAGGCGGGCGGTTTCGGCCGGGCGGCGGAGACGCTCGGTCTGGCGAAATCGATCGTCAGCCGACGGGTGAGCCGGCTCGAGGAAGAACTCGGCACGCGCCTGCTCAGCCGCACGACACGCGGCGTCGCCGCGACCGAGGCCGGGCTCGAGTTCAAGGCGCGCAGCGAGCGCATCCTGGCGGAGCTCGAGGAGGCGCGGGAGGCGGTGGCGCAGCGGGCCGGCGGCGTTGCCGGGCGGTTGCGGCTCGCCATGCCGATGACCTTCGGCAACAAGCATGTGGCGCCATTGCTTGGCGAGCTCGCGCAGCTCTATCCCCGTCTCGAAATCGACGTGCAGGCGAGCGACCGCTATGTCGACCTGATCGGCGAGCGCTTCGACGCCGCAATCCGCATCGGCTCGCTCAAGGATTCCAGCCTGATCGCCCGGAAGATCGCGCCGGTCCATGCCACGGTCGTCGGCAGCCCCGCCTATCTCGAGCGGCGCGGGCGCCCGGCGATCCCTGCCGATCTCAACGACCATGATTGCCTGCTCTATAGCGGCACCAACGATCAGGACTGGGTGTTCCGCACAGGCAAGCGCTGGATCACGGTGCGGCCGCCCGGGCGCATGCATTCGGACAGCGGCGACACGCTGCTGTCCTGGGCCGTGGCGGGGCTGGGGCTGACCGTGCTGCCGACCTTCATCGCTTCGGATGCGATCCGTTCCGGCGCGGTCGTGCCGATCCTGCTGGACTACCCGATGCCGACGCGCGCGCTCTATGTCGTGCGCCCGCCCGGCGCCTATGTGCCCGGCAAGGTCCGGGTGCTGATCGACCTCCTGGTCGAACGTTTCGGCGGCACGCCCTATTGGGACCCCTGCCAGATGGAGGCGCATAGTCGGGGCCTCAAGCTCGATGAACCGTTGAGCGAACAGCTCACGCCCGTCGCTAGCCCCGCGCATCAAGCGGCGTGATCTAGCGCATCACGCGAATTCGCGTGGCTTTGCCGTGACGGTTCGGCACTCTGCCGCCGCGTTGAAACGGAGGTCGCGATGCTGCTCGTCGGAATGCTGGATAGCCCCTATGTCCGCCGCGCGGCGATCACGGGAACCTTGCTGGAGGTGCCGTTCGAGCATCGCTCGGTCTCGGTCTTCCGGCATATGGAGGAATTCCGGGCGATCAACCCGCTGATCAAGGCGCCGACGCTGGTCACGGACGACGGCATCGCCATCAGCGAATCCTTGCTGATCATCCAGCATTTCGAGGATGTCGCAGGCCGCTCTCTGCGCCCTCTGGAAGGCGTGGCGCGCCGGCGCGACCTGGCGCTGACCGGTATCGGCATCGTCGCCGCCGACTGTCTGCCGTCAGCGCTCTTGAGACAGTTTAGGGGTTTTCGGGAAGGGAGGAT
>NZ_CAMFKW010000010.1 GCF_945957345.1 uncultured Allobosea sp. | reverse complement strand
CATCGGCCTGCGCCACCGGCCCGGCGAGATCGGTGGTGAAGGACAGGCGCCCCGCTGCCGCATTCGTCCGCACCAGCTCCGACAGCCCGGGCTCGAAGATCGGGATCTCGCCGCGCTTCAGCGCCGCGACCTTGGCCTCGACCTTGTCGACGCAGACCACCTCATGCCCGAAATCCGCAAAGCAGGCGCCCGAGACCAGGCCGACATAGCCCGACCCAACCATCACGATCTTCATCGATAAACCTCGTCCGCGAGACGATACCGCAGGCGCGCCTACTAGCCTGCCTTTGCGACATGCGCGAGAAAAATCCGGTTTGACTTGGGGGCGGGACATTTGCGGGCCGGAGCAAAGCGTGGTCATGGCGTGCCGCGAACCTGTCGCATTCCGTTGCAACTCTGTTCATGCGGGCATCTATAAGAGGTGTCGTATTCTGCCTTGCCTAGAACGAGGGCCTATATGAGCGAATCCGTGAGTCCCCTGGCCGGCAAGCGGCTTGCGCCCGGCCAACTCGTCGACGTGGCGGCCCTCACCAAAGCCTATTACGAGCAGCCCGACCCCTCCCAGCGTTCGCAGCAGGTCGCCTTCGGCACCTCCGGCCATCGCGGTTCGGCGCTGCTGCAATCGTTCAACGAGGCGCATATCCTGGCGATCGCGCAGGCGATCTGCCTCTATCGTCGCGAGCAGGGCATCGACGGGCCGCTCTTCCTCGGCATCGACACGCATGCTCTCTCGCGCAACGCCTTCGAGACGGTGCTGGAGGTCTTCGCCGCCAACGGCGTTGCCACGATCGTCGACGAGGAGCTCCGCTTCACGCCAACGCCGGTGATCTCGCATGCCATCATCGCCCATAATCGCGGCCGGACGGCCGGGCTTGCCGACGGCGTGGTGATCTCCCCCTCGCACAACCCGCCGGCCGATGGTGGCCTGAAATACAATCCCCCGCATGGCGGGCCGGCCGATACCGATGCGACCGGCTGGATCGAGAAGCGCGCCAACGCCTTCCTTGTCGAGAAGCTCGCCGGCATCCAGCGTATTCCCTATGAGCGCGCGCTGAAGAGCGAGCATGTCCACCGGCACGATTACATCACCGGCTATGTCTCTGACCTCGCCAACGTCGTGGACATGGAGGCGATCCGCCAGGCTGGCGTCGTGATCGGCATCGATCCGCTCGGCGGGGCCGGGCTCGACTACTATCAACCGATCATCGACCGCTACGGCCTGAATGCGACGATCGTCAGCCAGGAGGTCGATCCGGCCTTCGGTTTCATGACCGCCGACTGGGACGGCAAGATCCGCATGGACTGCTCCTCGCCCTACGCGATGGCGAGCCTGATCGGCATGCGCGATCGCTTCGACGTCGCCTTCGCCAACGATACCGATGCGGACCGGCACGGCATCGTGACGCGCAGCAGCGGGCTGATGAACCCGAACCATTATCTCGCGGCGGCGAGCGCCTATCTCTTCGCCAACCGACCGGGCTGGCGGGCCGATGCCGCAATCGGCAAGACGGCGGTGTCGAGCGCGATCATCGATCGCGTCGCCGCCAAGCTCGGCCGGAAGCTCGTCGAGGTGCCGGTCGGCTTCAAATGGTTCGTGGATGGCCTGATCTCGGGCAGCTTCGGCTTCGCGGGCGAGGAGAGCGCCGGCGCTTCCTTCCTGCGCATGGACGGCACGGCCTGGACCACCGACAAGGACGGCATCATCCTTGGCCTGCTCGCCGCCGAGATCACCGCGAAGACCGGCGACGATCCGGGCGTGCTCTATGGCAAGCTGACAGCGGAGCTCGGCAATCCCCGCTATGCGCGCGTCGATGCGCCGGCGAGCGCCAGCCAGAAGGCCGTGCTCAAGAACCTGTCGGCCGAGCAGATCGTGACGAAGGAACTCGCAGGCCAGCCGATCACGGCGATCCTGAGCAAGGCGCCGGGCAACGACGCGCCGATCGGCGGGGTCAAAGTCACGGCGGCGGATGGCTGGTTCGCGGCGCGCCCGTCCGGCACCGAGGAGGTCTACAAGATCTACGCCGAGAGTTTCCGCGACGAGGCGCATCTGGCCACGATCCAGGAGGATGCGCGCCGGATCGTCGGGCAGGCCTTCGCGGCGGCCGGGGCCGCCTGAAGCACAGCGGATCGGCGCTGGTGACGACCAGTGCCGGCCTGCCGATCAATTGTCGATGGACGGAGCCCGCTCGACCAGTTCGAGGAAGATGGCGGCGCAGGCCAACCAGACGATCATCGACCAGATCAGCATCATCCCTCCCGAGTTTGCGCTTTTTTTTGAGCATAGCCCAGGATGCAGGCCCGGCAAGCGCCCGTTGATTTCGACGGAATGTCAGTGGCTTGAGTGCTGTGGATATCGGAAAGGTGCGGCGTTTTTGCCGCAGGGGCGGGCGATCTGATTCGCGTTCCTGACACAACGCGGATTGCGGGGCGGCACTGTCGACAAGCACCAAGGCGACGGCCTTTGGCGGGCCGCCGCGTTTTTGGATCCGCTTCAACTCAGCCGCTGCGATCGATCGCGGCGGCAAGATCTGCCTCAGGCGGCGTTCTGCCGGTGCCAGTCTTCCAGATAGGCCAGCACGGTCTTGAGATCGGAGATATCGACATAGCGGCGGCCGAGGTCGCGGAGATTGTCGCGATGGGGCTGTTCCTCGATGTCGCCGACGCAATCCTCGGGCACTATGGTCCGGTAGCGATAGCTGAAGCTGTCGATCGAGGTGGCGCGGATGCAGCCCGAGGTGTTGCAGCCGGTCACGATCACCGTGTCGACGCGCTCCTTGTTGAAATAGTCGCTGACGCCGGTGTTGAAGAAGATCGAGGGCGCCTTCTTGCAGATCGTGAGATCGTAGTCGGGATCGTAGATGCGCGGGTCGAAGGCGGCGCTCGGGTGGTCGTGCCGGAAGGTCTCGCGCACGGCGGTGATCTTCCAGTAGGGCATCTCGCGCTCGTTCATATAGGCGGTGTTGCAGTTCGCGACCGGCACGTTGTAGCGGCGCGCGACCTCGAGCAGCTTGGCGGTGTTCTCCACGGCGCGCATGACGAGCGGCGCCCCGCCGAGCGGATACCGGGCGTCGGTGAAGCCGGTCTGGAAATCAACGACGACGATGCCCGGCTTCATGCCGAAACCGACCGGAATCTCGCCATAGCTCCTGTTCTTGTAGTCATCATCCGTCATGGATCCGTGCCTCCCGCGTGAGCGATCATTGCCGCGATCAGGGAACGGTATCCTCATAAAAAAATCAGGCAAGATTGTTTTTATGACATCGACTTGCTGACCGGACAGGACCATAAGGGGGAGAGGGGACGGCGTATGCGGGTTGTCCGGTTCGTCCGTCGAGGGCGTCGGAAACAGGACTGCGCTGCGCCGATGGGCGTATCGCGGCGTCCAGTTGGGAACAGGGATGACGAAGGCTACACGGTCCGAGCGCCAGCAGCAGGCACGCAGCGTCGCGACCTATGAGCGGCTGATCGAGGCCACGCTCGATGTCATCCATGACGTCGGCTATCACGCCGCCACGACCCAGGAGATCGCCGAGCGCGCCCAGGTTTCCCGTGGGGCGCTGCTCTATCATTTCCCGGCCCGGGCGGACATCATCCTGGCGGCGATGGAGCGGCTGCTCGACGACGGCACGGCCGAGATCCGCGCCGTCGCCCTGCGCGTCCAGAACGGCGAATTATCGCTCGAAGGCTTTGTCGGCTTCCTCTGGGAGCTGTTCTCCGGCCGCTTCTTCTACCTGTCGCTGGAGATGATCACCGAGGCGCGCAACGATGCCGACCTCCGCCAGCGGATGATCCCCGTCGTCAAACGCTTCCATGAGGCGCTCGATGCGACCTGGGTCGAGTTCTGCGATCCGCAGAAGCGCTCGGCCCGCCAGGCCCGCATCATCCTCAACCTGACGGTTTGCCTGGTGCGCGGCATGGGCGTGCAGACCGTGCTGCGCGAGGATCCCGACTATTTCATCGACATGATCGAGGCCTGGAAGGCACTGCTTCCGCAACTGATCGGGGGAGGCGCCGGCGACGCGATGTTCGATGGGCCCCGGTTTCGCGAGCGTGGCAGCGTGATGCCAGAACCATAAGGGACGCTGTAAGCGGGTCGGCCGTCTGTCGATCCTCTCTCTTCCCGCGCTTAGAAGCGAACGGGAGCTACGAGTTCCAGGGAACACTGCCGGATCTCCTCGCCGCGGGAGTGCGACATCACCAGCGCGGTCCCGATGGAGCGGAATCCGAGCTTCGCCAGGATTTTGCCGGATGCCGCGTTATCGGCGGCATGCCCCGATCGAAGCCGTGTCAGGCCGATCGTCCGGAAGGCGAAGTCGACCGCAGTCTGAGCTGCCTCGAAAGCATATGCGCGGCCCCAAGCCGCACGATCGAACCAGTATCCCAACTCTCCCTGCCGGCCGGATATCTCATCGATGTCGACGACCCCGATCATCAGGCCGCCAGCCACCACGGCGAAGCGATAGACGCTACCTTCCGCCCATTCCCGCGCGTGGTCGGAAAACCACGCGCGCATGCCTTCCCGTTCAGGTGGGAAAATCGCCATGCGCAGCATGCGCGCTACCTCCCAATCGGATTGAATCGCGAAGGCACGCTCGGCATCGGCGAGGCGCGTCGGGCGCAGGACAAGCCGGTCCGTCACGATCTGACGGCGGGGGACGGAGGTTCCGTTCATGTCACCATCCGTTCGAGCCAAGGGGCGGGATCATGGGTTCAGGCCGGCCCGGTCGCGATATCGTACCCGCCGACGACGCCGGTCGAGACCAGCGTTTCGAAATACTCGACCTTCAGGTCGAAGGATTTGAGCAGCTTCTGAGTGCCGGGCTTCACGACCGCGTCGTCGAACGCACCTTTCATGAAATGGGCGGCCGACGCCATGTCGCTCCAGAAGCTCATCACGACGAGCTCATTATCGGTGCCTTTGACCTTGCGGGCGAGCGTGGCCCCGAGATGACCGGGCAGCTCGGCCATCTCGACGAAGGTGGTTCTCCGGAGGTGGTCGGCATAGGCGGCGAGCACCTCGTCCGACCCCGCGACGGCGCGCCAAGAGCGAATGATCATCTATCCTCTCTCCCCTTGAAGCTCACAGGCCGATAGCGCCCGCCGGCCATGATAGACACGACGATCCGTCTTCATCGAGTGTCGCCTTCGCGACGTTGCGCAAGCGCCTTATGCGTCAATGCCGCGTGGACCGCGGACCCGCTCCCGAGCGGGCCGGCATGGGCGGAAGGCGCTCTTCTCAAGCCGTCGGCGCAACCCCATATCTGGTGTCGAACCCTTCGAATGGAGGGCAGATCATGTTTGACACACCGTTCCAATTCATCCGCGACGACGATGCTTCGCCGCCTGCCGCCGGGGGCGGCACTCCTGTCGAACCGCTTCGCGACGAGGATGTGCTCGACGCCTATTCACGCACCGTCGTCGGTGTCGTCGAGCGCGTCGGCCCCTCGGTCGTGCGCATCGATGTTCAGGCGGCGAACGGCGCGAGCGTCGGCTCAGGCTCGGGCGTCGCGATCGCCAATGACGGCCTGATCCTGACCAACAGCCATGTCGTTGCCGGTGCGCATACCGCGACCGTGGTCTCCAGCGACGGGCAAAGCTTCAGCGCGCGCATCATCGGTGCCGATCCCGATACCGATCTCGCCCTGATCCGAACCGAGAGGGACGGGGCTATCCCGGCGGCCACGCTCGGCGATTCCAAGCAGCTGCGCCGCGGCCAGCTCGTCATCGCCGTGGGAAACCCGCTCGGCTTTGAATCGACCGTGACCACGGGTGTGGTCTCGGCGCTCGGCCGCGCGATGCGGTCCCGTTCCGGCCGCCTGATCGAGGACATCATCCAGACGGACGCCGCCCTGAATCCCGGCAATTCGGGCGGTCCGCTGGTCTCGTCGCGCGGCGAAGTCGTCGGCATCAACACGGCGATCATCGCCGGTGCGCAGGGTATCTGCTTCGCCGTGTCGTCGAATACGGCGCAGCATGTGCTCGGCGAGCTGATCCGGCACGGCCGCGTTCGGCGCGCCTATCTCGGGCTCGGAGTCGAGCAGATGACCATCCCGCGCGGATTGGCGCTGCGCTTCGGGATCGCCGCCAAAACCGGGGTGCGGGTGTCGAACGTGGAATCGGTCGGGCCGGCGCGCGCGGCAGGGCTGCGGGAAGGCGACCTCATCCTGGCGCTCGACGGCCAGCCGCTTACCGGCGTCGACGATCTGGCACGCCTGCTCACCGCGGAGCGGATCGGCGTCACCGTTCAGCTCGACATCCTCAGCGTCACCGGACGGGTGACCGTGCAGGTCGAGCCGCTGGACCGACCTGCGATGGCTGCACGCAGCGCCGGACAGAGGGGAAGGTGACCCGTTCTGCCCTTGCTCAATCGGCCTTCGGCTCCTCCTGCAGCGTGTAGCGGAAGTTGCAATGGGTCGCCCCGCCCATGATCGTCTGCGTGCGCTCGAGCGTGATGCGGGGATCGTAGCCCGTGCAGAACACGCCATCACGATTGCAGGACAGGAGATGGCCGATCTTGCCGAGACCCATCTCGCGATAGGTTTCCGCGTAGCGGCAGCGATGGACATTGTAGTCGAACTCGGTGTCCGTCGCCTTCACCACCTCGATCACGAGTGCGTCGTCCTGCGTCCAAAGTGCCTGCAGGTCCTGGAAACTGCGCAGGCTGGTTCCGCCGGGCGTCCTGGTGGCGAAGGAAGCCCCCGCCGCGATCGCGGCCTTGCGGATCGCCTGGTCGAGAATCGATTGCGCCAGCTCCTCGCCGAGGCGCTCGCGCATCTCCTCGTAGATCAGCGCGATGATGCCAGCTTCGATGCGCCTGCGGGCGAGGATACCGATCTCGCCGTCGAAGACCGGATTGCCGGCTTGCGTCGGTTGCTTGGCTTCGCTCATGTCTCTCCCCTCGCGCGGCATCGATCTGCTCTGTCGCTCCGCGCCGACGCATCACACGATCGAGTTCTTCGCTCGGCGGCCTGGAGATCGTGGCTCCATCCGGTCGCGCCGTCCAGGTTCCTTCCAGCTGCCGTGCATCGCAGGATCGGTTCGGCTGGCGTCGCGCCATGGCGCTCGCCGAAGCAACCGGCGATCGGTTGCTCCCAGGGAGGAGCGGCCTCTAACCTGACCGGACGGTTCGACGATGGAGCGAAGCATGGCGGGTACGATTGTCGCAGCGCAGCCCGAGGCCGCCGAGGCAGGCGCGCTCATCCTTAGCCAGGGTGGCAATGCGGTCGATGCGGCGGTGGCCTGCGCGCTCGTCCAGGGCGTGGTCGACCCGCAGATGGTCGGTATCGCGGGCTTCGGCACCGTGCAGATCTATATGCCGTCGAGGGGCATCCACGAGTGCATCGATTTCCACGGCACCTGTCCGGGCCGGTCGACGCCGGAGATGTGGGAGCATCTGCTGGAGGGCGAGACCCGCGACGGCTTCGGCTTCCTGCTCAAGGGCAAGATCAACGATGCCGGCTACGCTTCCGTCGCCGTGCCGGGCAGCCTGCGCGCCTATGAAGAACTCGCAGGCTACGGAACCTTCGCCTGGAAGGACCTCCTCGCGCCGGCGATCCGGCAGGCTCGCGAGGGTTTCGTCGTCAGGCCGAACGTCCGCGCCATGTGGCTGATGAAGGAGAGCCAGTTCGGCCGCGTCGACATGGTCGACAAGCTGAAGCTCTCGGCGACCGGGAGAGCCGCGTATTTTCGTGCCGACGGTGGCCTCAAGGAGGTCGGCGAGCGGGTCAGCAATCCGGATCTGGCGGCGTCCCTCGCGGAGATCGCCGAGAAGGGGGCGGATGTCTTCTATCGCGGCTGGATTGCGGAGCGCATTGCAGAAGACATGGCCGCCAATGGCGGCTTGCTCACCTACGATGATCTGGCGGGATACCGGACGCGCCGAAGCAGGCCCTTGCGCGGCACCTACCGTGGCCTCGACATCGCTTCGAGCGCTCCTCCGGCCGGCGGCGTCATGCTGATCGAGATGCTGAATTTCCTCGAGCATTTCGAGGTGTCGGCGCAGAGGCACAATTCAGTGGAGCATTTGCAACGGCTCACCGAGGCGATGAAGTTCGCCACGCGTGACAAGGAGCTGCATGTCGGTGATCCCGCTTTCGTCGATATTCCGCTGGAACGCCTGCTGTCGAAGGAGCACGCGGCGAATGCAGCTCGGGCCTATGATCACGGCGAGCGCATTTCGATCGAGCGCCTCGGGACGCCGGAATCGACGAACACGACCCAGTTCTGCGTCGCCGACGATGAAGGGAATATCGTCACGATGACCCATTCGCTCGGCACGGCGTCGGGCATCATCACCGATGGGCTCGGCTTCATGTACAATGCCTGCATGAACGTCTTCGACCCGCGGCCGGGCAGGCCGGGATCGATCGCTCCCGGCAAAAGCCGCTTCACTGCGATGGCTCCGACCATCGTGTTCGACGGCGGGGAGCCGAAGATCGTCATCGGCGCACCGGGCGGGGCTCATATCGCCGGCGCGCTGTTCCAGGCCCTCGTCAACATCGTCGATTACGGCATGTCCGCTGTCGAAGCGGTCTCCGCGCCGCGCATCTCCGTGACCAGCAATATCGTCGACGTCTGCAACCGCATCCCGCGCTTCGTGACGGACAAGCTGGCGGAAGCCGGGCACCCGATCGCGCGCTCCCCGCAGAGTTTCGCCTTCGGTGCGCCCCATGCGCTGCTGCGCCGGGCGGGAAGCTGGACCGGCGGCGCCGATCCGCAGCGCGATGGCGTGTGCATCACCGTCTAGGCCGTCCCGGCTCGGCCGGCCTCCGTCGGCTGGCGGATGAAATGGCCGGGCGCGATCTCGACCAGCGCTGTTGGTGGCGCCCGCCAATCGAGCTTGCGGATCGGGCTCGGCAACTCGTCGACGGCGAGCTCACGCCTGAATGCGCGGCGGCTTGGATCGGGGACCGGAACCGCCGCGAGCAGCTTGCGCGTGTAGGGATGGCGCGGATCGGAGAACACCGCCTCGCGCGGGCCGATCTCGACGATCTCGCCGAGATACATCACCGCGACGCGATGGCTGACGCGTTCGACCACCGCCATGTCGTGCGAGATAAAGAGATAGGCGAGGCCGAGCTCGGCCTGCAGGTCGAGCATCAGGTTCAGCACCTGCGCCTTGACCGAGACGTCGAGCGCCGAGACCGCCTCATCTGCCACCACGAGCTTGGGCGATAGCGCCAGCGCACGGGCGATCGCGATGCGCTGGCGCTGGCCGCCGGAGAATTCATGCGGGAAGCGCACATGCATCTCCGGCGCGAGCCCGACCTTGCGCAGCAGTTCCGCGACGCGATCCTGCGCTTCCGCGCCCTTGGCGAGGCCATGGACGAGGATCGGCTCCGCCAGCGCGCTGCCGACACTCTTGCGCGGATTGAGGCTCGCGAAGGGGTCCTGAAAGATCATCTGCATGTCGCGGCGGACATCGCGCAGATCGCTCTTGCCGAGCCCGGTGACGTCTCGCCCGCCGAAGCGGACGCTGCCGAAAGAGGGCTCGACCAGCCGCAGGATCGAGCGCCCCGTTGTCGACTTGCCGCAGCCGGATTCGCCGACCAGCGCCAGCGTCTCGCCGCGCCGCAGGCTGAAACTGACGTCCTCGACGGCATGGACCTGCCCGCGCAACCGGCCGAGCATGCCGCCGCGGATGCCGAAGCGGGTCGTGAGCCCCGCGACTTCGAGCAGCGGCGGCTCGGCCGCCTGCACGGTGTCGGGCTGCTCGACCGGCTTGCCCTCGACCTTGCCGTCATCGGGATCGATGCGCGGGAAGCGCAGCGGACGGGCATGGCCATTCATGTCGCCGAGCTTGGGCACCGCCGCCAGCAGCGCCTTGGTGTAGCCGTGGACAGGGTTGTTGAAGACCTGCGCTGCCGGCGCATCCTCCAGCTTGCGGCCCTTCCACATCACCACGACGCGGTCGGCGATCTCGGCGACGACGCCCATGTCATGGGTGATGAAGAGCACCGACATGCGCTCCTCGTCCTGCAGCGTCTTGATCAGCTCGAGAATCTGCGCCTGGATCGTCACGTCGAGCGCTGTCGTCGGCTCGTCGGCGATCAGAAGCTTGGGCTTGCAGGCGAGCGCGGTCGCGATCATCACGCGCTGGCGCATGCCGCCGGACAATTGGTGCGGATAATTGTCGAAGCGCGTCTTCGCCGAGGGAATGCGCACCTTGTCGAGCATGCGCAGGGCTTCGGCCATGGCCGCGCCGGCATCGAGCCCGCGATGGTAGCGCAGCGCCTCGGCGATCTGGAAGCCGACGGTGAGCACCGGGTTCAGGCTCGTCATCGGCTCCTGGAAGATCATCGCTACATCGTTGCCGCGGACCTTGCGCATCTCTTCCTCGCTGAGCGCGAGCAGGTCGCGGCCCTCCAGCGCGATCCGTCCCTGGATGCGGCCGTTGGCGGCCGAGACCAGTCGCATCACCGAGAGCGCGGTCACGCTCTTGCCCGAGCCGGATTCACCGACGATCGCGACGGTCTCGCCGGGCGCGACGTCGAAGCTCAGGTCCTCGACGGCCCAGCGCCATTGGCCGCCGACGCGGAAGGCGGTCTGGAGGTTCTCGACGGAAAGGACGGGGCCACTCATCGCTCGCCCTTCAGCTTGGGGTCGATGGCGTCGCGCAGGCCGTCGCCGAGGACGTTGAGCGCGAAGACGACGACGAGGATCGCGAGCGAGGGCGCCAGCACCAGCCAGTAGCTGTCGAGGATGTTTTCGAAGCCCTCGCGGATCATGCCGCCCCAGGTCGCGATCGGCGGCTTGACGCCGAGCCCGATGAAGGCGAGCGAGGCTTCGGTGCGGATGGCGTTGGCGAGCCAGAGCGAGGCCATCACCAGGATTTCGGGGAAGATGTTCGGCAGGATGTGGCCGGCCATGATGCGCGCATCGGAGAAGGCGAGCGCGCGGCCGGCGCCGATATAGTCGCGTTCCTTGACCGTGATCGTCGGCGCGCGCGCGATGCGGGCGAAGGACGGGATCGAGGTCAGCGCGATCGCGATGGTGATGTTCTCCATCGAAGGGCCGAGCATCGCGACGAGGATCAGGCCGAGGATCAGCGAGGGGAAGGCGAGGAGGATGTCCATCGCCTGCATCACGACGATGTCGAAGCGCCCGCCATAATAGCCGGCGAGCAATCCGATCAGCGAGCCGACGACCATGGCGATGACGGTCGAGGCGATGCCGATCACCAGCGAGATCCGGGCGCCGTAGAGCAGCCGGGAGAGGATGTCGCGGCCGAAATAATCGGTGCCGAGATAGAAATCGTCATGCGGCGGCTGGAGCCGCGACAGGATGTTCTGCTCCAGCGGGTCGTGCGGGGCAATGACCGGCGCGAGCACTGCCGCGAGGATCACGGCCAAGACGATGGTGAGCCCCACCCAGGAGGTCTTGTTGGCGTTGAAGGCCCCGATCGTCGCCTTCAGCCAGCGCAGGCGCGGCGGGGCGGCAGGGGCGGCATCATGGACGGAGGTGCTCATGACAGCTTCACCCTGGGATCGACGAGGGCGTAGGTGATGTCGGTCGCGATGTTCACGAGCACGACGATCAGCGTGTAGATCACCATCATGCCCTGCAGCATCGTGTAGTCGCGCTGGTTCAGCGCGCCGACGATCAGCTTGCCGAGGCCCGGCCGGTTGAAGACGATCTCGGTCAGCACCGAATTGCCGATGAGGATGCCGAGATAAAGGCCGACGATGGTGATGATCGGGATCAGCGCGTTGCGTAGCGCATGGCGCCAGATCACCACGCGCCAGGGCACGCCCTTGGCGCGGGCGCTGCGGACATAATCCTCCTGCATCACCTCCAGCATCGCCGAGCGGGCCACACGGGTGATGTAGGCCGCCATGATCAGCCCGAGATTGAGCGCCGGCAGCGCCATCGACTGGAACCAGGCCGAGGCCGAACCGCTGCCGGCCGAGATCACCGGGAACCAGCGCAGCATGATCGCAAAAACGATCAGCAGGATGATAGCCGAGACGAAGGGCGGGAAGGACAGGCCGAGCAGCGAGGCGATGCGGGTGACATAGTCCGGCATGCGGTTGCGGTTGACCGCCGCCCAGACGCCGAGCGGCACGCCGATGACGATGCCGATCGCCAGCGAGACGATGGTGAGCTCGATCGTCCAGGGCAGGACGGCGAGAACCTCCTGGATCACCGGCCGGCCGGTAACCAGCGAGACGCCCCAGTCGCCGCGCACGGCGCCGCCGAGGAAGCTGAAATATTGCTCGCTCATCGAGGCATCGAGGCCGAGCCGCGTGCGCATGGCGGCGATGGCCGTGGCGTCGGCCTGGTCGCCGAGGATGACCTGAGCGGGGTCGCCCGGGACGATGCGCACGACGACGAAGACCAGCGACAGCACGGCCCAGAGCGTGACGATGGCGAAGCCGAGGCGTTTGACGAGAAAGGCGCTCATGATGCCGCCGGGTTGGAGTGGGAGCTGCAGCGGCTGGCCGCTGCGCCGAAGCCATTTCCACCTCACGCCGTCATCCCGGGCGGAGCGAAGCGGAGACCCGGGATCCATTCCTGATCGGTTCCGGAATGAATCCCGGATCAACGCGACTGGCGCCGCTTGTCCGGGATGACGCCGTGGAGTTTGTCAGCTCACTTCGTGAAACGCGTTGTCTCCAGCACCGGCGGGCCGAGATTGAGCGAGGCCTTGAGCTCGTAGCCGAGGTCGAGGCTGTCCTTGTAGGCCCAGAGCTGCATCATCTCGTTGACCGGGATCGCGCAGACTTCCTTGATGATCTTCTCCTGAGCGGTCTTCCAGAGCGCGAGCTGCTTCGCCTTGTCGGTCTCGGAGCGGGCAGCGTCGATTTCCGCATCCGCCACCTTGCAATGCGAGAAGTTGGTCACCGCCGTCGGCGTCTTCACGATCGCCCGCGAGTGGAAGAACTGCGATAGATAGACATCGGCCACCGGGAAGCGCGCCGCCTGGAAATGCACGACCTGCGACAGGTCCTGCCGGATCTGCTGGTGGAAGGTGGCGTGCTCCACCGGCTGGATCTCCAGGGTGATGTTCGCCTTCTTCAGCAGCGCCTGCACCGCTTCGGTGAAGCTCAGCATCGAGGGCAGGGTGGTGTTGATCGCCTTGATGGTGACGCCGTTGGGGAAGCCGGCCTCCGCCAGCAGCGCCTTGGACTTGGCGAGGTCGAAGGGCAGGAGCGGGGCCTTCTCGTCCGTGCCGAGATAGCCCGACGGCACGACCGAGACGGCCGGGCGCGAGATGTTCTTGCCGCGGAACTGCCAGATCGCATTGCGGTCGATGGCATAGGCGATGGCCTGCCGGACCTTGATGTTGTCGAGCGGCGGCTGACTCATGTTGAGATGCAGCACGGACATCTCGGCCGGGCCCATCGCCACGACCTTGACGCCGGGCAGCGCCGTCATGCGGTCGACCCAGGCCTGCTCCTGCCGCCCGAGCATCATGTCGAGCTCGCCGGACTGGAAGGCGAGGTCGCGCGAGGAATCCGAGGGGATGAAGCGATAGAGGATCTCGGTCAGCTTCGGCTTGCCGCGGAAGTAGTTCGGATTGGCGACGAGCTTGGCGTATTGCTGCGGAACGTATTCCTGGAACATGAACGGACCGGTGCCGATCGGCTTCTTGGCGAAGCCGTCCTTGCCCAGTTCCTCGGCGGCCTTCTTACAGACCATGTTGCCGCCATGGTAGTTCATGACGATGCCGAGCAGGCTCGGGATCGGCTCCTTCAACGTGATCTTGACGGTATACTTGTCCGGAGCCTCGATCGACTGCACCGCGCTGTAGTCCGACGAGAAAGCGGAACTGTCCTTGGAGGAAGCCCGCTTGAGCGAATAGACCGCGTCCTCCGCGGTGAACTCGCCATAGCCGTGATGGCACTGCACGCCCTGGCGCAGCTTGAAGGTCCATTCCTTGCCGTCGGCGGAAGATGTCCAGCTTTCGGCGAGATCGGGCTCCATGAACTCGGGCGACAGCTCGCCGGGCTTGATGCGAACGAGCCCGTTGAACATCCATTGCAGCATTGCCTTGCCGGGCGTGCCGGAATTGAGATGCGGGTCGAGAACGCCGGCATCCGAGCTCTGCATGCCGACGGTGAGCACGGTCTTCTGCGCGAGGGCCGGACTGGCCATCAACGCGCCGGCCAATAAGGCGGCGAGGATCGAAAAGGGTCTCTTCATGGCTCTTCCCCTGCTTTTATCGTTGAGCGTGATGATCGAGATCGGATGTCGGCGCTCTCCCGGCGCCGTCGTCAGAGCGTGTCCTCCAGCCTGCAATTGACCAGCAATTCCGCGACGGTGGCATTGTTGGGCAGCGCCAGCACGGTGGCAACCAGTTCGGCGAGATCGGCCGGTTGAGTCATCGCTTCTGGCGGCAGTGCGGTGCTCGCGGCCGTCATGTCGGTGCGCACGAAGGAGGGGCAGAGCGCGGTGGCGCGCACGCCCTTGTCCCAGGCGATGCGCCGCGCCGCATGGTTGAGTGCGATCATGGCGTGCTTGGTCATGTTGTAGGCGACGTGGTCGTTGCGCACGCGCTTGCCCGACATCGAGGCGACATTGACGATGCGCCCGGCGCCGGAGGCTTCGAGATGCGGCAGCGCGCAATGGATCAGGTTGAGCGGCCCCTTGCAGTTCGCCGCCCAGATCGCGTCGAGCGTGGCTTCGTCCGGCGCGCGCAGGGTCATGTGGCTGCTCATGCCGGCATTGTTGACGAGCCCGTCGATGCGGCCGAACCGGGCTGCCGCGGCATCGACCCAGGCGCGATGGCTCGCCCAGTCGGTCGCATCGTAGCGGGCGATATGGAGGCGCGACGGGTCCCAATCGGCGCTCATCGTCTTCAGGGAGTTCAGGTCGCGGCCGCCGAGGCTTAAGCTGTAGCCCTGCGCCTGCAGCCGCTCGGCGATGGCGCGGCCGATGCCGCGATTGGCACCGGAAATCAGGATGACGCGTCCATCGGGGGGCAGCATGGCGGGGCGATATCCTATCCGTGCAGGGTGAGTTCGGCGGTCTGACGGCCGCCTTCGGCAAAGCGGTTCAGCTTGAAGGGCGAGAGATCGAAGCGCGATCGCCATTCAAGCGCGAGATCGGCCAGAATCTCGCCAGTGACGGGGCCAATGCCGAAGCCGTGTCCCGAGAAGCCGGCGGCGACGACGAGCCCGTCGAGGCCGGTCTCGGCATCGATCGCGGGCAGGGCGTCCGGTGTGAGGTCGATCAATCCGCCCCAGAGCCGGGCGATGCCGGCCTCCGCCAGCGCTGGCAGGACCTGCGTCGTGCGCGCGATCAGCGCCGCGACGTCGCGGCTGCGCGGGGCGAGCGAGGCCTCGGTCCAGCTCGTGGGATCATGCGGCCAGTCGCCGATGCCGGTGGTGACGCGCAGGCGCCCATCGATCTCCTGCCGCCCGGCACAATCGGCGTTGGCGACGCCGAAGACCGGCGCGAGCAGCGGCCGCAGCGGCACGCTCTGCATGACGCAGACCAGCTTGACGATAAGCGGAAGGGCAAGTCCGAGCGGCGCCAGCAGCTCGGGCGTGTGGATGCCCGTTGCCACGATGACGCGGTCGGCGGCGATGATTTCGCCGGCTTGCGTCTCGACGCCCGTGATCCGCTCGCCCGAACGGGTCAGCGCGCGAACCGGCACGCCTTCGCGGATGACTGCGCCATGCCGGCGGGCGGCATCGGCGTAGGCGCGCACGGCCGGGACCGGATCGGCATGGCCGTCGCCAGGGCAAAACGAGGCGGCGAGGATACCCGGCCCGATCGCTGTTGCCCTGGCCCGCACCGCCGCATTGTCCGGCAGGTATTCGATGGTCAGGCCGAGCTCACTTTGTTGCGCGACCAGCTCGCGGATGACTGCGACTTCCGCCTCGGTACGGGCAAGCCGCAGGTTGCCGTGGCGGCGGTAGCCGGTCGGCGCGCCGAGCTCTTCGTCGAGCCCACCCCAGCGTTCGACCGCGGCCTTTGCCAGCGGCAATTCGGCGGGATCGCGCCCGGATTGGCGGACGCCGCCGAGCGTCCAGCTCGACGCCATCGCCGCGAGACTGCGCGCTTCGAGCAGCGTGACGGAATGGCCGGCGCGCGCGATCTCGTAGGCGGCTGAAACCCCGCTGATTCCGCCTCCGACGATGACGACGTCCGGCATGGTGGCGTGGTCCTCAGGAGAGGTCGACGCTGATGCGCTGCTCGGGCTGGTCCGGCTTGCGCCGCTTATAGGCGGTGACCTCGAACTCGACCTTGAGTTCGGGCTGGCCGAGCGGCGTGCAGGTCGTGGTGTTGGCGGGGTCGATGCCCCTGAACTTGCGGCCTACGACCTCGTTGACCTCGTCCAAATCGGCGATATCCGGCACGAAGACCTTGACCGCCACGACATCCTTCAGGGAGGCGCCGACAGCGGCGAGCGCGCCCTCGATATTGCTGAAGGCCTGTTCGGCCTGGCCCCTGGCGTCGGGCGCAATGGCGCGGGTCTTGTAGTTCCGCCCCGCCGTGTTCGAGACGAAGATCATGTCGCCGGCGACGACGACGCGCGAATAGCTGTTCAGCGTCTCGTATTTGCTGCCGGATTTGACTTTGACGATCTCGCTCATGACGGTCTCCGGAGGGTCGAACCTGCCTTGCCGGAGCCCTTTACCGGCAGGCATTCAATGATTGATATTGGTGTATACCATTCGAGTTGGCGTAGGCTGTCAAGGGCGCGGCGCGGGTGGCGAAAGCCCGGTGCCTCTCGATGGATATCGCATTGATAAAGCTCCGGCGCAGCAACGCAGGCGCGCCTCGCGGCCGCCGCCGAAGAGGCCGCTGCGGCGACGTTGGGGGGCGACGCAGGATGGGGGGTATTTGGTATATACCAGAACCGTCGCGCTATGGCTCGCTACCTGTTTCAGCCATAGGCCGCGATCTTGTCGTGCAGCGCGCGTGGTATGGCAATGCCGTCGCGTGCCGTCCGCCCGCGGGCCTCGGCACGCCTGCTGCCGGGTAGGCGGGCTCCGGGCTGGTCGGTGATCGCGGCGAAGAGCCGTTCCAGCCGTTCGCCGGCCTGCGGCCCGGCCAGCGCCTCGCTATGGATCGCAATGAAGAACTGCCCCGTTTGCGGCGAGCCGCCGAGATTGTCGGCGAAGGAGGAGGCCTCGATCGAGAGATGCGCGTCGGTCAGCCAGGCCGCGAGCAATTCGACGATCAGGGCGAGGCCGGCCCCCTTGTAGCCGCCGGAAGGCACCATCGTGCCCCCGGCGAGTGCCGCGGCGGGGTCGGTCGTCGGATTCCCGTCCTTGTCGAGAGCCCAGCCGAGCGGGATCGCCTCGCCGCGCTGCTGGTGGACGACGATCTCGCTCTTGGCGACGACGCTCGACGACTGGTCGAGGACCAGAGGCGGCCGGCCGGGGCGCGGCACGGCGAAGGCGATCGGATTGGTGCCGAAGACCGGCCTCGTACCGCCGGCGGGTGCGATCGAGGCCGGCGCATTGACGAAGCCGAGCGCGACCATGCCCTCGGCGGCGATGCGCTCGACATGGTAACCGACGACGCCGCAATTATAGGAATTGGTTACGGCCAGCGCTGCGATGCCCTGTGCCTTGGCCGCGGCCAGCAGCGCCGGCAGGCCGAATTCGATGGCGGGATGGGCGAAGCCGCATTTGGCGTCGACGCGCACGATGCCGGGGCGGGGGCTGTCGAGCACCGGCCGCGCCTTGCCGTAGATCTTGCCGACCTTGGCGTGCTCGCAATAGGTCGGCAGCCGGGCGAGGCCGTGGCTGTGGACCCCGTCGGCCTCGGCTGCGACCACCGAGGCGGTGATCGCGGGCTCGTTGCGGGGATCGACGCCGCAGGCGAGCAGGACGCGCCGGGTCAGCGCCGCGACATCGGCGAGGCTGAGATGGACGGCGTCGGTGGTTGCGGGGGCGCTCATGCGGCTTTCTCCGTGCCAGCGGCCGCGCCGTAGAGCCGTGCCGCCTGTTCGGGTGTCACCAGCCCCTCGGCCAGGTCATGGGCGATGCGGGCCGGGTCGCGCTTCGCCGGATCGCCGAAGCCGCCGCCGCCCGAGGTCGCGACGGTGACGACATCGCCCTGCTTCAGCGGTATGCCGGATATCTTCGAGCGCAGCGCCGTCCGCGAGCCGTCGGGATGGGTGACGGTCATGCTGCTGAGCGAGCCCGGCCCGCCGCCATGGACGCCATGCGGCGGGAAGCGGAAGCGCTCGAAATGCGCGCTGAGCGTGCCCATATCGGCATCGAGCCGCCATTCGCGCACGAGGCCGAGCCCGCCGCGGAATTCGCCCGCGCCGCCGGAATCCGGGATCAGCCCGTAGCGCATGAAGGTGACCGGATACTTGGCCTCGACCATCTCGATCGGCGCGTTGGTGTTGTTGTGCAGGCCGCAGGAGAGGGCGCTGGCGCCGTCGCCGCCGGCATGGCCGCCCCAGCCGCCGACCTCGATGTCGAAATAGACCCGACCCTTGCCCTGCGGGGTCCGGGTCTGCAGGGCGTAGACATAGGAGATCGCGTAATAGGCGGCGGGAATGCGCGTCGGCGCGATCTCCGCCAGGGCGCCGAAGACGGCGATGGCGATGCGGTGGTTGACGACCATGCGCCCGGCGACCGGGGCCGGGAAGGAGGCATTGACGATGCTGCCTTCCGGGAGTTTCACCGTCACCGGCCGGTAGCAGCCGGAATTCGCGGGGATGTCGCCGCCGAGCGCCGCGAGCAGGGCGTAATAGACGGCCGAGCAGGTCATGGCCGGCGTGTTGTTCACGGGGCCGCTGACCTGCGGGCTCGAGCCCGCGAAGTCGAGCGTGATGGCCTCGCCCTTCTTGGTGATCTTCACCTCCAGTCGGATCGGCTTGTCGGACTGGCCGTCATCGTCGACGAGCTCGACGAAAGAGGCTTCGCCGTCTGGCAGAGCGGCGAGCCCGGCCCGCATCATCTTCTCCGAGCCGTCGAGGATCGCCGCCATGGCGGCGGTCAGCGCCTCGGCGCCGTATTTGCGCGCCATGCGGGCGACAGCGCGCTCGCCGATGCCGAGCGCGGCGATCTGGGCGTTGAGGTCGCCGCGGGTCTCGTCGGGCTGGCGGACATTGTGCAGCAGCATCTCGAAGACGCCGCGATTGAGCACGCCCTTCTCGGCGAGCCGGAGCGGCGGGATGCGGATGCCCTCCTGGAAGACCTCGGTCGCGGCGGCGAAGAAGCTGCCGGCCGCGCCGCCGCCGACATCGACATGGTGGCAAAGCGTGCCGACGATGGCGACGCGCCTGCCGTCGACGAAGACCGGCCGGAAGGTCTGGATGTCCGAAAGATGCTGGCCGCCCGAATAGGGATCGTTGGTGACGATGACGTCGCCGTCCTGCCACTCCTCCAGCGGGATGAAGCGGTCGAGGATGGTGCGCAGGCAGTCCGACATCGAATTGAGATGCACGGGGATGCGGGCCGACTGGGCGATGTTGTTGCCCTGCGCATCGAAGACGGCGGTGGAGAAATCGAGGATCTCGCGCACCACGGTCGAGCGGCTGGTGCGCCAGATCGTGATGCTCATTTCTTCGGAGGCCGCGACCAGCGCGTTGCGGATGACTTCGAGGCGGATCGGGTCGATGCCCGGCGTGAGGTCGGTCATGGCTGTGTCCCTCAATGGCTGGCGAGGCGGTCGGCGATCAGCGCGCCCGAGGCATGCGTCAGGATCGTCCAGCCGGCCGGCAGATAGATGGAGGTGTAGGCTTCCTCGACGATGGCGGGCCCGGCGACCGGCTTGCTCGCACTGACCGCTTCGCGTGCCAGCACCGGGGTCGGCACGAAGCCGCTGCGGCCATGGACGGGCCGCTGCTGCGCGGAATGCCCGGCTTCCGTCGCTTCCGAATGGGCCGGCACCGGCTTGGCGAGGCCGCCGACCGCCTTGAGCCTGAGCGCCACCACCTCGACCGGCACGGAGGGCTCGTCATAGGAGAAGCGCTGGCGGTGTAGGGCGTGGAAGGCCGCCGTCGCCTTCGCCACCCCCGAGGCCGAGAAATCGGCGCCTTCGAGAGGGACGCGCAGGTCGAAGGCTTGGCCGGCATAGCGCAGGTCGAGCGCCCATTCGAAGCGCTGGGCTGCTTCCGGCACGCCGTCCTCGGCGAGCAGGGTCCTGGCCTCGGCGACGAGGCGCTTGCCGGTCTCGGCCAGCGCGGGCGCCATCGCGTCGAGCAGGCCGATCTGCGTCGCGCTGAGGTCGTGGGCGATGTCGGACCAGAGGATGCCCCAGGCCGAGAGCGTCGAGGCATGGGCCGGGAAGACGACGCGGCGAATGCCGAGCTCGTCGGCGACCTCGCAGGCATGGACGCCGCCGGCGCCGCCGAAAGAGAGCAGGGCGAAATCCTCGGGGTCCATGCCCTTCTCGAAGAGCGAGAGCCGCGTCGCGGTGGCGAGCGCCGAATTGGCGACGTCGATCACGCCGGCAGCGACCTGGTCGACGGAGAGGCCGAGCTTCGCGGCGATCGGCTCGGCCGCCTTGCGGGCGGCTTCGCGGTCGAGCGGCATGGCGCCCCCCATGAAGCTCTCGCCGTCGAGCCGGCCGAGCACGAGATTGGCATCGGTGACGGTGAACTGCGTGCCGCCCTTGCCGTAGCAGGCGGGGCCGGGATCGGCGCCGGCCGAATGCGGGCCGATGCGCAGGCGCCCGCCCTCGTCGACCCAGGCGATCGAGCCGCCGCCCGCGCCGATGGTGCGCATCTCGATCATCGGCAGGCGCACGGGCAGCCCGTCGACCTCGCCCTCGTTGACCATCGCGACCTCGCCCTCATGGACGACCGAGATGTCGAAGGAGGTGCCGCCCATGTCGACGGCGACGAGATTGGCTTCGCCGAGCTCGGCCGCGAGGCGCTTGGCCGCCGCAGCCCCGCCGCTTGGGCCGGAGAGCAGGAGGCGTGCCGGTTCGCGGCCGGCCTTGGCGAGGCCGGAGACGCCGCCATTCGACTGCACCAGGTAGACCTGCGCTTCGGGCAATTCGTCCTTCAGCCGCCCCGCGAGCCTGTCGGTGTAGCGCTGGACGATCGGGACCAGCATGGCGTTGAGCGCGGTCGTCGACATGCGCTCGTATTCGCGGATCTCGGGCGAGATGTCGGAGGCGAGCGTGATCGCGGCGTCCGGCAGCAGCTCGGCGAGGATCGCACCGACGCGCTGCTCATGCGCCGGGTTGGCATATGCGTGCAGCAGGCAGATGGCGACCGACTTCACGCCGGCCTCGGCGAGCTCCGTCGCGACGCGTCTGACCCCCTCCTCGTCGAGGGGCACCGCGATCTCGCCGGCCGCATTGACGCGCTCGGTCACGCCGAAGCAGAGCCGGCGCGCCACCAGAGGCTGCGGCTGGGCGAGTGTGATCGCATAGACGTCGCTGCGGCCATGGCGGCCGATCTGCATCACGTCCTCGAAGCCGGCGGTGGTGACGACGGCACCGAGCGGCAGCTTGCGCTCCAACACGGCATTGGTCGCGATCGTGGTGCCGTGCAGGAGGTATTGCACCGCCTCAAGCGGGAAACCGAAGCGCTCGGAAGCCTGCTTGATGCCGGTGAGCAGGCCGATGGAGGGGTCGGCGGGCGTGCTCGGCGTCTTGATCTGATGGATCGCGCCGGAATTGGCATCGAGGATCTCGATATCGGTGAAGGTGCCGCCGATGTCGACGGCGATGCGGATGTCGGGTTCCAAGGCAAAGCTCCAGGGTTCCCGCTCGCGTGGTTCGCGAGCGGGTCAGGTTGGTTCGAAAGCGGTGTCCGGTCGAGCTAGCGCGCGCTCGGTATGGCTGCGGGCATGGCGTTACTTGACGAAGGTTTTGGCGAGGCCGGAGGTCCGGTCCACCACCAGAACGACGATGAGGGTGAGGGCGACGAGCAAGACCGAGAGCGCCGCGACGAGCGGATCGGCCTGCTGCTCGACATGGTGGTACATCGCGACCGGCAGGGTCTGAATGCGCGGGCCGGTCATGAAGAGCGAGAGCACGACCTCGTCGAAGGAGACGAGGAAACACAGCGCCGTGGTGCCGACCAGCCCTGACTTCATCATCGGCAGGGTGATGCGGCGGAAGACGGTGAAGGGCGAGGCGCCGAGCGTCGCCGCCGCCTCCTCGACCGCGATCGGCAAGGTGGAGAGTGCCGTCGCCAGAACCCTGAGCGCATAGGGCAGCGTCACCACGAGATGGGCGGCGACCAGGCCCGGGAAGGTCGCGAGCAGGCCGAGCCTGGCGAAGACGATGAGGATGGCGAGGCCGAGAACGATGGTCGGCAGCAGGAGCGGCGCGGTGAAGAAGCTCGACAAGGCCTCGGCGCCGGGCGGCTTGAGCCGGACCAGTGCAAAGGCTGCCGGCAGCGCGATGGCGAGGCTGAGCACGGTGACGACCGTGGCGAGCACGAGGCTCGTCCAGAACGCGGCCGCCATCTTGCCGTCGGCGAAGATCGCCGGATACCACTTGGTACTCCAGCTCGATGGCGGGAACATCATGTAGGCGTCGCCGGAGAAGGAGATCGGCACGACGACGATCAGCGGCGCGAGCAGGAAGGCGAACATCACCAGCGCGCCAAGCTTGAGCGGCAGGGAAGCGGGACGTTCATCCATGGTCGACCTCCCTCACAGAATGGCGCGCAGGGCGCGGCTGTAGAGCATCAGCGCGCCGCCGAAGATGATCAGCACGAGGATCGAGAGCGTGGCCGCCAGCGGCCAGTTCAGCGTCACGATGGCCTCGTCGTAGATCTCGGTCGCGAGCAGGAAGACGCGCCCGCCGCCGAGCAGCTTCGGCGTGATGAAGGACGACACCGCCAGCACGAAGCAGAGCAGGCAGCCGAGCGCGATGCCGGGCAGGGTCAGCGGCAGGATGATGCGGCGGAAGATGGTGAAAGGCGGGGCGCCCAGCGTCGCGGCCGCTTCCTCGACGCGCGGGTCGAGCCGCCCGAAGCCGGCGAGCAACGCCAGGATCATGTAGGGCATCAGGATTTCGGTGAGGCCGATGGTGACGCCGGTGGCGTTGAACATCAGCTTGAGCTTGGCGAGGCCGAGCGTGGCGAGCGCGTTGTTGACGAGGCCGTTCTCGGCGAGGATCGCGATCCAGCCATAGGTACGCACCACCGCCGAGGTCAGCAGCGGCGAGATCACCAGCACGAGCAGAATCGTGCGCCAGGTGCCGCTGGAGCGATGCAGGTAGAGCGCGATCGGATAGGAGCAGAGCAGGGTCAGCAGGGTGATACCCAGGCTGACCGTGATGCTGTCGAAGATCAGCCCGGCATAATAGCCGTCCGAAAACACCTTGGCCCAGGTCGCGAGCGTGTAGACCTCGCGCATCGCGCCGGTCGGCTCGACCTCGTAGAAGGACATCCGGGCGAGGTTCAGGACCGGCGCGAGGAAGCCGACGGCGTTGATCAGCGCGATCGGCGCCAGCAGTGCTACGATCGGAGCGACGCCTCTCCCCCGCTCGCGCGGGGCCGGCGCCGGCAGGGCGATGGCGGCTCCGGCGCTCATGCCGCCGCCCCGTAGACGAAGACGTCCTGCGGGCGCCAGGACAGGCCGACCGCGGTGCCGGGCGAGAGCACCGTCTCGCCGCCGCGCGTGGCGAGCTCGACCGAGAGGATCTGGCCGGCGACCTCGACATCGTATTGCAGGATGTCGCCGGCGAAGACCGCTTTCGCGATTGTGCCGGGAACGCCTTCTCCCGCAGGGGCGAAGGCGATGCGGTGCGGCCGGATCATGACCTCGACCGGGCCGGAGAGGCCGGCAGGGGCGGCGATGCGCTGGCCGGCGATCTCCACGGAGCCGTCCTTCGCCACGGAGGCGAGCCGGTTGGTGCGTCCGACGAAGCTCGCGACGAAGGCGGTGCGCGGCCGCTCGTAGAGATCGACCGGCGTGCCGAGCTGCTCAAGCCGGCCCTGGTTCATGACCACGACCTTGTCGCACATGGTCAGGGCCTCGCCCTGGTCATGGGTGACGAAGATCGCGGTGATGCCGAGGCGCTGCTGGATCTCGCGGATCTCGTTGCGCATCTCGTCGCGCAGCTTGGCGTCGAGATTGGAGAGCGGCTCGTCGAGCAGCAGGATCGAGGGCCTGACCACCAGCGCACGCGCAAGCGCCACGCGCTGTTGCTGGCCGCCGGAGAGCTGCGTTGGACGATGCTCCTCCTTGCCGGTGAGATGGACGAGCGCGATCGCTTCCTTCACCCGCCGGGCGATCTCGTCCTTCGGGACCTTGCGCATCTCCAGGCCGAAGGCGACGTTCCTGGCGATGCTCATATGCGGGAAGAGCGCGTAGCTCTGGAAGACCAGGCCCATGTCGCGGCGATGGGTCGGGACCTCTGTCAGGTCCTTGCCGTCGACGACGATGCGGCCCGAGGTCGCCGGCACCAGGCCGGCGATCATGCGCAGCGAGGTGGTCTTGCCGCAGCCGGAGGGGCCGAGGAAGGCGACGAGCTCTCCCCTGGGCACGTCGAGGTCGAGGTCCTCGACGGCCGTGAAGGCGGCGTAGCGCTTGGTCAGCCCGCGAATGGAGAGGAAGCCCTGCTCGCTCATCGTTCCTGGTCCCGAAAGATGATCAGCGGCTCAGCGGGATCACCTTGCGGCGCCACTGCTCCATGATCGGGTCGCGGACCTTGGCGAGCGCGATCCAGTCGACCGGGATGACCTTGTTCATCGACTTGACCGCGGTGCGGGCGATGGCGGCATCCGAGATCTGGGCCTTGGCGTTGGTGGGGGCGTAGAACATGCTTTCGGTGAAGGCCTTCTGGGCCTCGGCCGAGAGCGCGTAATTGGCGAATTTGGCACCGGCATCCTTGCCCGGGCCGTTGGCGACGAGGCTGATCGTGTTGATCTGGAAGACGCTGCCTTCCTCCGGCAGCACGGCCTTGAGCTTGCCGCCCGAGGCGTCGGCATTGACCTGGGCGCGGGCGTTCCAGCCGGCGCCGATCACGGCCTGACCGGAGATGATCACCGGATAGACCTCGGGCTTCGGCTCCCACGTCTGCACGTTCGGGGCGATCTCGCCGAGCGCGGCGATGCCCTTCTCGACGCTCTTGAGATAGTCGGTGCCGCCGCGCGCCTTGTCCATGATCAGCACGAGCGAGAGGCCCTGGATGTCGGGCATGCCGGGGATCGCGACCTTGCCCTTGAACTCGGGCTTGGCGAGGTCCATCCAGCTCTTCGGCGCGTCCTTCACCGCCTCGCCGTTATAGAGCATGACGAGATTGTCGAAGGTCACGCCGACGCCGTCGACGTCGGGGATGCGGGCGTTGGGATAGAGGTCGGCGACGTTGGGGACGTTCTTCTCGTCGATCTTGGTCAGCAGCTTCTCGTCGGTCGCAGCCTTCGAGACCGAAACGTCCATGATGACGACGTCGGCCTGGGGCGCCGCCTTCTGGGCGCGCAGGTTGCCGAGCATCTGGGCCGAGTTCGGCATCGGGAAATATTCGACCTTGATGCCGGGATTGGCCTTCATGAAGGGCTCGACCACGGCCTTGGCGTAACGCTCCTGGAACAGGCCGGAATAGCCCATCACCGTCACGGTCTGCTGCTGGGCGAAGGCGGCCGGCGCGGACAGGCCGGCCAAGACGACGGCGATGGCGAAGCTGACTGATGTCTTCATGTGCTTGATCCCCTCTCTGTTGTGATCCCGCGGACGGGTCGAGCCGTCCGTCTCCAAGCGATGGTCTTCTGCGATCCTGCCGTGCAAGGCTCAGGCCTTGGCGAGCTTGCCCTCCACCAGCGCCGTGGCGCCCGAGATATCCGGCAGCTTCTCGCCCTTGCGCAGCCGATCGAGCAGGACGAGCTCCTGCTCCTGCATCTGGATGGCGCGGCGCGCGTAGGATTCGGCGGTTGCCGGCTTCAGCACGACGACGCCGCTCTCGTCGCAGAGCACGGCGTCGCCGGGCTCGATCGTCTGGCCGCCGACGCTGACGGGCACGTTGATCGCGCCTTCCGTACCGAGGATCTTGGTGGTGATCGGCGAGGGGCCACGGCACCACATCGGCATGTCGGTCTTGACGATCTCGGAGAAATCGGTGGCCGGGCCGTCGATGACGCCGGCCGCGACGCCTGCGAGCTTCATCGCATGAGTGACGACGCCGCCCCAGCAGGCATGCTTGTCGTCGCCGCAGCGGTCGATCACGACGATGTCGCCCGGCCGCACCAGCTTTGTGAGGTAGTGCAGCGCTGTCGAATCCGCATGCGGGATGCGGATGGTGACGGCGGTGCCGGCGATGCGCTTGCTCGGCAGCACGGCCCTGATCTCACGATCGACGAAGCCGGAATGCAGGACATGGCCGATGGTCGCCACCTCGCATTGCTGCAGCAGGGAGACGAGGTCGCCGGAGATCTGGGCCGGCATCGGGTTGACGATGAACATCAGGCGTTTCCCGTTCAGGCGATGACGTGGTGATTGGCGACGGGCACCGCGGCACGGACCTTGGCGGTGTAGTCGAAATCGAGCCGGCCGCTGGTGGTGCCGATGCCGTCCGAGACCTGCGCGGTGACATGACCCCAGGGGTTGATCACCATGGAATGGCCGTAGCAGGCGTTCTTGCCCTGGGCATGGGTGCCGGTCTGGCCGGTGGCGAGGAACCAGGTCTGGGTCTCGCAGGCGCGCGCCCGGGCCAGCAGTTCCCAATGGTCCTTGCCGGTCATCAGGGTGAAGGCGGCCGGCAGCACGATGACGTCGGCGCCGGCATCGCGCAGCTTGCGGAACAGCTCGGGGAAGCGGATGTCGTAGCAGATCGCGCAGCCGACGGTGGCCTCGCCGACCCGGTAGGTCGCGATCTCCTTGCCGCGCGAGACCATGTTGGACTCGCGATAGCTTGAGCCGCCCGGCGCATCGACGTCGAAGAGATGGATCTTGCGGTAGCGGGCGATCTCCTTGCCGTCCGGGCCGAAGACCACCGTCGTATTGAAATAGTCGTCGCCGTCGCGCTCGCAGACGCTGCCGGCATGGATGGTGACGCCGTGCTTCTCGGCGAGGCCCGACATCAGGCGATAGCTCTCGCCGTTCGGGAAGGTCTCGGCGCTGTCGCGCATCGCCTGTGGGCTGCCGTCGAGAAAGGCGTAATATTCCGGCAAGACGATGAGGTCGGGATTGTCGTCGGCAACCACCTTCTCGACCATGGCGCGGGCGGTCTTGAGGTTCGCAGCCTTGTCGTCCTGCGAATTCATCTGGATGAGAGAGACTTTCAACGGCGCACCCCCTTCTCGGGGCCGGCGGTCCGGGCAGGAAAAGCTGCCCTCCGATCCGGCCGGCGAGGAGGAGACCAAACCCCGCCGCCGGCGGCAAACGCGAAATTCTTGTTCGGCTCAACAAGAATTGCTTATGACGGCGGGAGGTTCGCGCCCGCGCTCCTGGGGAGTTGGGACGGCCTGGCCCTGGATCATCGTCATGCTCGCCCTTGTGGCGAGCATCCATGTCTTGAACACCGCACTGCATCGAAGAAGACGTGGATGGTCGGGACAAGCCTGACCATGACGGCAGGTGGCGTGTTCATGGCTTCCGAGTTCTTCGCTGATGCTAAGCCTCGGAACGACGGAGAGGTTCCGCCTGGACGAGCCGACCCCTGCGCTGCTTGGTTCTCCGCTTATCTTGCGACCGGCGCCGTCGCGATCTCCGCCGCCATGTCGGCGATCAGGGCGGGCAGGGCGTTGCCGGGGTCGTCGTTGAAGACGGCGTGGAAATGCAGGGGTGGCAGCCTGGCGTCGACGTCGAGGACGTGCAGATCGCCGTTGTCGAGAAATTCCTGCACGACGACGCGCGGCAGTGCCGCCACGCCAACGCCGTCGCGGATCAGCCGGGTGATGGTCGCCAGCGAATTCGAGTTGAAGATGCGGATCGTGTCGGTGTCGACGCCGGCGAGCTCGATCGCCCGCACGACCGATTGATGCGGCTGCGAGCCCTTGGAATAGGCGAAGACCGGATAACCGGCGAGATCGGCGACCGCGAGCCGGCCGGGCTTCAGGGCGAGCCTGGGCGAGCCGATCCAGACGCAGTCGAAGGCGCAGAGCTCGATATTGCGGATATGGGGCGCCACCACCGGTCCCATGATCAGGCCGAGATCGATCTGGCCGTCCTGGATCTGGCGGGCGAGGTTGAGGCTGGTATCGACATTGAGGTCGATTGCGACATTCGGATAGGTCGCCTTAACCCGCTCGATCAGGCGCGGCAGCCAGGCGTAGACGATCGAGTCGATGGCGCCGATCATCACGGTGCCGCGCATCTGGCCGGCATCGGCGATCGTGCGCTCCAGCTCGGAGACCATGCGCATGATCGCCTCGGCCTGCGGCAGCGCGCGCTGGCCGTGCGGAGTCAGGCTGACCGTGCGCAGATCGCGCTCGAACAGGCGCACGCCCAGTTCCCGCTCCAGCGTTGCGATCCGGTTCGAGACGGCGGCCTGCGTCGTGCAGAGCTTTTCGGCGGCGAGGGAGAAATTGCGCAGCCGCGCGACCCAGACGAAGGTTTCCAGGAATCTGAGATTCAACGCCGGTGTTCCACTCTCCGTTGCGCGTCAAGAGTCGCCCGGCGCTGCCCTCAGCCCATCCGCTCGGAGGCGAAGGAGCCTGGCGAAGCCGGGAAGACCACCGTCTTGTGGTCGTTGAGGAAGACGCGGCGATGGATATGGGCATGGATCGCCCGCGCCAGCACCTGGCTTTCGACATCCCTTCCCAGGCTCACGTAATCCTCCGGGCTCTGCGCATGCGTGACGCGGATCGTATCCTGCTCGATGATCGGACCTTCGTCGAGATCGGCGGTGACGTAGTGCGAGGTCGCGCCGATCAGCTTCACGCCGCGCTCGAAGGCCTGCTTGTAGGGGTTCGCGCCCTTGAAGGAGGGCAGGAAGGAGTGGTGGATGTTGATGATCCGCCCCGACATCGCCCGGCACATCGCGTCGGACAGAACCTGCATGTAGCGCGCCAGCACGATCAGGTCGGCGCCGGTCTCCTCGACGATGCGCATCTGCTGGGCCTCGGCCGCGACCTTGGTCTCCTTGGTGACGCGGATGTAGTGGAACGGGATGTCGTGGTTCACCACGAGCTTCTGGTAGTCGAGATGGTTGGAGATGACCGCGACGATGTCGATCGGCAGTGCGCCGATGCGCCAGCGATAGAGCAGGTCGTTCAGGCAGTGCCCGAAGCGCGAGACCATGATGACGACCTTCAGGCGCCGGGCTGCATCATGGATGGCCCATTCCATGCCGAAAGGTTCCGCAACGGCGGCAAAGCCTTCCCGCAGGGCGGCGAGGGCGACGCCTTCCTCCGAGGCAAAGCTCACGCGCATGAAGAAGCGGTCGGTCTGCGCGTCGTCGAATTGCGAGCTATCGGTGATGTTGCAGCCGTTCCGGGCTAGAAAACTTGCGATCGCCGCGACGATGCCGCGCTGCGCCGGGCAGGTGACGGTGAGGATGAAGCTGGCCATGAGGTTCTTCCCAGCCGGCGGCCCCGATGGAGCGGCCCTGGTCTAGAGGTTCGATCGAAGGTGAGGGTCTGCCGCGCGCGCTGCGCCGCCGTCAACCTCGATCCGCCGATGAAGCCCGCCTGCTTGTCACGGCATAGCCGAATTCGGCCGCCGAGGCCGAGAGCCAGGACCAGAAGCTGCCGGCCATGCTGCGCGCGACCATGATCTCGAAGACGGGGCCCTCGGGGCTGTCCGCGCTGCGCCAGAGCGTGACGCCGAGATAGGCGATGCTCGTCGATGCGGCCGTGCCAACCGGGAAGGCAGCCGGGTGCAGGTCGAGCATCGCGCCCTTGGCGAGCAGGTCGCGGACGCGTGGGCCCGACAGGCTCAGCACGGCCCGGCCGTCGCTCTGGTCGGAGACGGCCGCAAGGCCGGCGAGCTTCGCCAGATCGCCGCGGAAGCCCTCGCGGCTGTCGGCGACCAGGAGCCATTGCCCGGGGCCGCTCCAGACGGCCTGACGGCTGCCGCTGCGAACCGCCATTGGCGTTCGAGGCAGCGACAGGCGGAAATGCTCGTACATGGCGGCGTCGAGCGCGGCATGGCTGTCTTCGCCGGTGATCAGGGTGGCGATGCCAAGCGCTTCGCGCGTCTGGACCGTGACGCCGGTTTCGTCCGCCTTGCCGAAATGGCCGTCGGCGAGCACGCCTTCCCAGGGACGCCGCGGCAGCCAGCGCGACGGGGTCGCTGTTTCAGCCATGGAGGCGGGCTCCTTCCGGGTCGACGAAGACAGGCGAGCAGATTTCGACGACGATATCGCCGTTGCGGACGGGGTCGTAGGCGCGCACGCGCTCGCCGATGCGGGCCGCGCCTCCCTTGATCAGGCCGAGCCCCATCCAATGTTTCAGATGCGGGGAATAGGCGACCGAGGTCATATAACCCTCGTCGTTCTCCATCACCGTCGCCTTGCCGATGCCGATGAAATGCGCTCCGGCGCGCAGGCGCTGCGCGGGGTCGACCGGCTTGAAGCCGACGAAGGATGGGCGATCCTTCTCGATGAGCGCTGGCCGGCCGGCCATCAAGCGGCCGATATAGTCCTTCTTCGAGGACATCACCTTGCCGAGACCGAGATCGCGCGCCGTGGTCTGGCCGCTGAGCTCGTTGCCGGCGACATGGCCCTTCTCGACGCGCATCACGCCGAGCGCCTCGGTGCCGTAGGGCGTGATGCCGAAGGGCGCGCCGGCTCGCATCAAGGCGCGCATCATCGCGTCGCCGTAGTCGGCGGGGACGGCGAGCTCATAGGCCAGCTCGCCCGAGAAGGAGATCCGAAAAAGCCGGGCCGGAATGCCGCCACCGACGGTGATTTCGCGCACCGCAAGATAGGGGAACGCCTCGTTCGAGATGTCGTGCGCGGAGTCGACGACGCCGCGCAGCGTCTCGCGCGCCTTCGGGCCGGCGATGGAGGCCTGCGCCCATTGCTCGGAGACCGAGACTAGTCGCACGTCGAGTTCCGGCCAGAGCACCTGATGGCAGAACTCCAGATGCTGCATCACCTTGCCGGCATTGGCGGTGGTGGTGGTCATCAGGAAATGGCTCTCGCCGAGGCGCGACGTGGTGCCGTCATCCATGACGAAACCGTCCTCGCGCAGCATCAGGCCGTAACGCGCCTTGCCGACCGGCAGGGCCTTCCAGCCGTTGATGTAGACGCGCTCCAGGAATTCGGCGGCGTCGGTGCCCTGGATGTCGATCTTGCCGAGCGTCGAGACATCGCAGATGCCGACACCGCTGCGGACTGCGAGAACCTCCCGGTTGACGGTGGTCAGCCAGTCGTTCTCACCGGGCTTCGGGTAGTACTGCGCCCGCAGCCATTGGCCGGACTCGACGAAGACGGCTCCCTGCTCCCTCGACCAGTCATGGGTCGGCGCGAGCCGCGTCAGGCGGAAATCCTTGCCGCGGTGATGACCGGCGAGCGCGCCGATCGCGACGGGCGTATAAGGCGGCCGGAAGGTCGTGGTCCCCGTCTGCGGGATCGTCCTGCCGGTCTGCTCGGCCACGACGGCGAGGCCGGCGAGGTTCGAGGTCTTGCCCTGGTCGGTCGCCATGCCGAGCGTGGTGTAGCGCTTGAGATGCTCGACCGGCCGGAAGCCTTCGCGCGCGGCCAGCTCGACATCCTTGTCGGTGACGTCGTTCTGGTAATCGACGAAGGCCTTGCCCTTCGCGCCCTTCACCCGCCAGACCGGCTGCAGCCCATTCGTCTCGGGATCGGTCGCCGGCACGGGACCGGCGCCTGCGGGCGTCAGCCCGGCATCGGCGGCAGCCTCGCGGCCGAGCCGCGCGCCATCCTCCAGCGCTTGCGCAAGGGTGAAACGTCCCGCCGCGCTGCCAGCGACCGAGAGGCCCGCCGGCAAGCTGCCGGGCACGAAGCAGTGCAGGCCGTCATCCCAGACCGGCTTGTCGTTCTGGTGCGAGGTCAGGTGCAGGGTCGGGTTCCAGCCGTTGGAGACCGCCAGCAGATCGCAGGCTACGCTGGCCGTCGCGCCAGAGGCTTCGCGGATGGTGACGCCATCGAGCTGGCGACCGCCGGACGTTCCTTCGACAGCGCCACCCGCGAACAGCCGCGCGCCAAGCTTATCGGCGAGTGCCTTGCGCCCTGCGTCGGCCTCGGGGCGGGAATCGACGATGGCCGCGACCTGACCACCAGCGGAGGCGATGTCGCGGGCCGTTGCCCAGCCGTCATCGCCCGCCGTGAACAGCACGGTCTCGCGACCCGGCAGGGCACCGTAGCGGTTGACATAGGTGCGCGCCGCGCCGGCCAGCATGACGCCCGGCGCGTCGTTGCCGGAGAAGACGATCGGCCGTTCCAGGGCACCCGCGGCGAGGATCGCGCGCTTGGCATAGATACGCCAGCCACGCTGGCGCGGCTGGTGCGGTGCTGGCTCCGGCAGATGGTCGCTCACTCGCTCGACGGCGCCATAGATGCCGTGGTCGTAGAGCCCGAAGATTGTGGTGCGGGGCATGATCCGCACGTCCGGGAGGCTTGCGAGCTCGGCCAGCGTCGCGGCCAGCCATTCGGAGGCTGGCTTGCCGTCGATCTCGCGCTTCTCGGCCAGAAGGCGGCCGCCAAGTCGAAAATCCTCGTCGCAGAGGATGACGCGGGCGCCGCTACGGCCGGCGGCCAGCGCTGCGGCGAGACCGGCTGGGCCGCCGCCGATCACCAGCACGTCGCAGAAGGCGAAGGCCTTTTCGTAATGGTCGGGGTCTTCGGCTCCGGCCGCACGGCCGAGGCCCGCGGCGCGGCGGATCAGGGGCTCGTAGAGCTTCTCCCAGAAGGCCGCCGGCCACATGAATGTCTTGTAGTAGAAGCCCGCGACGAGAGCCGGAGAAACCAGCCCGTTCAGCGAGAGCAGATCGAATGCGAGCGAGGGCCAGCGGTTCTGGCTGGCGGCCTCAAGCCCGTCGAACAGCTCGACGACGGTCGCGCGGGTGTTCGGTTCGCGGCGGGCGCCGGTGCGCAGTTCGACCAGCGCATTCGGCTCCTCCGGGCCGGCCGAAAGGACGCCGCGCGGACGGTGATACTTGAACGAACGGCCGACAAGGCGCACGCCATTGGCCAACAGTGCCGAGGCCAGCGTGTCGCCTGCGTGCCCCTGATAGGACTTGCCGTCGAAGCTGAAATCCAGCGTCCGGCCGCGATCGATCAGGCCGCCGGACGTGAGGCGGAAAGGCTGGCCGCTCATGCCGCCGCTCCCGCCTTACGCGCCTTGGCAGGTTCGACCGATGCGATCGCATGGGTGCGCGTGTCGCGGGTCACGACCAGCCAGGCATGGCAGCCGGCGCCATGATACCAGAGCTCGCGGTGCGGGCCGGCCGGATTGTCGCGCAGATAGACGTAATCGACCATCGCGGCTTCGGTCGCCGCCATGCCGTCGGGCCGCTGCGGATCGGCCGCTCCCAGATAGGTGAATTCCTGGGCGTCGCGCGCGCCGCAATGGGGACAGGTGATGCGCATGGTCAGGCTTCCACGGTTGTCGGGGTGCGGCGCACCGCCGCCGTCATGCTCGCCCTTGTGGCGAGCATCCACGTTTTGAACGCTACGCTCGATGGGCGAATACGCAGATGGTCGGGACAGGCCCGACCGTGACGCGACTGTTGAGCACGGCTCGTCATCTCAATGCAGGTTCGGCTGGGCGCCGGCGCCCTTTTCGTCGATCAGGTGCCCGGTGGCGAAGCGATCGAGCCGATAGGCGCTCGCAACCGGGTGTGGCGCTCCCGTCGCGATCAGATGCGCGAAGCAGAAGCCGGAAGCCGGCGTCGCCTTGAAGCCGCCATAGCACCAGCCGGAATTGAGATAGAGCCCCTCGACCGGGGTGAAATCGATGATCGGCGAGCCGTCCATAGACATGTCCATGATGCCGCCCCAGTGGCGCAGCATGCGCACCCGGCCGAGCCCGGGCCAGAGCCCCATTCCGGCCTCCATCACGTCCTCGATGACAGGCAGGTTGCCGCGCTGGGCATAGGAATTGTAGCCGTCGATATCGCCGCCGAAGACGAGCCCGCCCTTGTCGGACTGGCTGATGTAGAAATGCCCGGCGCCGAAGGTGACGACCGTGTCGATCAGTGGCTTGAGACCCTCGGAGACGAAGGCCTGGAGCACATGGCTTTCGATCGGCAGGCGCAGGCCCGCCATCGCCGCGACCCGCGAGGAGTTGCCGGCCACCGCCATGGCGATCTTCTTCGCCCGGATCGGCCCGCGCGAGGTCTCCACGCCCACGGCCCGCCCATTGACGATGGTGATGCCGGTGACCTCGCAATTCTGGATGAGGTCGACGCCGCGGCTGTCGGCGGCGCGGGCATAGCCCCAGGCGACCGCATCATGCCGGGCCGTGCCGCCGCGGCGCTGCAACAGCCCGCCCTGGATCGGGAAACGGGCATTGTCGTAGTCGAGAAAGGGCAGCATCGCCCGGACCTGCTCGCGGCCGAGCAGTTCGGAATCGACGCCGGCGAGCCGCATCGCGTTGCCGCGCCGGGCGAAGGCGTCGCGCTGCCCGTCGGAGTGATAGAGGTTGATCACGCCGCGCTGGCTGACCATGGCGTTGTAGTTCAGGTCCTGCTCGAGTCCCTCCCAGAGCTTCATCGACAATTCGTAGAAGGGAGTGTTGCCGGGCAGGAGGTAGTTCGAGCGGATGATCGTGGTGTTGCGGCCGACATTGCCGGAGCCGAGATAGCCCTTCTCCAGCACCGCGACATTGGTGATGTCGTGCCGGCTGGCGAGGTAATGCGCGGTCGCCAGCCCATGCCCGCCACCGCCGATGATCACGACATCGTAGTCGGCCTTGGGTTCGGGCTCGCGCCAGGCCGGTGTCCAGCCCTTATGGCCCCTGAAAGCCTGGGCGAGCAGCGAGAAGGCGGAATAGCGCATCGAGGAATCCGATCGGGCTTGTCATCCAGAGTTTGACCGACATAGGCTCGGCGACATGTCTGAAAGCGACATAGATTTGTCCCAAAGCGACAGCGGTAGGCCGACCCATGTCGGCTTCCTGCTGATCCCCGATTTCGCGCTGCTGCCCTATGCCTCCTCGATCGAACCGCTGCGGGCGGCCAACGTCCTGTCAGGGCGTGAGCTCTACCGCTGGAGCCATATCTCGATCGACGGCGCGCCCGCATCGGCCTCGAACGGCGTCGCCATCGCGGCGGATGCCGGGGTCGGAGCGACATTGCGGCTCGACTATCTCTTCGTCTGTGCTGGCGGGAACCCGGCGCTTTTTCGGCACCAGCCGAGCTTTGCCTGGCTGCGCCAGCTCGCGCGACGCGGGGTTCGGATCGGCGGCGTCTCGGGAGGGCCTTATCTGTTGGCGAGGGCCAATCTGCTCTCAGGGTATCGCTTCACTATCCATTGGGAACATGCGTCGGCCCTGCTGGAGGAGCATCCGGCTCTCGACCTGCGCCGCTCGCTCTACGAGATCGACCGCGACCGCCTGACCTGCGGCGGCGGCACGGCTCCGCTCGACATGATGCATGCGGTTATCGCCCGCGAGCATGGCAGCGAACTGGCGCTCACGGTCAGCGAATGGTTCCTGCAGACCCAAGTCCGGGAAGGGGCGGGGCCGCAGCGCATGCCGTTGCGCGAGCGGCTGGGCATCGCGCATGCGCCGCTGCTGCGCGTCATCGCGCGCATGGAACAGACCCTCGAAAGCCCCGTGCCCCGCGCGGAGCTTGCCCGCCTCGCCCAGGTCTCGCTGCGCCAGCTCGAACGCCTCTTCCGCCAGCATCTCGGCCGCTCGCTCGGTGAGCATTATCTCGCCTTGCGACTCGACCGCGCTCGCGACCTGTTGCGTCAAACCAGCCTCTCGGTGCTGGAGATCGCCCTGGCCTGCGGCTTTGCCAGTCCGAGCCATTTTTCGAGGGCCTACAGCCTGCGCTTCGGATATCCGCCGCGTGGGGAACGCGACAGCACAAGCGGGCAGATGCGGGCGTGATCGGAACCGGCCGACGACCTTCGGCCTGGAGAGGTCGACGATGTGATCAGCTAAGCGCGACGATCATCGACAACGCATGTCGCTTCTTCGACTTCAGCCCTGAAACGCAAAATGCCCGCCGGGCGGCGGGCATTCGCTCTTCAACCGAAGCTCAAGGGGAGGGGGGAAACTCGAGCCTCAGGAGAAACTACCTGGAACGCGCTCCGCCCGGTGGCGCAGCGGTTCTCATTCAGATGCTTCAGGCCGCGGCGTGCGAGCGAGCGACGAAGTCGATCTCCGAGCGCGACAGGCCGAGATCGTCGAGCTCACGGTTGGACAGGCGGGAGAGCTCGCGAACGGTCTCGCGATAGCGGAGGAAAGCGCGGATCTTGGCGGCGATCATGGTGACGAACATGGTGATCTTCCTAGCGGATATTCCGGACCGGGGCGGTGCCCACAGCGACAATTTCGTTGTGCGCTGCATATAAAATGATCGGCCTGCCTCAGGTAGGAGCTTAAGCTCAGCTCTGTTATGCATTTAATGCATGATTAGATCGTGTTTTGACGAGTTTTTGGATTTGCCATGCGTTGATCGCAATGGCGGTTTCGCCTGAAACCGATATTTTGCACGGCGAGCAGGCTAGGGAAGGGGACGCCTCGTGGCGCAGCATTTCGAGACATGATCAGCCCCGCGGTCTCCGCTCTCGCCGATGCGGCCCTTCTGCTCCCGGCCTCGATCCTTCTGCTGCTCTATCTTGCGGTGTTGCGCGAGTGGCGGCTCGCCCTGGCGCTGGCAGCCAGCTTTGCCGGCGCTGCGGTCGCGACGATCCTGCTGAAGCTGATCTTCAACGCATGCGGTCCCGGCCTTGCGAACGCCGAGGTCGTCAGTCCGAGTGGGCATGTCAGTTTCAGCACGGTCTTTTACGCCGGGCTGGCGATCCTCCTCTCGGTCGGCCGAGGCCGGGTCGTCCAGTTCGCGGCAGGGATTGCGGCCGCACTCCTCCTGGTCGCTATCGGCATCAGCCGGGTCAGGCTGGGTGCACACAGCATTCCCGAGGTCCTGATCGGCTTCACGGTGGGGGCGCTCGCGGTCGGTTTCTTCATATGGTTGAGCATCAGGGAGGGACTCCCGCATCTGCCCCTCGCTCCCGTGGCCGGCGGCTTCGCTCTCACGCTGGTCATGCTGGGCGGAAGCCAATTCTCGCTGGAGCGGGATATCGCCCTCTACGCCCGCAGCCTTGCGGCGAGCCTTGATGTCTGCGCCCTGCCGCCTGGATATCAACCGTGGGATGCTTCTGGTCAGGCTGCTACACGGGCCGTCGAGGGGGCGTGAATCGCAGAGATCGTGGAAACATCACGGATAGAAGTAGAAGGGTTGCCTGAAGGAGAGGCTTTGAGGGTACGGGGTCTACCCAGCCTGGTTGCGCGAAATCTGAAGGTTTCGTTACACTAGGCATCGGCAACGATCACGCGCCCGACGATGCCCGAAAGAGCCGCCAGTGCAGGCAGCGCTTTTGCCTTCCTGTCCGTGACGAGAGCGGACACGCGATCGAGCTCGCAGAAGCGGACGCGGCTGGTGACGCCGATCTTGGAATGGTCGGCGATCAGGACCACGCTCGTCGTATTGGCGACCATGGCTCGTGCGATCTCGGCCGTGTGCTCGAAGAAATTGGTCGCCCCGCCTTTGATGTCGACTCCGAAAGGCGACAGCAGCGCGAGATCTGCCTTGAAGCGGTAGATGTCGTTGATCGTCGAAGGGCCGCCGGTCTCCGGCGGCTCGTGGACGATCGCGCCGCCCAGCAGGAAGACCCGGCTGCCCATCCTCTGCTGCGTCGACGCCATGGTGGTGGCGACGTCCAGGGAATTGGTCAGGATGTTCAGTTCGGGAACGCTCTTGAGCTCTTCGGCTAAGGCAGCCGTCGTCGTTCCCCCATCGAGGAACAGGGTCTGGCCGCTCTTGACCAGCGCCATTGCGGCCTGTGCGATCGCGCGCTTCTCCTTCAGGCGGACGGTCGAGCGGGCGCCATAGGACGCGTCCTGCTCCGCCGGCAGACTGACGGCCCCACCATGCACCCGGCGCAAGGAACCGTCCTGCTCCATCGCGACGAGATCGCGGCGGATCGATTCGTGGGAAACGCTGAATTCCTGGGCGAGCCGCTCGACTGAAACGCTGCCGAATGTATCGAGAAGCGCGCGGATCCGCTGCTTTCTCTCACCCTGCCACATGCGCTGTCGTCTCCTGCGAACCGGTTCATTGCACCGCTCTCGAGGGTGGCGCAACAGCGATCGATATAAATCGGTCATAAATCCACATTGCCACATATATCCACAAATGCTAAGCCGTCTCCAGAGACAGCGGGGATGGCGAATGCAAAGCGGGGACAATCATGCTGAGTGGCTGGCCTTTGCCATCCAGCTCGCGATGGAAAGCGGTTCGATCCTGCGCGAAGCCGCAACCGTGCGCCCCGATGTCGAGGTCAAGTCCGACAAGAGTTTCGTCACCGCGCTCGACGCCCGCATAGAGCGGCGCATGCGCGAGATGCTGGCGGATCGCTTCCCGGGCCACGGTATCATCGGCGAGGAGGAGGCTCCCTCGGCTGGCGATGCCGATCTGGTCTGGGTGCTCGATCCGATCGATGGCACAGCCGCCTTCATCGCCGGCCTGCCAGTCTACGGCTCGCTGATCGCCCTCATGCAGGAAGGCGAGCCGATCCTGGGGATCATCGACCATCCGATCACCGGCGACCGCTGGATCGGCGTCAAGGGCAGCCCGACCACGCATAATGGCCGCCCCTGCCGCACCCGCGCCTGCGGGACGCTCGGTGAGGCCATCCTCTCCGCCAGCAATCCCGACTTCTTCGACGCGGAAGAAACGCCCGCGCTCGACGCCATGCGCGCCGCGACGGCCTGGCGCATCTGGGGCGGCGCCTGCATGAGCTTCGGCCTGCTGGCCTCGGGGCGCACCGACGCCGCCTTCGACACGCGGCTGAAGCTCTGGGATTTCGCGCCCTTCCGCCCGATCATCGAAGGCGCCGGCGGTGTCATCACCGATTGGGAAGGGCGCCCGGTCGACCACAAGACGGGCAAGCGCATCATGGCGGCCGGCGATCCGGCCCGTCACCGCGAGATGCTGCGCCTCGTCGAGCAAGCCATGAAGCGCTGAGCCGGCCACGGAACATCCGCTCCGAGACGGCGCCGATCCGCCGGAGCTTTCAGTTGAGAGGGGACGACCAGATGGGCATTGTCATTGAGGATTTGGCCGTGGCCTATGGTGGCCAGCGCGTGATCGACGGGCTGGCGCTGACGATCGAGCCTGGCTCGTTCTTCACGCTGCTCGGACCGTCCGGCTGCGGCAAGACCACGCTTCTGCGCACCATCGCCGGCTTCGTCCCCGCCGAGCGCGGACATATGCGCTTCGGCGGCACGGAGGTGACGCATCTGCCGCCGCACAAGCGCGATATCGGCATGTGCTTCCAGGATTACGCGCTCTTCCCCGACAAGACCGTGTTCGACAACGTCGCCTATGGCCTGCGCGCCCGCAAGCAGGCGGAAAGCGCGATCAAGCCCAAGGTCCAGGCGGCGCTGGAGCGCGTCGGCCTCGGTCATCTCGGCGCCCGCCATCCGGCTGCGCTGTCGGGCGGCCAGCGCCAGCGCGTCGCCCTGGCGCGTGCTCTCGTCATCCAGCCGAAGGTGCTGCTGATGGACGAGCCGCTCTCCAATCTCGACGCCAAGCTCAGGCTCCAGGTGCGCGAGACCATCGTCGAGCTGCAACGCGAGGCCAGGATCACCACGGTCTTCGTCACCCATGACCGGGAGGAGGCGCTCGCCATGTCCGACCGGATCGGCGTGATGAACCAGGGCCAGCTCGAGCAGGTCGGCACCCCCGCCCAGATTTATCGCGAGCCGCGCACCGGTTATGTCGCGGATTTCGTCGGCGGCGCCAACATCATCGCGGTCGAGACGCGGGCCAGGCAGGCCGGAGAGACCGGGCTCGTCACGCTCGACGGCATCACGATCGCGGCGCGCGCACCGGCCGCTATCGCGGCCGGCAAGGCGACGCTGGTCGCCCGTCCCGAGGATATTCTGCTGGTCGAGCATGGCACGGCCGACACGCTGCCGGCCCGCATCGCGCATCGCCAGTATCTCGGCGGCAAGACCAGCTACCAGGTCGCGCTCGACAGCGGCCGCATGCTCGCGGTCGACCTGCAAAGCGGCGCCCATGACCGTTTCGAGCCCGGCGCGACTGTGGGCCTCGGCTTCGATCCCACCCGCACGCTGGTGCTCGCGTCATGAGCCCGCAATTCCGCTCGATCTGGTTCTGGCTCTCGGCGCTGGCGTTGGCGATCCTGGCCGTCTTCCTGCTCTATCCGCTGCTCAACGTGCTGACCGGCTCGATCGGCAGCGGCGGCCGCAACGGTTGGGTGACGCTCGCCGGCGATCCCAAATATTTCGCCGCCATCGTCAACACCATCGTGCTCGGCATCGCCGTGACGCTGACGACGACGCTGATCGGCGTGCCGCTGGCCTATTTCACGGCGCGCTTCGACTTTCCCGGCAAGGGCATCGTCGCGGTGCTGCCGTTGATCACGCTCGTCATCCCCGAGGTCATCGCCGCCCAGACCTGGCTGATGATGCTCGGCAATAACGGCTTCATCACCCGCTGGCTCGGCGGCCACGGCATCGACATGCCGAGCTTCTACGGCTGGCCCGGCCTGATCACGGTGATGACCTTCACCTATTACACCTACACCTATATCGGCACGCTGGCGGCCATCCGCGGCTTCGACGTCCAGCTCGAGGAGGCCGCCCAAAGCCTCGGCACCTCGCCGGCCCGCTCGCGCCTCAAGGTCATGCTGCCGGTGGTCCTGCCCTCGGTCCTGGCAAGCGCGCTGCTGGTCTTCACGCTGGTCGTCGGCAATTTCGCCACGGCCACCATCCTCGGCAGCCGCGTGCAATTGCTCTCGGTCCTGACCTATCAGGCGGCCGTCGCCGAGGGCGGCTCCGACCCGGTGATGCAGTCGACGCTGGCCACCGTCTCGATCGCGCTCGTTATGATCGTGCTCTTCGTCCAGCGCTGGATCGTGGCGCGCGGCCGGCACGAGGTCACGCAAGGGCGTGGCGCGCGTGCCGAGAAACTGCGCGGCCTGCCCGGCCTTTTCATCGGCCTCAGCGCCGCCGTCCTGGTCATCGTCTCGCTCCTGCCGCTTGGCTCGATCGTCGTCGGCGCCTTCACGGTCTCGCGCGGTCCGGTGATGCGCTGGGGCGAATGGACCACCGCCCATGTCGAGCGGCTTGTGAAAATCGCGCCCGACCCAGTGATCAACACGCTGCTCTATTCGGCGGCTGCCACCGCAATCGGCATCACCTTCTCGGCCATCGTCAGCTATCTCATCGTCAAGAAGCGCAACATCCTGACCCCCGCGCTCGACTATCTGACGGCGCTGCCGCTGGCGCTCTCCGGCACGATCATCGGCATCGGCCTGATCATGTCCTTCAACATCGGCTTCCTGCCGTTGACGGGCACGGCCAGCATCATCGTGCTCGCCTATATCGTGCGCCGGTTGCCCTTCGGCATCCGTAACTCCTCCTCGACGCTCTACAACATCCCCAACTCGATCGAGGAGGCCTCGATCAGCCTCGGCGTGCCGCCGGTCTCGACCTTCTTCAAGGTCGTGCTGCCGCTGATGCTGCCGGCCGTCGCCGCCGCCGCGGTGCTGACCTGGACGACCACCGTCGCCGAGCTCTCGGCCTCGATCATCGTCTATTCCGGCGGGCGCGAGACCATGCCGATTCAGATCTACAAGCTGATCGACTCCAACCTGATGGCCCCGGCCTCGGCCTATGGCCTGGTGCTGGTCGCGGTGATCCTGATCCCGATCATCGTCGCGACCCGCGTCTTCAAGATCGACCTGTTCTCCTCGAAGAGCTGAACCATCGAACACGGCCGGGCCGGCGCCGCCTGCCGCCCGGATCAGAAGGGGAAGGCGGACAGAAAGGAACGACGATGACCCATCTGATCGACCGCCGCACCGTGCTCGCCGGCCTTGCCGGCATGGCCGCCGCACCCGCATTCGCGCAGAACGCCTCGGGCACTGTGGTGCTCTATACGTCGAACAATGCCCAGTCGGTCGATGCCGTGCTCGGCGTCGTCAAGGAGAAGCAGCCCAACCTCAAGATCAGCACGATCACCGGCGGCTCAGGCCAGCTGCTGCGCCGCATCGAGGCCGAGGCCGCCAAGCCTCAGGCCGACATCTTCTGGAGCTCCAGCGCCAATACGCTCGGCGCCTTCAAGCAGCTCTACGAGCCCTACGCCTCGCCGGAAGCAGCCAAGATCCCGGCAGCGCTGCGTCATCCCGAGAACCTCTGGACCGCCTCGAACCTCCAGGTCGTCGTCGCGATGATCAACAAGAACCAGCTCGGCGGGAAGCCGGCACCCAAGACCTGGAAGGATCTGGTCGACCCTGCCTTCAAGGGCAAGATCATCATCGCCGATCCCACCAACAGCTCGACCGCCTTCACCATCCTCTGGGGCGTCGGCAAGCTGATGGGACCGGAGGGCTTGAAGGCGCTCGCCGCGAACCTGATCGTCTCCAGTGCAGCCTCGACCGTGCTGCGTGCCGTCGGCCAGGGCGAATATGCGGTAGGGCTGACATTCGAGGGCAATGCCTACGCCTATGTCGCCGGCGGCCAGCGCGAGATCTCACTGCTCTACCCGGCCGAGGGCACGTTCTCGACGCCGGAATTCCAGGTCCTGGTCAAGGGCGCCCCGGCCGGCGCCGCCGCCAGGGCGGCCTATGACCTGATGCTGTCGAAGGAGGCGCAGATCGCCTTGCTGGAAAACGCCTTCCGCCGGCCGAGCCGGAGCGACATCGACGTCTCCAAGCATGTCGAATTGCCGGCCCTCGACAGCGTCAAGATCTTCGCCATCGACGAGGACGAGGCCGCTGCCAAGCGCGACGAGTTCCTCAAGCGCTGGCAGTCCTACGGCACCGCGACCAAATAGGCTCACCCTCCTTTTGCCTCCAACAAGCGCTCGACAGCACCGCGGTGGATCGGACATTGATCGACCGCGGGCTGGAAGACCGAGCAAGCACGTCGGTTCCCCATCGACGATTGCGGCTTCCTGCAAGGCGATCCGCTCGAAGGCGCGGATGCGTGCCTGCATTGCGTTCGAGATTGAGCCTCGGATGTCTCCGGCATTGACGCGGCACGCCAAAGCCATGAGTTCTCATCAAGCTCTGCCTTTTTTCTGATTTTCCGCGGCGCTACCAATAGGCACCGAGGCCGCATGGCATGAGCGGACCGGACAGAGGTGCGATAATGCGAACGGTTCCGATCTTCATTGCTCTCGTATCTTTCCTTGGCAGCGCGGGGCAGGCCTTCCCGGCGACGACCGAAACGATCGTGCTGATCCGCCATGGCGAGAAGCCGCCGGGCGGCGAGGGACGACTCGATTGCCATGGATTGAACAGGGCGAACGCGCTGCCTGCGGCGCTGACGAAGCAGTTCGGCCGTTTCGACGCGATCTTCGCCCCCGATCCAGATCAGATGAAGAAGGATGACGGCGTCAAATATCGCTATCTGCGTCCGCTCGAAACGGTGACGCCTCTGTCGAAGGCGACCGGCACCGCTGTCGATACGCGCTTCGGCTACAAGGAGACTGGAGATCTCAGGAGGGAACTGCTGTCGCCACATTATCGGGGGGCTACGCTGCTCGTCGCCTGGGAGCATAAGAAGCTCGTGAAGCTTGCCCGCGATCTCATCGAACATGGCGGCGGCGACCCGGGGCTGGTCGGCAAATGGTCTGGGCGCGACTTCGACAGCATCTACGTCATCCGGATCGTCCGTGACGGCGGCGTGACGAGCGCCAGCTTCGGGCGCAGCAGCGAGGGGCTGAACGCAGAGGGCAGCGCCGATTGTCGCTGAACGGGAAGGATGCGATCGGCTACGCGAAGTCTCGAAAAGGAGAGGACCCGGTTTGAGGTGGCCCTGCGGGATAACTCACAGCCCGCAGGCGCGGGGCGCTCTGAAAATATCGATATAATTCAGAATCTTGAACGCGATCGGAGGTTCAAGAGAGAAAGTGGTAGCGGGAGAGGGACTTGAACCCCCGACACGCGGATTATGATTCCGCTGCTCTAACCAGCTGAGCTACCCCGCCACAGGGCCGAGGCCGGCAGAGCCGGCTCGTCTTCGAGGCGCGATATAGGGGTCGCGCCGGGGCCGCGTCAAGCCTTGGATTGCGCGTTATCGGCAGAAGCATGCTTGCGCAGCCGGACGACCTTGAAATAGCCGCGCCCGACATGGACCGTCTCGTAGCGGCCCGTCGCCTTCGCCCACTCTGTCAGGCGGCTGACCTTGAAGTCGGAGCTCCAGCCGATCGCCTTCGAGAGCGGCGCGACCGCGCTCCAGAACGGCGCCAGCAGGCCGCCATCGTCGACGAGCCGGCTGGAGATGATGATCTCCCCGCCGGGCTTCAGGACACGGTCCATTTCGGCGAGGGCCTGCTCGGGATTGGGGACGAGCGTGATGACGAACTGGGCAGTGACCGCGTCGAAGCGTTCGTCGCCGAAGCCGAGCCGGCAGGCATCCATCACCATCAAGCCGTGGACATGGTCGAGCTTCTGGCTCTCGACCTTGCGATGGGCGACCTTCAGCATGTCGAGCGACAGGTCAGCGCCGAGTACGCGGGAATCGGGCGTGAAATAGGAGAGGGTGAGCCCGGTGCCGACGCCGATCTCCAGGATGTCCGGCCCGCAGGCGCAGGCCGCTTCCACCGCCTCGCGTTGCGGGCGCGCCAGCATGTTCTGGTAGATCCGGTCGTAAAACTTGGCCCAGGTCGCGTAGGCGCGCTTTTGGCCGTCGAGATCGTAGGTCACCGGCATGGGTCTGAAATCCGAACGGAAGAGCGAAGCCTGAGCGATCAGGACAGGGCGAGGGCGGCCGGCGCGGGCGCGGCCGGCAGGGCGAGCGGGCGCCGCAGGATGGTGCCGCCGCCAAGGACGCGGGAGCCGGGGCCGGCATCGGCATAGATCACGCAGGCCTGACCCGGCGAAACGCCTTCCTCGTCGCTGGCGAGTTCGATGCGCAGGCCGTCGGCGTCGCGGAACAGGCGTGCCTCGCGCGGCGCACGGGTCGAGCGCACGCGCACGGCGACGTCGAGCCCCTCCGAAGGAAGGGCGTCGAGCGACACCTCTCCGAGCCAGTTGAGGTCCCGCAGGCGGATTTCGCGGACGCTCAGCGCCTCGCGCGGGCCGACGATGACACGGGCGTCGTCGGCGTCGAGGCGCAGGACGTAAAGCGGCTCGCTGGCGCTGATACCCAAGCCCTTGCGCTGGCCGACGGTGTAATGCAGCACGCCGTCGTGATGGCCGAGGATGCGGCCGTCGAGATGGACGATGTCGCCGGGGCGGGCGGCGCCCGGCTTCAACCGCTCGATGACCTCGGCATAGCGGCCGTTCGGCACGAAGCAGATATCCTGGCTGTCGGGCTTGTCGGCGATGGCGAGGCCGAGCTCGGCCGCGAGCGCGCGGGTCTGCGTCTTGTCGATATGGCCGAGCGGGAAGCGCAGCAGGTCGAGCTGCTCCTGCGTCGTGGCGTAGAGGAAATAGCTCTGGTCGCGGCTCATGTCGGCCGCGCGGAACAGGCCGCGATGGCCATCACCGAGATCGCGGCTGAGCACGTAATGGCCGGTCGCCAGGGCGTCGGCGCCGAGTTCCTTGGCGAGATCCAGCAGGTCGCGGAACTTCACGGTCCGGTTGCACTCGACGCAGGGGATCGGCGTCTCGCCGGCGAGATAGCTTTCGGCGAAGCGCTCGATCACCGCGTCGCGGAAGCGGCTTTCGTAGTCGAGCACGTAATGCGGGATGCCGATCGTCTCGGCGACGCGGCGGGCGTCATGGATATCCTGCCCGGCGCAGCAGGCGCCGGCGCGGTGGACGGCGGCGCCGTGATCGTACAGCTGGAGCGTGACGCCGACGACGTCGTAGCCTTCGCGCTTGAGCAGGGCCGCGACCACCGAGGAATCGACGCCGCCGGACATTGCCGCGACGACGCGTGTCGCCGCGGGCGGCTTGGCGATGTCGAGGGAATTGCGGGTCGCGGTCATTCTCGGCTGTGTCGTCGCTGGCTCGGGGGGCGGGCGCGGGCATCGGCGCATGTGCCGGCTCTATACCGGCTTTGGCCGGATGCCGCCAGCAGGATCGGCAAATCCTGCCGATCCGGGCTGCGAAACCGGGCTCATCTTGCCTGTCTGCCGTGGCGCAACCGCTCTAAGGCCTTGATTCAAAACGGCACGTTTCTGGCTTGCAACTTGCTGGACAGGGTCGGGCGCGTTGTTGCCCGCGTCACGGGACCGTTCATGCCGATCCAGTCTGCGTTCACCAGTCAGGCCACTGCCGACGCTCCGGCTGCCCGGTCGCGCACTGCTCAAACCGAGCAGCGCGAGGGCGGCGAGGTCTTCACGCTGCCCGAGACCGACGCCGTCGACACCGGCGTGGCCAAGGCAGGCACGACAGGGAAGGCGGCTGCTTCCGGCGAGGTCGTGGCGGCCCAGGAAGCCGCGGTTGCCGAGCTGGTCGTCGATCCCGCCAAAGTCCAGGCGCAAGCGAATGCATCTCAAACCGCCGTCGTGCCGGCCGTGCCTGTCACGGCGCCCGCAGCATCCGGCAAACCCGCCCCGCCGGCCGCGAAGGCGGACGCGAGCGGAATCGCCTTCCTGATCGCGATGGCCGCCGCCCAGGCCGGCACTCAGCCCGATGCGGCTGGCGAAGGTGTCGCGACGAAAGCCGGGGAGGCCGTGGGCGAGGCCGGCAAGGACGGGACGAAGAAAGAAGGCAAGGCAGCAGCCGAAGATAAAGGCGAGGCCGCGGCGGCTGGCGCCGTTCCGGTGACCCAAAATCAGGCTGTGGCGACGCCGGTCGCAGTGACGATCGTGCCTGCTCTGCTTCAGCAAGGGGCGCTGATTGCCGTCGATGGAGCCGCCGGCGAGGCCACGGAAGCCGTCTCGGCCGAAGGTGGAGCGAAGAAGGATACCGCGAAGCCGGGCCTTGCCGTCGCGGCCGCCGGGCTGCCGCTGGTTGCGCTCTCAACGCCGGAACAGCCGCAGGCAGGGGCCGCTTCGGCGGCGGATGGCAAGGCAGTGCCGGGCAACGCCCACGCCGCAGGGACGACGGGGCAGGGCGCGCAGGAATTCGCCGACATCCTGGCCAAGGCCGATCAGCCGGCTGCCGCCAAAGGTGCAGCGGCTTCCGCCGATGCGAAGGCGTTCGACGCTCTCCAGCAGCAGCCGGCGGCTCCGTTCGACCTGTCCACCCTGTTGCAAGTGCCCGGAAAGCCTGGACAGGATCGTCTGCTCCAGCCGTTCGATCCGAATGCGGCGGCGGGCACAGCGCCCGGAGCTCCCGGACAGGGTACAGCGAGCAGCCAGCAGCCGACGCCGATCCATGTCGTGCCGATCGAGATCGGCCTGCGGGCGATGTCCGGCTCGCGGCAGTTCGACATCCGGCTTGATCCCGACGAGCTCGGCCGCGTCGACGTCAACCTGTCGATCTCCGACAAGGGCGAGGTCAGCGCTAAGCTGGTTGTGGACCGGGTCGAGACTCTGCATCTCCTGCAGCGCGATGCACGCACGCTGGAGCGCGCCTTCGAGCAGGCGGGCTTGAAGCCGTCCGATGGCGGCGTCGACATCACCTTGCGCGACCCGTCCGATCAATCGGCCTTCCGCCAGAACCGCCAGCAGGACGAGGCGCCGCAGCGCCAGCGGCAGCCCAGCGGTCTCGAACTCACCGAAGACGCCCCCCTTTCGACCGACCCCGCCCCACAGCGCCGCTTTGTCCGGCTCGGCGGCGTCGATCTCAGCATCTGAACGAGGACAAGCGCCATGGCTGTTTCCGGAACATCAGGCACTTCCGGCACATCGGGCACCAGCTCCAGCGGTGTGACCGGCACCACGAGCGGCATCGCCAATAATTTCGACCAGTTCCTGACGCTGCTGACGACGCAGCTCAAGAACCAGTCGCCGCTGGACCCGCTCGACACCAACCAGTTCACCCAGCAGCTCGTGCAGTTCGCCGGCGTCGAGCAGCAGCTCAAGACCAATGAGACGCTGGGCTCCCTGCTCAGCCTCAGCGCGGCGGGGACGGCGACGAACGCGGTCGGCTTCATCGGCTCGACGATCACGGCCGACGGCACCACGACGCGACTGGCCAACGGCAAGGCCGACTGGAAGGTCAACATGGCTTCGGCCGGCACCGGCACGATCACCATCAAGAACTCCAGCGGCAGCGTCGTCCAGACGATGACCCGGACGCTGACCGCTGGCGATCAGACCTTCAGCTGGGACGGCTCGACCTCGCTCGGCACCACCGCGCCGGATGGCGAGTACAGCATCTCGATCGACGCCAAGAATGTGCTGGGCGAGAGCGTCACGGCGAAGACGCAGGTCAGCGGCGTGGTCGACGGCGTCGACTTCACCTCGTCGATCCCGATGCTCAAGATCGGCTCGATCACGGTGCCGATCGACAAGGTCAAGAGCGTGGTGCGCGGCGATTGAGCAGCGGCGAATCAGTCGTGGACATCCGAGGCGATCGTTTTAGCCAATTCTTAAAGCCAGCCTCTTATGCTGCCCTCAGTAGCTCTGTTGAGTTGTGTGAGAGTACCATGACCGAGCCATTGCGACCGCGGGTGAAGTACGTGATCGGACCGGACGGAAGTCCGCTGACGATCGCGGACCTGCCCCCGATGAATACCAGGCGCTGGGTCATCCGGCGAAAGGCCGAGGTGGTGGCTGCCGTGCGCGGCGGGCTGCTGAGCCTCGAAGAGGCGTGCCAGCGCTATACGCTGACCGTCGACGAGTTCCTGAGCTGGCAGATGTCGATCGACCAGCACGGCCTCGCCGGCCTGCGGACGACCCGGATCCAGCACTACCGCCAGTAAGAAGCAGATATTCTCGTTTCTTTTCAAAGGCGTCGGCCCGAACAAGGCCGGCGCCTTTGGCGTTTGCGCGTCAGGCTTTGCGATAAAGTTAACGCCTGGCCCGGAAAAATTAACCAGCCGCTAACCATGCACCGGGAAAAACTTGCCTAGTGGGGCGGGACAGGTGTGCCGTACCCCGCGATTCTGTGGGACGGATGGCGGCGTGAACGGCCTGATCGAGCAGTTTGCCAAATTCGGAGCGGCGCGCCTGGCGGCCATGCTGGCCGTCACGCTGGTGCTCGTCGGCTTCTTCGGCTTCGTCATGCTGCGGATGTCCCAGCCGGCGATGAGCGTGCTGTTCTCGGATCTGGGAAGCCAGGATGTCAGCGCCATCCTCAAGGATCTCGACGCGCGCGGCATCAAATATGAGCTCCGCGGCGACGGGCAGACGGTGCTGGTGCCGAAGGCCGATGTGCCGCGCCTGCGCCTCGACCTCGCCAGCAAGGGTATCCCGGCCGGCGGCGGCGTCGGCTACGAGATCTTCGACAAGGGCGACGCCTTCTCCTCGACCAGCTTCGTCCAGAACATCAATCATCTCCGCGCGCTCGAGGGCGAACTGTCGCGCACCATCCGCTCGATCGGCCGGGTGCAGTCGGCGCGCGTCCATCTCGTCATTCCCGAGCGGCGCCTGTTCGAGCGCGACCGCGAGCCGCCGCGCGCCTCGATCGCGCTCAAGCTCGCGGGCGATCTCGACGCCGCGCAGGTCCGGGCCGTGCGCCATCTCGTCGCCTCGGCCGTCGATGGCCTGAAGCCCGAGCGCGTCTCGATCGTCGACGAGCGCGGCCGGCTTTTGGCGGACGGCGCCCAGAGCGACCAGGGCCTGATCGGCCTCGGCATCGAGGAGCGCCAGACCGCGATCGAGAAGCGCATCAAGTCGCAGGTCGAGGACATCGTCGCCAGCGTCGTCGGCTACGGCCGGGCGCGGGTGCAGGTTTCGGCTGCGCTCGACACCAACCGCGTCGAGAGCCGCTCCGAGAGCTACGATCCGGAAAGCCGCGTCCTGCGCTCCAGCCAGAACCGCACGGAGGCCTCGACCACGACCGAGGGCGGCAACGGCACGGTGACCGTCGGTAACGAGTTGCCCGGCGCGCAGCAGACGCAAGGGGCGCAGCAGAACCAGCGCGAGAACTCCTCGAAGAACGAGGAAGTCGCCAATTACGAGATCTCGCGCACGACCCGCACCGAGGTGCTGGAAGGTGGGCGGGTCAAGAAGCTCTCGGTCGCCGTCCTCGTCGACGGCAACTACACCCGCAGCCCGGCCGGCGAACTGTCCTATCAGCCGCGCAACAACGAGGAACTGGACCGCATCGGCGAGCTCGTGCGCACGGCTGTCGGCTTCGATCAGGGCCGAGGCGACAAGGTCGAGGTCGTCAACCTGCGCTTCGCCGAGGCACCGCCGCCGCCGGCCGAACTCGCCGAGCAGACGCTGCTGCAGCAGCTCACCTCCTTCACCCGCGAGGACCTCGTCCGCTTCGCCGAACTCGGCGTCATCTCGCTGCTCACCGTGATCGTGCTGATGACGGTGGTGCGCCCGCTGCTGAAGCAGGTACTGGCTTCCGACAACAGCAATGTCCGTGCGATCCCCTCCTTCATGCGCAATGGCGGCACCGCCCTGGCCGGGCCTGCCGGTGCGACCGGCGACCCTGCCAGCAGCGTGCGGGCGGTGACGGTCGGTCCCGATGGCGAGCCGCTTCCCATCGAGGTTGATGCGCCGCCTTCCGAGCGGATGCTGGCGATCGCGCAGGTCAAGGGCCAGCTCAAGGCACAGTCCGTGGAAAAGATCGGGGTCCTGGTCTCGCAGAACCCGTCCGATTCGGTCGCGGTTCTGCGGAGCTGGATTCACGAGAAGTCCGCCGCGTGACGGGGCGCTGAACCATGGCCGAATCCCGATCCATCGCACCGCGGAACTCCGGTTTCCAGGACGCCATCGAGGGCGGCGGCTTCGGCGTGACCACCGTCGCCGAGATGAGCGGCCCGCAGCGCGCCGCCGTCATCTTGCTCGTGCTGGGCGAGGATCACGGCCGCGCGATCTGGCAGGAATTCGACGATGACGAGATCCGGATCATCACACGCGCCATGGCGGAGCTCGGGACGGTCGATGCCGACGAGGTCGAAAGGCTGATGCTCGACTTCGTCGGCAAGCTCTCCAGCGCCGGCGCAGTGACGGGATCGTTCGACCGGACCATCTCGCTGCTCGAGAAGATCCTGCCGACCGACCAGGTCGCGCTGATCATGGAGGAGATCCGCGGGCCTGCCGGCCGCAACATGTGGCAGAAGCTCGGCAATATCGACGCCGTGGTGCTCGCGAACTTCCTCAAGAACGAATATCCGCAGACCATTGCGGTGATCCTGTCGAAGATCCGGCCCGAGCATGCCGCCAACGTCCTGCGCAACCTGCCGAACGATCTCTCGATCGAAGTCGTCGGCCGCATGCTGCGGCTGGAATCGGTGCAGAAGGAAGCGCTCGACCATATCGAGAACACGCTGCGCACCGAATTCGTCTCGACCTTGACCCAGACGCGCCGGCGCGATCCGCACGAGATGATGGCCGAGATCTTCAACGGCTTCGACCGGCAGACCGAGCTGCGCTTCCTCGCGGCGCTGGATGCATCGAACCAGGATTCGGCGGAACGCATCCGCGCCCTGATGTTCACCTTCGACGATCTCGCCAAGCTCGATCCCGCCGGGTTGCAGACCCTGGTGAGCCAGGCCGACAAGAGCATGCTGGCGCGCGCGCTCAAGGGCGCCAGCCAGTCGATGCGCGACCTCTTCTTCGGCGCCATGTCACAGCGTGCCGCCAAGAACATGCAGGACGACATGGCGACCCTGGGCCCCTTGCGCCTCAAGGAGGTTGACGAGGCTCAGACGACGCTCGTCCAGATGACCAAGGACCTGGCCGAAAAGGGCGAGATCGTGCTGTCCAAGGGCAGCGCCGACGACGAGTTGGTTTACTGAGATGACGTCCGCGAAGAAATTCATGTTTGGAACCGACTTCCGCGAAGGCAGCCGCAAGGCTGCCGGCGAGGCCGAACTCGCCGCCGCGCGCGCGGAGGGGTTTCACGCCGGGGTCGACCATGCGCATCGCGAGGCGCAGGGCCAGCTTGCCGGCCTGACGGGGCAGCTCGCGCGGTCGGCCGAGCGGCTGTTCGCCCAGGAGGCGGCCCGTACGGCTGCGGTCGAGGAACATGCGGCGCATGTCGCGATCGCGACGGCGAAGGCACTGGCTGGGGCGGCGCTGGCCGAGAAGCCGTTGGCCGCTCTGGAAGGGGCCGTTCGCGAGTGCCTGAGCCATGCCCGCACCGCGCCGCATCTGGTGCTGCGCGTCCATGAGAGCATGGTCGAGGCGGCCGAAGAACTGGTCCGGAAGCTCGCGGCCGAACACGGCTTCGCCGGCAAGCTGATCGTGCTCGGGCAATCCGACATCGTGCCCGGCGACGGGCGTATCGAATGGGCGGAGGGCGGCTTCGTCCTCGACAGCCAGCAACTCACGGCTCTGGTCGAACAGGCGGTCGCGCGCGTGTTCGGCCATGGCCAACCATGAAGGTCTGAGCCATGAGCCCGGAGAACGATCTCAATCTGCCGCCGCTGAACCAGGCCGACCTGTCCTTCGACCAAGGCGACATGTCGGTCGCCCGTTCCGGCCCGGTGCCGGTCAAGACGGCCGAGGATCTCGAGCAGGTCTTCGACGTGCCAGTCACGGTCTCCGCCGTGCTCGGCTCTTCGAAGGTCGCGGTCGGCGACCTCTTGCAGATCGTGCCCGGCGCGGTGCTGGAGCTCGACCGGCGCGTCGGTGAAGCGATCGACATCTTCGTCAACGAGCGGCTGGTCGCACGCGGCGAGGTTGTCGTCGTCGAGGACCGGCTCGGCGTGACCATGACGGAAATCATCAAGGCGGACCGGTGACGGCCCGCCCCATGACATCGACGAACGGAAGGACCTGAGCCATGCGCCTCATCATCGCCGGCGGTCTCAAGGGACAGATCATCGCAGCCGCCAAGATCGCCATGTCGCATGGCGCGGCCGTGACCCATACGGAAAGCCTCGACCAGACGCTGGCCGTGCTGCGCGCCAAGGGTGCCGATTTGCTGATGATCGACGTCGTGCAGCCGATCGCGGCTTATGTCGCGGCGCTGGACAGCGAGCGCATCCGCACGCCGATCGTTGCCTGCGGCACCTCGACCGATACGCGCGCCGCCGTAGCCGCAATCCAGGCTGGCGCCCGCGAATACGTGCCGCTGCCGCCCGATCCGGAATTGATCGCGGCGGTGCTGGAGGCGGTTGCGGCCGACCAGTCCAGCCTGATCTGGCGGGATCCGGCGATGGAGCGCGTCGTGCAGCTCGCCACGCAGATCGCGCGCTCGGAAGCGCCGGTGCTCGTCACCGGCGAGAGCGGCACCGGCAAGGAGGTGATTGCGCGCCACCTCCACCAGAAATCGGGGCGCAAGGACCGGCCCTTCGTTGCGGTGAACTGCGCCGCGATTCCCGACAATCTGCTCGAATCCGAGTTGTTCGGCCATGAGAAGGGCGCCTTCACCGGCGCTATCGCGCGCCGCATCGGCAAGTTCGAGGAGGCTAATGGCGGCACGCTGCTGCTCGACGAAATCTCGGAAATGGATGTCCGCTTGCAGGCCAAGCTTCTGCGCGCGCTGCAGGAGCGCATGATCGACCGCGTCGGCGGCACGCAGCCGGTCAAGGTCGATATCCGGATCATCGCGACCTCGAACCGCAACCTTGCCGACGCCGTGCGCGAAGGCTCGTTCCGCGAGGACCTGCTCTATCGGCTCAATGTCGTGCATCTGCGCCTGCCGGCGTTGCGCGAGCGGCCGGGCGATATCCTGGCGCTGGCCGATCATTTCGCCAAGAAATATGCTGATCTGAACGGGTTGCCGCCCAGGCCGATCGCGGCCGATGCACGCAAGCTGCTGCTCACCAGTGCGTGGCGCGGCAATGTGCGGGAACTTGAGAACACGATGCACCGGGCGGTGCTGTTGGCGAGCGGGCCGGAAATCGCGGCGACCGCCGTGCTCAGCCCGGAAGGGGAGGCGCTGGCGCCGGCCCCGTCACGCGATCCGGCTGCACGCGCGGCCCAAACGGCGGAGGCGATGACGCGCTCGCTGGTCGGACATACCGTCGCCGATGTCGAGCGCGAGCTGATCCTCGATACGCTAGATCACTGCCTTGGCAACCGCACGCATGCCGCCAAGATCCTGGGAATCTCGATCCGCACGCTGCGCAACAAGCTCAGCGAATATACGTCGGCGGGGATCACGGTCGCCGAGCCGGGCCAGACGCGCATCAGCGCTGCCTGACCCGGGCGTTCAGCCGTTACCAGTAGCGCCTGCGGTAATAGTAGCGCGGGCGTGCGTAGTAGCGCGGCCGGTAGTAGTAGCGCGGGCGGTAGTAGTGGCGCCGGTAGTAGCGCGGCCGGCGATAGTAGTAGTACTGGCTGAATTCGGCGTCGGTCTTGTCGAGCGCCTCCTTCATCTCGGCGGTCACGGCTTCCTCGCCCTTGGCGGGCTCGGCGTCCGGAAGCGGTGCCAGCTTGGGCTGGGCCGCTTCGGCAACGGCGATGCCGCCCATGCCGGCTGCGGCAAAACCACCGACCAGTGTCATCAGGAATGAGCGTCTGTCCACGACGGCCTCCAGGCTGTTGTCACCCTATCTCCAGCAGCATTCTTAGTGAGGGAATGCCGGTGGGGAATAATGCATTTAAATGATGCTTTGTTCCATTGGGGCGGTTTTCGCGCGCTATGGTTACGCGCGGCGCGTCAATCGACGGCATTGAGCGGCCTCGCCACGCTTTCGAGCGGCTGGCGCTCGGCCCGGATCGCGAAGCGCGCCGCGATCAGGGCCGCCGCCAGCATCAGGACGGCCCCCAGCAGATAGCCGCCGAAGACGCTGCCACGCGAACCGGTGTCGATGAGGATGCCGAAGAGCCAGGGGCCGGCGATGCCGCCCGCGCCGGTGCCGAGCGCATAGAACATCGCGATGGCGAGCGCGCGCATCTCGACCGGGAAGGTCTCGGAGACGGTGAGATAGGCGGAACTCGCAGCGGCCGAGGCGAAGAAGAAGACGACGCTCCAGCAGAGCGTGAGCTGCGAGGCCGTGAGCCAATCCTTCCAGAAGAGGTAGCCGGTTCCGGTCAGCAACAGCCCCGACAGGGCATAGGTCGCGGCGATCATGACGCGCCGGCCGAGCGTATCGAAGAAGCGGCCGATCAGAAGGGGCCCGAGGAAATTGCCGGCCGCGAAGGGCAGGATGAACCAGCCGATCTTCTGCGAGGGCACGGCGTAGAAATCGGTCAAAATCAGCGCATAGGTGAAGAAGATCGCGTTGTAGAAGAACGCCTGCGACAGCATCAGCATGAGTCCGACCAGGGCGCGCTCGCGATGGACGACGAAAAGCGCCCGGAAGACCTCGCCGAGCGGTGTCGCGGCGCGGGGGCGCAGGCGGGTCAGGGGCAGGACCTCGCCGGCAGGCGAGACGAAGCCGGCCCGGCGCTCGATATCGGCGACGATCGCCGCGGCGCGCTCGGGGTGACCATGGCTGATCAGCCAGCGCGGGCTTTCCGGAATCCATTGCCGCAGGAAGAGAATGACGAGGCCGAGCGCCGCACCGATGAAGAAGGCGAGGCGCCAGCCATATTCGGGGGCGATCAGAGCGGGATCGAGCAGGACGATGGCGCCGAGCGCGCCCAGCGCAGCGCCGATCCAGAACGAGCCGTTGATGACGAGATCGGTCCAGCCGCGCACACGGGCCGGGACCAGTTCCTGGATCGTCGAGTTGATCGCCGTGTATTCGCCGCCGATGCCCATGCCTGTGAAAAAGCGAAAGAGGATGAAGCTCCAGACATTCCAGGAGAAGGCGGTGGCTGCCGCGGCGGTGAGATAAACGAGCACCGTGATCGTGAAGAGCTTCTTGCGGCCCAACCGGTCGGTGAGCCAGCCGAAGAACACCGCGCCAAGCACCGCGCCGGCGATATAGGCGGCACCGGCCATGCCGATCTCGGTATTGGTGAATTTGAGGGCCGGGCTTTCCTTGAGGGCGCCCGAGACCGAGCCGGCGAGCGTGACTTCGAGCCCATCGAGGATCCAGGTGATGCCGAGGGCGACGACCACGAGCGTGTGAAAGCGCGACCAGGGCAGGCGGTCGAGCCGGGCGGGCACGTCGGTTTCGACGATGACAGGCGCTGCGTCTGTCAGGTCAGGGGCCGGCACGACGTCCTCCCATCGAACCGCCGCTCCCGGCGGAAGCGGCGGGGCTTTCCAGGAGCGGGCAGAAGCCCGCGAGGCGTCAGTAGACGCGGCGGCGTGTCACGACGCGGCGCACGGGCCGGCCGAACCGATCGCGCCGCACCACGACGCGCCGATCGACGACGACGGGACGGCCACGGCGGTTATGGCGATAAACCCGTTCACGACGGACGACCTGGGTGAATTCGGCATCGGCCTCATCGAGCTTGCGCGCGGTTTTTGCGTCGAGCGCCTGTGGATCGGCAGGGGGCAAAGGTTGAGGCGCCGGAGCAGCGGCCTTTGCAAGGTCGGTCCCTGCCAGGGCGGCGCCGCCGATGCTGGCGATCGCGAGACCACCGAAAAGGCTGGTGATGAAAGAACGTCTATCCAATTGATCCTCCTCAAGTCCGGCTTGAAACGCCGGTTTGTCGGCCCGTTCCCGAAGTCTCGGGTCGAATGCGGCCGTAACAGGGTCTTTCGATAACAGGGCGTTCAGGAAAAGGTTCCAGATGGAATTTCCTGGGCGGTCTTAACCACTCGTTCACCATATGCCCGGCAAGAATTGCCGAGCTGCGCCCTGCTTCGGGGCGTATGAGGCGTGGGGCGGAGCGGTCGATGACCGATGTGACGGCAGGTCAGGGCGGAGGCTTCGCCATTCCCGATCGCGGCGCGCTCGGGAAGCTGTTCAACCGTCCCGACCTGTTCCTTGCCGTCGGCGTCATGGGCATCCTGGTGGTGCTCATCTTCCCGATGCCGGCGATCCTGCTCGATCTGATGCTGGCACTCTCGATCATTGTGTCGGTGCTGGTGCTGATGACGGCGCTGTTCATCGAGGAGCCGTTGGAATTCTCGGCCTTTCCGACGGTGCTGCTGATCGTCACGATGTTCCGCCTGGCACTGAACCTCGCCTCGACGCGCCTGATCCTGGCCCATGGCCACGAGGGGACTTCCGCTGCGGGCCACGTCATCGAGGCCTTCGCAGGCTTCGTGATGAGCGGCAATTTCGTGATCGGCGTGATCGTCTTCACGATCCTGATCATCGTGAACTTCGTCGTCATCACCAAGGGCTCGGGCCGTATCGCCGAAGTCGCGGCGCGCTTCACCCTCGATGCCATGCCCGGCAAGCAGATGGCGATCGACGCCGACCTTTCCGCCGGCCTCATCGACCAGGATACAGCAAAGGTTCGTCGCAAGGCGCTGGAGGACGAATCCTCCTTCTTCGGCTCGATGGACGGTGCCTCGAAATTCGTCCGCGGCGACGCCATCGCCGCCCTGCTGATCACCTTCATCAACGTGCTCGGCGGCATCGTCATCGGCGTGGCGCAGCAGGGGCTGAGCTTCGGCCAGGCGGCGCATAACTATACCCTGCTCACCGTCGGCGACGGCCTCGTCAGCCAAGTGCCGGCGCTGATCGTCTCGACCGCAGCGGGCCTGCTCGTCTCGAAGGCGGGCGTCCGCGGCGCGGCCGACAAGGCGCTCGGTAAGCAGCTCTCCAGCTATCCCAAGGCGCTCGGCATGTCGGCCGCCGTCATGCTGCTGATCGCGCTGCTACCGGGCATCCCGATGCTGCCCTTCCTGCTGCTGGCGGCCGGTGCGGGCTTCCTGGCCTATCGTTTCGGCAAGGCGGCCAAGGCGCGCGAGGCGCAGCAGGGTGTGCTTGATCCGGCGCAGGCCGGGGGGACGGTCGCGGCGGATGGTACGCCACGCGAGGAGACGCTCAACGACCTCCTCAAGATGGACGAGCTCAAGATCGAGATCGGTTACGGCCTCCTGCCGCTGGTCAACGCGCCGAGCGGGCAGGACCGGCTCACCGATCAGGTCCGGGCCTTGCGCCGGCAGCTGGCGGCCGAACTCGGCTTCGTCATGCCGGCGGTGCGCATCGTCGACAACGTCCAGCTCGAGGCGAACCACTACTTCATCAAGATCAAGGAGATCGATGCCGGCCAGGGCATCGTCTATGCCGGCCAGTACATGGCGATGGATCCCATGGGCGGGGCCGTGAACCTGCCGGGTCACAACGTGCTGGAGCCGACCTTCGGCCTGCCGGCGACCTGGATCGACGCGGCGCTGCAGGACGAGGCGCAGTTGCGCGGCTACACCGTGGTCGACGCCGCGACCGTGATCTCGACGCATCTCACGGAGGTGTTGAAGTCGAACATGCCGGAGTTGCTCTCGCATTCCGAAGTGCAGAAGCTTCTGCGCGAGCTGCCGAAGGACCATGCCGATCTCGTCAAGGAGATCGTGCCGAGCCAGATCTCGACCACCGGCATCCAGCGCGTGTTGCAGCTCCTGCTCTCCGAGCGCATCTCGATCCGCGACCTGCCGACGATCATCGAGGGGATCGCAGAGGTTTCGGCGAGCATGCGCAATCCGCGCGAGATCGCCGAGCATGTCCGCGCGCGCCTCGCCCGCCAAATCTGCGCCCAGTTCTCCAACATGCAGGGCGTGCTGCCGATCATCACGCTGTCGCCGGCCTGGGAAGGCGTCTTCGCCGAGTCGATCATCGGCCAGGGCGAGGATCGCCATCTCGCCATGCAGCCCTCGCGCCTGCAGGAATTCGTGCATCACGTCCGCGACAAGTTCGAGGATGCCGCCCGCATCGGCGAGATGCCGGCGCTGGTCACTTCGGCGATGGCGCGGCCCTTCGCCCGCCAGATCATCGAGCGCTTCCGCCGGGAGACGCCGGTGCTGTCGCAGGCCGAGATTCATCCGCGCGTGCGCCTCAAGACGGTCGGCAGCGTCTGAGCCCTTTGCGCCACCCGTTTCCACGGGGGCGCGATGCCTGCGGCGCAATGGTCAGCGCCATAGGCTGCGGCTAAGCGGACATCATGTCGCGCAACGCTCTCCTCTTCGCCGTCATGTGCCTCGTCTGGGGTCTGACGTGGCTGCCGGTCAAGGTCGGATCGACGCATGTGCCGCCGGTCTTCCTGGCGGCGGTGCGCTTTTCGATCGCCGGTTTCCTGATGCTGGTCTGGGCCGGGCGTGATGCGCCCAAGGTGCCGGCCAGCGCCTGGCCCCGTTTGATCGGCACGGCTCTGCTGCTCAATACCGTCAATTATGCCTTGCTGTTCTGGGGCACGAAACACGCGCCGACCGGGCTCGCGGCCATCGTCAATTTCGCGACCATCCCGATCTATACCCTGCTGGCCAGCCGGGCGATCGAGGGCGTGCACATCGACGGGCGCAAGATCGCCGCGATTGCGCTCGGAACCGTCGGGCTTTGCTTCCTGTTCGCGACGCGGGCGATGGGCGGGCTCTCAGTCGCCCATGGCGATCCGCTTGAAGCGATGGGGCTTGCGGCGGTCGCAGGTGGCACGCTGTTCTACTGCGTCGGCGCGGTGCTCTCCCGGCCGATCGCCAGGACGATGCCGACGCTGACGCTGGCCGGCTGGCAGACGCTGATCGGCGGCATCGGCTTGACCGCGGTTTCGCTCGCGCTGGAGCCGATCAGCTATGCCGATGTCCGAGCACTGGCGAGCTGGCCGGTCCTGCCGGCCGTGGTCTTCCTCGTGATCGGCGGCTCGCTGATGGGCTTCACCATCTATATGCGGCTGCTGCGCGACTGGGGCGCTTTCCGGGCCGGGCTCTATGCCTTCGTCAGCCCGGCCATCGCGGTCGCGGTCGGCGTTCTGGCGCTCAGCGAGCCCTTCGGCTGGTCGGAAGCGATCGGCGCGTTGCTCATGTTCGGCGCGGCGGCGATCGCGCTCAAGCGCTGACGGCCTTTTTTGCGCATCGGCTTGCCCCGAAAGCCGGTTCCCAGTTTTCGAACCGATGCTAGGGCGGCGGGGCGATGCGGGTGCTGCGCTTGAGTTGCGCGCGCTCGAAGGCGAGCACGATCGGCAGCGAGAAGACCAGCGGCAAGATGAGATAGAACAGCCGCCAAATCAGCAGCGCGGCGAAGACGGCCGGTGCCGGCACGGTCGGCATCACCGCCAGGAAGACAGCCTCCATGACGCCGACGCCGCCGGGAACCTGGCTGAGCAGCCCGGCCGAGAAGGAGAGCAGGAAGGCGCCCAGCACGATCAGGAAGCCCGGATTGCCCTGGTCGGGCAGGGCGAAATAGATGATGCCGGCGGCGCCCGCGAGTTCGAGCGGGGCTGCGAGATACTGCCTGAAGACGATGGGCAGCCGCGGATAGATGATCTCGAACTTGCCGATCTTCAGCGGCCTGAAGCGCAGCCACGAGCCGATGGTGTAGAGCGCGACGAAGGCGAGCATGCCGACGCCGATCAGGCGCGCCGTGCCATCGCTGATCGCGAACCATTTCGACATCCGTTCCAGCGGATGCAGGATCTGCGGCTCGTAGAGCAGCACCAGCCCCATCAGAAAGATCGTGCCGAAGGCGAAGGTGAAGGAGCAAAGCGCGACGAGGACGGCGACCTCCGCCGCCGTCAGGCCCTTCGCCGTATAGGCACGGTAGCGCACCATGCCGCCGGAGAAGACCGAGGCGCCGATATTGTGCGAGAGCGCATAGGTCACGAAGGAGCAGAGCGAGATATAGAACCAGGAAATGCCCTTCTCCTTGCCGAGATGGATCAGGGCGATGCGGTCGTACCAGGCGAGCGCGGCATAGGCGACCAGCGTCGCCAGCGCGGCATGGAAGAAGGCTTCCGGCGGGATCACCGCGATCTTGTGGCCGATGCGGTGGGCGATGATCTTGATGCTCTGCCAGAGGCTGGCATCGGCGAGCAGCGCCTCGATCGTGGCGTCGGAGCCGGCTTCGGCCTTGAGCTTGCTCCAGAGCAGTTCGACGGACCAGACGACCGCGACGAGCCCGATGATCGGCCAGAGATAGTCGAGATAACGTTTCATGGAGGCCGCGGGTTCTGAACAGGATGGTGACGGGCAACGGCTGGCCCACGTCGTCACCGCTGCGGCGCGAACCTTTCCCCTCTCTGCCAGTGGGGAAGGGCGAGGGCAAGCATTTGAGACTGCCCGTCCTCACCCAGGGTCAAGGGAGGGAAGGAGCGGCTACTTGCCGTTCTTCTTCAGCCAGTCCTTCATCATCGCGACCTCCTTCTCCTGGTCGCGGATGACGCTTTCGGCGAGCTTGCGGATCTCGGGGTCCTTGCCATGGGCCAGGACGATCCTGGCCATGTCGATCGCGCCCTGATGATGCGGGATCATGCCGCGGACGAAATCGGCATCGGCATCGCCGGAATAGGGGATGTCCATCTCCTTGTGCATCTTCATATTGGCGTCGCGATAGGCCCTGGTCGAGGCGCTGTCGCCAGCCTTCGTGGGCGCGGTGGTGCCATGGCCCGCATGGGACTGCTGGGCCTGGGCGGTGCCGGCAAGCAGGCTGGCGGCAAGCAGGGCGGCGAGGGCAATGGTGTTACGCTTCATCTGTCTAGATCCTTGATCGATGGATAGGCGGACCGTGCCGCGAGGCGGCATCGTGATCCCCTGGAAAATCGGCTTCAGGCGAAACGCGCCGGTCGCGGCGGTCGCTCCGCCGGTTCTGTCGAACGGTCTTGAACCACCGTGGCCGAGGCGGGCGGCAACCGCGACCAGCGGACCGCGATCGGCCGCATGGGCGCGGCAGGGGCTTCGGCGATCAAGCCACAGCCGATGATGCAGCAGGGCGGACCTGCGGCTGCTTGCGCGTCTCCGGTCTTGTGGCAGGGGGCCGGCGCGTGCGCCTGTTCGCCCGAAGTCGCCTGCATGCTCACGGCATGGTGTTCTGGGGCAGGAACCGGCATGCACATCATCGACGCTGCCAGCGTGAGATGCGGCAGCACAGCGAAGCACATCACCAGGAGGCCGAACAGCCAGCTGGCGGGCCGACGACTTTGCGGTCGTCGCCTCGATCCGTCTGTGCTCTCAGGCCGGGCATGCATCATTGCGTCGTGATCTTTCGAACGCGATCATGTCATGATCGCGGCGACGATCCCGATTTTCGAGCCGAGCGCGCCTGCCTTCCATGTCCCAGAGCCTGACCATCACCCTAACCGGAACGACCGACCTGCCGCCCGGCAAGATCGCGACGATCGTGACTTCGCTGGAGATGTTCGCACGGCCGCCGGAGCGGCCCGATCCTCCTGGCATGGAAGGTTTTTCGCTCGAAGGGATCGGCCGCGCCGAGATCGAGCGCTATCTTGCCGTCTACCGGCTGCTCGGCGAGCGCTGGATGTGGTTCAGCCGCCTGACCAAGCCGCGTGCCGAGCTCGGGGCGGTGTTCGCCGACCCGGCCATCGAGGTCTACGCCGTTCGCCATGAGGGGCGCGATGTCGGCTTGCTCGAGCTGGATTTCCGCGTGGCGGGGGAGGGCGAGCTCGCCTTCTTCGGGCTGGACGAGCCCGTGGTCGGCAAGGGTGCGGGGCGCTGGCTGATGAACCGGGCGCTGGCGCTGGCCTGGGCCAAGCCGATCTCGCGCTTCTGGGTGCATACCTGCACGCTCGACCACCCGGCCGCGCTCGCCTTCTACCAGCGCTCGGGCTTCACCGTGTTCAAGCGCGGGGTCGAGGTCGACGACGATCCACGCCTGAGCGGCAAGCTGCGGCGCGACTCCGTCGTGCACCATCCCGTCATTGCATGAAAAAGGCGGCGCCCCGAGGACGCCGCCTTTTTCTGAATTCTTGAAAACGGGCTCAGACGCGCGAGCGCAGCCCGATCGCGTCCATCGTGGCCTGGTCGCGGGCGGCTTCCGCCGCGCGCTCCGAAGCGCGTTCGCGATCGTCGAGAATCTCGACCTTCTTCATGTCCTCGAAGGCTTCCTGCAATTCGGCCTTGGCCTCGTCGAGCTGGCCCTTCAGGTTGTCGGCCGACTGGCGCAGGTTGTCGCGGCGGCCGAGGGCTGCCTTGGCATAGGTCGGATAGGCGAAATGGGCGGGGTCCGCGATGCCGGCGCGCGATTCCTCGGCCTGGATCTCGCGATCGAGATCGCTCGCCATCCGATGAAAATCGGCGATCATCATCTCGATCTGGCTTACCCGGCGACGTTTCTCGTCGACCTGGAAGCGCTTGAGCCGAAGAAGCGTCTCTCGCGACTTCATGTCGTTTTCAACTCCTGATTACGCATCGGCGCTGCCGACCCCTCGGCGCGCGCCCGAACTCCATACGCGAGACGTGGAGCAACATGGCGCAAGGAGGTTGACCTTTCCTTACCGGAACGGGCTGCCTTTTACGCATGATCAGGTCGCGCCCCGGCTGCTGCCACGGGTTGTCGGGATGATCTAGTGAATCGGGAGGCGAGGCCGCCCGGCCTCCTGCTCCGCGGATTCCCTCTCTTGGCTGCCACTTCTCGTTTCGGCGCGCACGGCCCTCTGCTGCTGGGCCTCGCGCTCACACGCATCATCGGCTGGGGCTCGACCTTCTATTCGCCCTCGGTGCTGGTCGGCGCGCTCGATCGCGAGATCGGACTCAATGCCGAGATCGTCTTCGGCGGCATTACCATCCTGCTGATCACAGGTGCTCTTGTCGCCCCCGCGATCGGGCGCGTGCTCGACCGCGAGGGCACGCGGCGCTCGATGTGCGTGGGCGCCGTGATCTGCGCGCTCGGGCTTGGTGTGCTATCGCTGGCGCAGGGACCGGTGAGCTACCTCGCGAGCTGGCTCGTGATCGGGCTCGGCCATGCGATGTCGCTGGCCAATACAGGCAATGTCACCATCGCCCAGTTGATGGGCGAGCGGACGCGGCGCGTCATCGGCCTGATGATGCTGGTCACCGGGCTCGCCTCCAGCGTGTTCTGGCCGTTGACCGCCACGCTGATGAACGCCTTCGGCTGGCGGATCACGCTTATCGTCTTCGCGGCGATGCAGCTCGTCATCGTGCTGCCGATCTATGCGTCGATCCCGCGTTACCGGCATGCGCCGGCGCCCGAGGCCAAGCCGGCTGACGTTGCCGGAGCGACCTCTGCCAGCGAACAAGGCAGCGTGGCAGCGCATTCGCGCAGGGCTGCTTTCTGGCTGGTGGCGCTTGCCTTCTCGGCGAGTGGGCTCGTGTCCTGGGGATTGCCGCTGCATTTGATCACGTTGTTCCAGGAGGCGGGACTGACGCAGTCCGAGGCCGTCTGGGTCGCGACCCTGAGCGGCCCGGCGACGCTTGCCGCACGTGCTATCGACGCGACCTTGGGCGAGCGCCTGCCGGCGGAGAAGGTCTCGCTGTTCGGCCTGCTGCTGGGGCCGGTGCTTTGCCTCGCGCTGCCCTTCGTGCCGATGACGATCACGACCGCGGCGATCTTCATCGCCTTGTTCAGTGCGGCGCTCGGCGTGATCTCGGTGGCGCGGGCGACGCTGCCGCTCGCCCTGTTCGGCCGGAATGGCTTCGCTGCGATGCTCGGCAAGCTCACCGTGCCCCAGAACATGACCTTCGCGGCAGCGCCGCTGCTCTTTGCGGTGATGGTCGAGCGGCTCGGGGTGAACCCGACGCTGATGATCTCGGCAGCGATTCAGGCCGTCGGCTTCGCTGCGATGTTCGCGCTGGTGCGGATGGTGGCGCGAGGCTGAGGCCTGCTCAGAACCGAGCCAGCAGTGCCACAATGGCGAGCGCGGCGGGCAAGGCCTGGATGTAGAGAATCTTGCGGCTGGCCGTCGCCGCGCCGAAGAGCCCGGCGACAAGAACGCAGGCCAGGAAGAACAGCTTGATCGCGAAGCCTTCCGCGCCAAGCCAGAGCCCCCAGACGAGGCCGGCGACGAGGAAGCCGTTATAGAGCCCCTGATTGGCGGCAAGCACCTTCGAGCGTGCGGCGAAGTCCGGCGTGAGACCGAAGGCCTTGTGGCCGCGCGGGGTGTCCCACCACAGCATCTCCAGAATGACGATGTAGACATGGATCAGCGCAACGAGGCCGATCAGGAGCGCTGCGATCATCAGACGGTTCCACTCATGATAGCGGCGAGGCGTGCGTAGCATTCGTGCAGCGGCGTCGCGTCGTCCTTGGCCTGCTTGAGGAAGGCTTCGAGCGCAGGATGGAGACGGATCGCCTCGTCGACCTCGGCCGAGGCACCCTGGCGATAGGCGCCGAGCCGGATCAACTCCTCCATGTCGGCATAGGTCGCGAGCGTCGAGCGCGCCTTCTGCACGACGGGATAATAGGCCGGGTCACAGGAGCGCGGCATCGTGCGCGAGACCGATTTCAGGATGTTGACCGCGGGGTAGCGTCCGCGCTCGGCGATGGAGCGTTCCATGACGATGTGGCCGTCGAGAATGCCGCGCACCGCGTCGGCGACGGGCTCGTCATGGTCGCCGCCATCGACCAGCACGGTGAAGAGGCCGGTGATGGCGCCGTCGCCGGTGCCGGGGCCGGCGCGTTCGAGCAGGCGGGGCAGCTCGGCGAAGACGGTCGGAGTATAACCTTTGGTCGTCGGCGGCTCGCCGGCGGCGAGGCCGATCTCGCGCATCGCCATGGCGAAGCGCGTCACCGAATCCATCAGGCACATCACCTGCAGGCCGCGATCCCGGAAATACTCGGCAAGCGTCAGCGTGGTCAGCGCCGCCTGCTTGCGCATCAGGGCGGGCTCGTCCGAGGTCGCGACCACGACGATCGAGCGGGCGAGGCCCTGCGGGCCGAGATCCTCCTGGAGGAATTCCTGCACCTCGCGGCCGCGTTCGCCGACGAGGCCGATGATGTTGACGTCGGCCTGGGCATAGCGGGCGAGCATCGAGAGCAGCACGGATTTGCCGACGCCGGAGCCGGCGAAGATGCCCATGCGCTGGCCGATGCAGCAGGTCAGGAAGGTGTTGAGCGCGCGCACGCCGAGATCGAGTGGCCGGCCGACGCGGCGGCGCTTATGGGCATTCGGGGGATCGTTGCGGTATGCGAAGAGCGTGTCGCCCTGCGGCAAGGGCGGTCCGCCATCGACGGGGCGGCCGAGAGCGTCGACGACGCGGCCGAGCCAAGCCGGCGTCGGCCTCAAGCCCGGCTGGGCGCGATCGACATGGACGGGGCAGCCGCGGCGGACGCCGTCGAGCCCGCCGAAGGGCATGACAAGCGCCTTGTCGCCGGAGAAGCCGACAACCTCGCAGGGAACGCGCGTGCCCGGCGCGATCTCAATGCCGACGCGGCCGCCAAGGCTCATCGTGCCGATCGGCCCGGCGACCTCGACCAGCAGGCCGCGCACGCCGATGACGCGGCCATAGATCGTCACGCCTTCGATATTCTCGATGGCGGTCGCGAGGGCGGTGAGGCGGTCATGGCCGTGCGAGGGGGAACTCATCGGGATATTTCGAGGTTATCGGTCATGTGCAGATCAGCGCTATCAGCTGGCGGAACCCCTGTGGATGATTTGGTAAGGGTTCCTAACAAATTGCGCTCATTTACCAGCTGTTAAGCTCTGTGGTTAAGACTGCAGATCGAGGCTGCCGCGTGTCGCAGGGCCATTATCGCCCTGTTTCCCGAGGCAACCCTCCGCGAAAGGCGCTTTCGCGGCCGAGAAGTTCAGCGATCCGTGTCAAATTCGACTCACCTCGACAAGGATCGTTCACTTTCTCTGAGGAAGCGCTTGCGCTCGGGAATCACGGTTTGTTAACCAGTTTCCTCGTAGCGTGTCGCGTGGCGTTTCATTGGGCAAGTGCGTCGTCGCCGAGGGCCGGGAAGGTCCGGGCGGAACAACGGTCAAACCTGCCCTGCGGGCGAAATTGGGGACGTGGACATGCGGGTTCTGCTGATCGAGGACGATAGCGCGACCGCTCAAAGCATCGAGCTCATGCTCAAATCGGAGAGCTTCAACGTCTATACGACGGACCTCGGCGAAGAGGGCGTCGATCTCGGCAAGCTCTACGATTACGACATCATCCTGCTCGACCTGAACCTCCCCGACATGTCGGGTTACGAGGTTCTGCGCAGCCTGCGCGTCGCGAAGGTCAAGACGCCGATCCTGATCCTCTCCGGCCTTGCCGGCATCGAGGACAAGGTGAAGGGCCTCGGCTTCGGCGCCGACGACTACCTCACCAAGCCGTTCCACAAGGATGAGCTGGTCGCCCGCATCCACGCGATCGTGCGCCGCTCGAAGGGCCACGCCCAGTCGGTCATCACGACGGGCGACCTGGTCGTCAATCTCGATACCAAGACCGTGGAAGTCGACGCCGCCCGCGTCCACCTCACCGGCAAGGAATACCAGATGCTGGAGCTGCTCTCGCTCCGCAAGGGTACGACGCTCACCAAGGAGATGTTCCTCAACCATCTCTATGGCGGCATGGACGAGCCCGAGCTCAAGATCATCGACGTCTTCATCTGCAAGCTGCGCAAGAAGCTCGCCAATGCGTCGGACGGCAAGAACTACATCGAGACCGTCTGGGGCCGCGGCTACGTCCTGCGCGAGCCGTCCGATGTCGACGAGCGCATCCCGGCCTGACGCAATTCCGTCGCCCGCCCGTCATCGGGCGGTCATGAAGCGACGCCATACCAGTTCTTGACCTGATCGTCGGATGTACACGACAGGTCGACGGGGACCCCGCCGAGAGGCGGGGTTTTTGTTTGTGCGGTGTTCGGGACGGCGGGCCGGCTATCATACCGTCATGCTCGCCCTTGTGGCGAGCATCCACGTCTTGAACACGGACCTTGATCGGTGAAGACGTGGATGGCCGGGACAAGCCCGACCATGACGGGAAGGCCCGCATTTTGGGGGCGCGGACTTTTCCGGCAGGCGAAGCTCTGGACGACGGACGGGCCGGCTCAGCCGCGCAGGGCGGCCCCGATGGCGGTGCGCGGCCGGAGGCTGGGCGCAGCGGAGGCGGCTATCGGGGCGGCCATCGATGCGTGCCGGTAGAGACCGCGGTGCTGCGGGTCGCAGACGAGCTTCGTCGCCAGTCCCAGCACCGTCTCGGCGGCGCCGAGCACGAAGGCCCCATCCGGTACGAGGCGCGGCGCGATCTGCTCCAGCACCTTCACCTTGGTCGGCACGTCGAAATAGATCAGGACGTTGCGGCAGAAGATCACGTCGAAGCGCCCGAACTGGTCGTTGCGATCCAGCAGGTTGTGCTGCTTGAACTCTACCATCGCGCGAATCCGCTGCGAGACCTGCCATTTGTCGCCGACCTGCTGGAAATGCTTCAGCAGCATCTGGATAGGCAGGCCGCGCTGGATCTCGAATTGGCTGTAGATGCCGGCGCGGGCCTTTTCCAGGATTTCTGCGGAGATATCGGTGCCCAGGATCTCGATCTTCCAGCCGGCGAGCCGATCGCCGAGCTCGTCGATCAGCATGGCCAGCGAGTAGGCCTCCTGGCCGCTGGAGACGGCCGCACACCAGATCCGGAGCGAGCGGCTGGCGGCGTTGGCGGCGAGGCGCTCCGGCAGGATCACGTCCCGGAACAGGTTGAAGGGCGTCTGGTCGCGGAAGAACAGGGTCTCGTTGGTGGTCATGGCATCGACCACGGCGCTTTCCAGACTTGCATCGCGGGAAAGCCTGAGCTGGCGGACGAGCGTCTCGATATCGGCGATGCCGCGCCGGCGGCAGAGAATGCCGAGCCGGCTCTCGGCGAGGTAGCGCTTGTCCGCGGTCAGCGACAGACCGGAGCGCTGCTGCAGCAGGAGGCGCAGGAAGGCGAAATCGGCTTCGGTCATACCGGCTGGACCCCGCGGACGAGGCAGCGGATCGAGGCGCCGATCTCGTCGAGCGCGATCACCGCGCTGGCATGGCGGGCGCGCACGACCGAGCCGGGCATGCCCCAGATCGTGCTGCTCGGCTCGTCCTGGGCGATGACGGCTGCACCGACCTTGCGCAGGGCGCCGGCGCCGTCGGTGCCGTCGCTGCCCATGCCCGTGAGGACGAGACCGAGCGCGGCCGGGCCGAGATGGCGGGCGGCCTCGCCGAAGAGCACGTCGACGGCAGGCCGGCAGAAATTGACGGGCGGTTCGTCGCCGATGCGCGCGACGATATGGCCCAGCCGGCGATCGATGCCGAGATGGCGGCCGCCGGGTGCGATATAGACCGTGCCGCGCATCAGCCGCTCGCCGTCGAAGGGCTCGCGGGCAGGGACGCCGATATGGGCGGCGACCTGCTCGGCGAAGGAGGCGGTGAAGAGCGGCGGCATATGCTGGACGATGATCGTCGTGAGGTCGTTTAAGCCCTCGCCGATATCGAACAGCACCTTGGCGACCGCGCGAGGGCCGCCGGTCGAGGCGCCGATCACAAGATAGCGCGGCATCACCGAGACGAGCGGGCGCAGGTTGACCGGCCCGGCATGCGGCAGGTCGGTGTCGATCTCCGGCGGCAGCGAGCCTGGTTTCATCGGCGTCTGGACGATGTTGCCGAGCTTGAGCAGGAATTCGCTGCGGAAGTCGAGCGACAGCGTCATGCCGCTGCGGCTGTCGGGCTTGGAGACCACATCCATCGCGCCCCGCGTCATGCATTCCAGCGCGAGGCGGGTGTTACGCTCGTTCAGGGTCGCTGCGAGCAGGATGCCGGTATTGGGGCTTTCCTTGAGAATCTGGGGCAGGGCGGTGGCGCCGTCGACGCCGGGCATGTCGAGGTCGAGCACCATCACGTCCGGCTTGAAGCGGGTGGCGTGGGCGACGGCGGTCTCGCCGTCGCCGGCGACCGCGACGACATGGAAATTGCCGGCCTCGCCCAGCCAGCGCGCAAAAAGCCCGCGGACGACGACGGAATCGTCGGCAATCACCACGGTCTTGTGCCGCGATGAGGGGCCTGCGGGATTCGCGCGTGGAGACAACATGAGGATGTTTCTCACTGGATCGGCGAGATGGGCGAAGATATTTCAGACCCGGCGTGCCCGATGCGCGGCCGCACCGGAACGCATCTGCTCAGAGCAGCCCGACCTGATGGAATTTGGAAGCCACGATCTCCTTGTCGAAGGGCTTCATGATGTACTCGTCCGCACCGGCATGCATGGCGCGCGCGATATGGGCGATATCGTTCTCGGTGGTGCAGAAGACCACCTTGGGGCGCTTGCCACCCGGCATCTGGCGCAAGGTGCGCAGGAATTCGTAGCCGTCCATGATCGGCATGTTCCAGTCGAGCAGGACCGCATCCGGCATCTCGCCCTTGCAGGCGTCGATGGCACGCGCGCCGTCCTCGGCCTCGGCAATGCGGAACTGCAGCCCTTCGAGGATGCGGCGGGCCACCTTGCGGATCACCGCCGAGTCGTCGACGACGAGACAGTATTTCATGACTTTTGTCTCCAGAATTGGGGCGCCGCCGTCAGGCCGCGCTGCGAAGATCGAGATCGAGAACGGCGTCGAGGTCGAGAACGACGAGCAATTCGTCGGCGAGGCGATGGATACCTGTCCCCAGCGCCGCCCAAACGCGATCGAGATGGACCGGAAGCGGCTCGAAGGTGGACCGGTCGAGCCGGATGACCTCGCCGACCGCGTCGACGATAAGCGCGTAGGCCTCGCCGTGGTGGTCGATACCGATCGCGGTCAATTCGTCGCTGCCCTGGCAGCCGCGCTTGAACTCGACCGGACGCCCCAGACGCTTGCGCAGGCAGATGGCCGTGACGATGCGGCCGCGCAGGTTGATCAGGCCGACGATCTCGTCCGGCGCGCGCGGAACCACGGTGATGCGGTTGGTGATGAACACGTCCTGGACGCGGCCGATCGGCAGGCCGAGAAGCTGCTCGCCGATGCGGATCGTCACATAGTCCAGCGAGTCGCTGAAGCCGGGAGCCGCGGGTTCTGGGATGTGGGGTGCGTTCGCCGTCATGCCGCATGCCTCAGGTCGGCGCCGGCCGTGTTGAGTTCGCTCAGCACGGCTCGGCGGTCGAATTTCGCGATGACGTCGTCGAGACCGGCCTGGACCGCGCGCATATGCAGGTCCGGCGTGGCGCAGGTGGTGAGGCCGAGTATGCGCAGGCGCTCGCCCTTGGTGCGCTCGCGCAGCAATGCGGCAAAGGCGAAGGCGGCTTCGCTGTCGCTGTCGAGGTCGAGCAGCGCGAGCATGATCGGTTCGCCGGCCGAGGCGAGACTGGCCTCCGTAAAATCCGCCAGCGGCGCGATGATCCGGCCGGAGGCCTTCAGGACCGGGCTGAGCATGTCGCGCAGGAAGTCGGACGGCTCGACCAGCAGGATGCGGCCGGGGAGTTCGGCGTTGCGGCCCGCTCCGAACCAGCCGGGCTCGTTCAGCGGCAGGTAATGAGCGAGATCGAGGATGTCGGTGGCTCGCCCGCGGATCATGGCCGAGCCGATGATGCCGCGCCCCTCCGTCGCTGCCATCTCCAGCTCGAAGGTCTCCTCGACGATGTCGACGATCTCCTCGACGGCGAGCGCGACGGTGAGGTCCCCATTAGAGATGATGACCAGCGGCTGGATGCCCTCAGAGCGCAACTGGGTGCCCGCCACCGGCGTCACCGAGACCAGGCGTCCGCGATAGTGCAGCAGCGTCCGGCCGCCGCTGCGCTGGAACTCGCCGGCCTCGATCTCCTCCAGCCGCGTCACCAGCGACAGCGGCAGGGCCTGCAACCCGTCGGCGCCGGCACGGAAGACGAGCATCGTCGTGCGTTCGCCGCGATGGACCTGAGCGGCAGCCTGGCGCGGCTCCGCCTCCACGCTTTCGGAGATGGCCGCTCCCACCAGCCGCGCGACGCCGTTGGGGTCGACGATCAGCACCACCGTGCCGTCGCCGAGGATGGTGTTGCCGGAAAACAGATGGATGTGGCGAAGCTTGCTCGACATCGGCTTCACCACGATTTCCTCGGTGTGGAAGACGCTGTCGACGAGGATACCGAACTGCCGCTCACCGATCTGGGTGACGACGATGAAACCCTCGCCATCCACCCGCGGGGCCGGTTCCCGGCCGGGGCAGGCCATGAGCCCGGGCAAGGACACGATCGGCAGCAGGCGCCCGCGCAACCGCAGGACCGGAGCGCCGTTGATCTCCTCGATGCGGTGGTCGCCGCCGGCCTTGGCCCGGACCAGTTCGCGTACCGCGATCTGGGGGATTGCGTAGCGATCCTCGCCCGCGACCACGATCAGCGCCGAGATGATCGCGAGCGTGAGCGGGATCTTGATGGTGATGGTCGTGCCGAGGCCGGGACGGCTGGCGACATCGACCGTGCCGCCGATCGAATCGACATTGGCCTTGACGACATCCATGCCGACACCGCGGCCGGAGACCGCGGTGACGCTGTCGGCCGTGGAGAAGCCGGGGTGGAAGATGAAGCGGCCGATCTGCGCGTCGCTGAGCTTGTCCAGCTCCGCTTCGGCCGCGAGGCCCTTGGCGATGGCCTTGCTGCGGATGCGCTCGATGTCGAGGCCGCGACCGTCGTCGGCGATGGAGATCGTGACCGATCCGCCCTCGTGATAGGCGGCGAGCCGAATGCTGCCGTGCTCGGGCTTGCCGGCCTCGCGCCGGTCGGCCGGCAATTCGATCGCATGATCGGCGCAGTTGCGGACCATGTGGATCAGCGGGTCCTTGATCAGGTCGAGGATCTGGCGGTCGAGCTCGGTCTCGGCGCCTTCCGTCAGCAATTCGATACGCTTGCCCAGTTCGGCGCTGAGATCGCGCACGATGCGCGGCAGCTTCGACCAGGCGTTGCCGATCGGCTGCATGCGCGTCTTCATCACACCGTCCTGCAATTCGGCGGTGATGAGCGACAGGCGCTGGAGCGGGGCCTTGAGGCCGGCATCCTCCTGCCGCCTGGCGACCTCGAGGAGCTGGTTGCGCGTCAGCACGAGCTCAGAGACCATCGTCATCAGATGCTCGATGGTGTCGACATTGACGCGCAGCGTCGCCGGGCCGCTGCTGCGGACGGGGCCGGGCGCGTCCTCGGCGGCGGCAGGGGCCTCGAGCCCCTCGATCCGGCCGTCGCGCCCGCGCTGCGGCCCTGGTGCGCTGCGGAAGACGATGTCCTCCGCGCTCGTCTCGGGAACAGCCTGACCGTGGCGGGCGAGATAGGCAGCAACCGGATCGAGCGAGGCCTCCGAAGGCGGCTGCTGCTTGAGCTCGCCCTTGGCGCGATCGGCCAGGGCGAGAAGCTCGCCGATCAGCGTCTCGTCGTTGCCCTCGGGCTCCTGCCCCTTCTCGGCGAGTTCGGCAAGGATGTCCTTGATCCGGTCGATGGTCTCGAGGATCGCGGTGACGGCAGTGGGCTTGACGGTGGCGCCATCACGGAACTGCCCGATCACCGATTCCGCGGCATGGGTCAGTGCTTCCAGCCGGGGCAGACCGATGAAGCCGCAGGTACCCTTGACGGTGTGGACCAGCCGAAAAATATTCCGCAGGACGTCGCGGTCGTTGGGGTCCTGCTCGAAGCGGACGAGTTCCCGGTCGACCGTGTCGAGATTCTCGCCGGTCTCCGTCAGGAACTCTTGCAGCAACTCGTCCATGCAGGCTTCACTCAACGCGGCACGCTGCAGGAACTAAAGCAGGAGAACGGTTTATGATCGGTTGAGATCGCGCCTCGACCGGTAACGATCGTTCAGGCCGCCTTGGCGGCCTTTATCGTCACGGTATCGCCCTCGATGGCGAAGGTGATGCCCATCTGGGCGGCGCGGGCGACCATGCCGGCATAGAGCGGCTGGACGGCATGGGCGTCGATCGTTCCGGTCTCGGAACGGCCGGCCAGAAGCTCCTCGACATGGGCGGGGATACGGGCATGCGAGCCGGTCGCGGTGATCTCGAACGTGCCCTGCTCGCCCTCGACGGTTGCGCGCGAGACGAGCTTGCCGCCCCGCGGCACGGCCTGGGTGGCGATAACCAGAAGGTTGAGCAGCAGCTTGACCTGGTTCTTCGGCAGCAGGGCGCGCGGCGCTTCCCAGTCGAGCGAGAGCTTCTCGTCGTTGAGGAAGCCGTTGGCGACGTTGCCGGCATCGCCGAGATCGATCATCGCGCCGGCGGAACCGGCCGCGCCGAAGGCGAGACGGGCGAATTGCAGGCGGGCGGAGGCGGCCCGCGCGCTCTTCTTGATCAGCTCCAACGCGAAATCGCGCATTGAGGGATCGTCTTCTTCCAGAACTTCGAGAGCGTTGACAATCGCGCCAACCGGGCTGATCACGTCATGACAGACGCGGCTGCAGAGAAGCGCAGCCAGATCGAGCGGCTCGAGCGAGATGTCGGTCATGGGGGCGAGGTCCTGGAAGCGGGGGCGCGCCGGATTGCGGCGTCGTTCTCACCCGATATGCTGCTATCTTGGTTTTCATGTGGTTAATCGCCATATCAGGGGCGATTACTGGAAGGATGGGCCGCGATGATCGGCCATGACGATCCCCGCCTGCGCGATCGCGACGGGCTGGGGCGGAAACTTGCGGAAGCTGCCGGGTTGAGTGCCGCCGTCCTGCTGGCCAAGCGGGCGGCGCGCGACGTCAAGCTCAAAAGCGACGGTTCGCCGGTCTGCTCCGCCGATCTTGCGGCCGACTATGCCGCCAAGGTGGCGTTGACGCGCCTGCTGCCTGGCTTTCCGATCGTCAGCGAAGAAACGGCGCAGGATGCGGCGCCCGGCGCGATCTTCATCCTGCTCGACCCGCTCGACGGCACGCGCGAGTTCCTCGCGGGTGGCGACAGCTATTGCGTTGCGATCGCGGTGGTCAGTGACGGGCGGCCGATCGCAGGCGCAATCGCTGCGCCGGCGCTGGGGCGGCTCTGGTTCTCCGGCACGCATGCCTATGCGCAGGATTTCGACCGCGATGGCACCCTTCTGGGTGGGGCCAAGCGCACGAGCGTCCGGGCAGTGCCGGGCGAAGGGCCGGTCGCGCTGGTCAGTCGCTTCCATGGCGATGGCCGCAGCGACGGCATCGCGGCGTCGATGTGCTGCAGCAAGGGCATTCCGGTTTCGTCGGCCGTGAAGTTCGGGATGATCGCCTCGGGTGAGGCCGATATCCATGTCCGCTGCGGCCAGACGATGGAATGGGACATCGCGGCCGGCGATGCGATCCTGTCCGCGGCGGGCGGCATCGTGCTGACGCTGGAGGGCACCTTGCCCGATTACGGCCGCAGCGAGCGCCAGTTCCGCAACCCGCCCTTCGTCGCGGCGTCGAGCGAGGCGCTGGCGCGCCGGGCCATCGCCGGGGATTGCGGCGGCTAAGGCCTAGCGGGCGATCAAGCGCAGCACCGCGTCCCAGCGATTTTCCGCCTGCGCCAGCAATTCGGCATTTTGCAGGAACCGCTGCCGGTTGTCGGCGGAGCGGAACAGATACAGACGCGATCCGATAACCGCGAATTGGCTCGGGTCGCTCTCGACCGCGACACCCTTGGCGATGCCGGTCGGGTCGAACCCGCCGAAAGCAGGCGTGTAGACATCGGGGGCGTCCCGGAAAGCTTCGAGATTGGCCTGCGAGGCGAAGCGCCAGACGAACCGATCCTGGAGGAGTTCGTATTCGGGACGTCCGGCCGCAGGCTTTGCCCCTAGCCGGTAGGAAACCGGATCGAAGCCGTTGATAGCGAGGCCGGTGCTCAGGTTCCGCTGCATCACCTCGCCGAGCGAAGGCAGGCCCGGCAGGCCCGAGGGCAGGGTCGAGGAGAGGGCGGGGGTCTCGGGCGCGGCCAGCGGTGCGCTGGCGAGCGCCATCTGGCCGATCGGGGAGAGCGCGAGGAAGCCTGCGGCGAGCGAGAGCCAACGCTGCCTTGTTGCGGCCTTCATCGCACCAAATCCTTTGGCAAGTCCCGTCCCGGGCCAAATGGCTCTCCGGAATCTTCACGCCTTGGATAGATTTGCAGCGTATCAAATTCGTTACCGAATTGATTCGCATTCGCCGGACGTCCCGTTTCGACGTTCGGTCGGGCGGCGGATGGCCCAGGATCGGCCCGCCTCCCGGCCCGTGCCGCATCCATCCCGAGCCGGCTGCCACGCAGCCGCCGCCGGTGCCGGGCGGACGGACGATCGAACCGCCCCGGCGTCCTGCCTTGTCTGGCGCCCTGCCTGGAGATGTCGCTGATGACCCAGACCCGCCGCAACCTGATCACGGGCGGTCTCGCCGTGGCCGGCGCGAGCCTGAGCGGAATGCCGCTTGCCGCGCGCGCCCAGAACTACCAGAACCAGCAGTCGTTCAGCCAGAACGAGTTGGTCGGCTCCGGCCACAAGTTCTTCGGCAACGTGTCGCGCGGCCTCGCGCTGACGATCGAGGAGGCGGTGCGCCGCTGGGGCGAGCCGAACGGCTATGTCCTCGGCCAGGAAGCCTCCGGCGCCTTCGTCGGCGGCCTGCGCTATGGCGAGGGCCAGCTCTATACGCGCAATGCCGGCGATCGCCGTGTGTTCTGGCAGGGGCCGTCGATCGGCTTCGATTTCGGCGGCGAGGGCGCCCGCACGATGATGCTGGTCTACAACCTGCCGGTGGTCGACGCGCTCTACCAGCGCTTCGCGGGGGTGGACGGTTCGGCCTATTTCATCGGCGGCTTCGGCTTCACCGCGTTGACGGCGGAAGGCATCATGGTCGTCCCGATCCGTACCGGTGTCGGCTGGCGTCTCGGCGTCAATCTCGGCTATCTCAAGTTCACGCAGCAGGCGACCTGGAACCCGTTCTAGCCGTTGGCCGGCGGAAGTTTCAGGAACGTCCTGATATCGGACGGACTGTCTCTGGTCATAACGCGGCCGTCATGGCAGATTCGACCTCAGCCCTCATGCGGGAGCCCTGAGACTTGATCGAAGCCGCCATGCTGTTCGCGCTCGGCTTCCTCTGTGCCGCCTTGCTGGCCCTCGCGGCCGTGCCGGCGCTGGCGCGGCGGGCCGACAGGCTGGCGCGCAAGCGGGCCGAAGCTGCATTCCCGTTGTCGCTTGCCGAAATCGCCGCCGATCGCGATCACCTGCGCGCCGAGCTTGCGCTGCGCATGCGCTCGGCCGAGCAGGATGCGGAGCGCGGCTTTGCCGCCAAGGCCGGAGCCATGCAGGAGCTGGGCCGGCGCGACATGACGATCGGCCGGCTGGAACGCGAGCTCGGTGAGCGTGACGGCCGTATCGATGGGCTCGAAACCGATCTGGCGAGGACACGCAGCGACCTTTCCAACACGCGGGCCGCGCTTGCGAGCGAGCGTACAAACCACGGCGAAACGACCGCGGCGCTGGAGAAGCGGGTCGCCGATCTCGCAAGCGTCGAACGCAGCCTGGAAGAAGTTCGCTCGGCCTTGACCGGCACCGGCGCAGACCTGAACACGCGCAATGACGAGCTGGCCAGGGAACGCGAGACCGTTGGGCGGATCGAAGCGCTTCTGGCTGAGCGTGAACGGGAATTGGCCGAGAGCCGCAGCACTGCCGAAAAGCTGCGCGTCGAGCATGTCGAGGACGGGACCCGCATTCTGGTTCTGCAAGGCAAGGGCGACGATCTTGCCGATAAGCTCGCCCTGACCGAAAAGCGCCTTGCAGGCAGCGAGGCAGCCCTTTCCGCGATGACCGGCGAGCGCGACGGCGAGCGGGTGCGGGCCGATGCCTTTGACGCGCGCGCCGCACAGGCCGAAGCCGGGCTTGCCGCGGCCGATGCCCGCGCCAGCGCGGCGGGTGTCGCGGCGCAGCAGCTCGACACGCAGCTTCGGCAGGAACAGGCCGAGCATGCCGCGACCAGGGACATGCGCGGAGCGCTGGACTTGGCGCTGACCGCCGCAAAGGACGATCATGAGGCGGCCAAGCGGCGGAACCGGGAGGAGATCGCGACCTTGCAGGACGCCCAAAACGAACGCGAGAGCCAGATCGCGATATTGCGGGCCGAGCTCCAGACCCTGCAGGGTGCTCTGACCCAGGCGAGAACCGACCGGACCCAGCTCATGGACGAGATTTCGGCCTTGCGCAAAGCCGGGGGGGCGGGAGCCAAGGACACGGCTCTGCGCCAGGAAATCGTCAAGCTGGCCGACCGACTCATGAATGCGGCGCCGAAGCGCGAAGCGGCGGAATAGGCGCGGCCATTTGCCATCGCCGACCGACTGTCGAATTCTTCGCCGACACCGGATTTCACTTTGCCATTCGATGCTCTAGGAAGGCTGTATTCCCTGGCATTCCGCGCCATCTGAATGGTTTGAAACGTGACCGACAGCCGCTTCGATCTCCTTTGCCTCGGCGAACCGCTCGGCGAGTTCAACGCGACCCACGCCGAGAGCGGCGGCTTCCTGTTCGGCCATGGCGGCGATACCTCGAACTGCGCGGTCGCGGCGGCGCGGCAGGGCATGTCGGTCGGCTATCTCGGGGCGCTGGGCGATGACAGCGCCGGGCATTCGATCCGTGGCCTGTGGAAGCGCGAAGGCGTCGACGACACGCATGTCGCCACCCATCCGAGCGCGCCGACCGGGCTCTATTTCGTCGATCACGGCCCTTCCGGCCACGTCTTCTCCTATCTGCGTGCCGGCTCGGCCGCGAGCCTCTACGGGCCGCGCGACCTGCCGCGCGACCTGATCCGTTCCGCACGGATCATCCAGGCCTCCGGCATCAGCCAGGCGATCTCGGCCAGCGCCTGCGATGCCGTGTTCGAGGCTTTCGACACCGCGCGCAAGGCCGGCGTGCTCACCGCATATGACACCAACCTGCGCCTGAAGCTCTGGCCGCTGACCCGGGCCAAGGCGATCATTCATGCCGCCTGCGCCATGGCCGACATCATCCTGCCCGGCCTCGACGACGCGACGCAGCTCACGGGCCTGAACAATCCCGACGCCATCGTCGATTTCTATCTCGGGCTCGGCGCGCGCGTGGTCGCGCTGACGCTCGGCCATGAGGGTTCGCTGGTGGCGACGCCGGTGCGGCGTGAGCGGTTCCGGCCGATCAAGGTCGATGCGATCGACGCGACCGGTGCGGGCGATTGCTATGACGGCGCCTTCCTCGCCGAGTATCTGCGCACGGGCGATGCCTTCGCGGCCGGTGCCTATGCCAATGTCGCGGCGGCCTTGTCGACGCTGGGCTATGGGGCGGTGGCGCCGCTGCCGCGCCGCGCCGATGTCGAGGCGCGCATCGCCGCGGAGGCGCGGTCCTGATGAACGTGCGGGTTCTGAAGCGGGCGGGCGATCTCCTCGCCGGCTACGATGTGCTGATCAGCGATGTCTGGGGCGTCGTGCATGACGGGCTCTGGGCTCTGGAGCCGGCCTGCGACGCGCTGATGGCCTTCCGCGAGCGCGGCGGCACGGTGGTGCTGCTCTCGAATGCGCCGGGGCCGTCGCAGCAGGTCGCCGGACTGCTCGACGCCAAGCGCGTGCCGCGCGAGGCCTGGGACCGGCTCGTCACCTCCGGCGACGTGACGCGTGCGCTGATCGCGCAAAGCCACCACAAGCGCGCCTATCATATCGGCTGGCAGAGCGATCGGGCCGTTTTCGAGGGTCTCGATGTCGAGCTGGTCGACGAGGACAAGGCCGATATCGTCGTCGCGACCGAGCTCAACGACTACCGCACCGAGACGCCGGAGCAGTATCGGCCGCTATTGGAGCGCTTCGCCCGGCGCGGCCTGCCCTTCATCTGCGGCAATCCCGATCTCGTCGTGCATGTCGGCGAGGACCTGCTGCCCTGCGCTGGCGCGCTCGCGACGATCTACGAGCAGCTCGGTGGCTCCGTCGCCTGGGCCGGCAAACCCTATCGCCCGGCCTATGACCTCGCGCTCGCGGCAGCGGCCGATGCGCGGGGCGGCCGTTCGGTCGAGCCCGGCAAGGTGCTGGTGATCGGCGACGCCGTGCGCACCGATTTGGCCGGCGCGCGCCTGATGGGCTTCGATAGCCTGTTCATTGCCGGTGGCATCCACCGCGACGAGACGATGCGCGGCGGGGAGGTCGAACCGGCCGGCCTCGCCAAGGTGCTGGACGGGCTCCCCGTCCAGCCGATCGCGGCGATGGGTGCGCTGGCCTGAAGCCGACGCTCAGTGCGCGCCGCCGGACTTGGCGTCGCGCAAGCTCGTCAGGATGACGGCAATACAGAACAGCATGCCGACGATCGAGAGCATGGCGGAGGCCCGGAAGCCGGCCATGAAGGCCTCGCTGGCGCGCGCCAGCATCGGCGCGGCCTGATCCGCCGACAGTCCTGAAGCCAGCGCCAGCGCGCCGCCCAGCGTCGAGCGCGCGGGGGCGAGCGCATCCGTGCCGATGCCGGGCACTGCGATATCCGCCATGCGGCTGCGATAGAGCGCGGCGCCGAGGCTGCCGAGCACGGCGATGCCGAGCGCTCCGCCAAGTTCCACTGAGGTTTCCGACATGGCCGACGCTGCCCCGGTTCGCTCGGGCGGAGCCGAGCCAACGACGATGCCGGTCGTCAGCGTGATCACCGGCGTGAAGCCGATCGAGAACACGACCGAGGCCGCGACAATCTGCACCAGGCCTGGCGCGAAGACGAGCCAGACGAAGCCGAGTGCCGAAACCGCCATGCCGCCGGCCATCAGCGTCGCCAGCTTGTAGCGGCCGACCAGCGCCGGCGTGACGATGGAGGCGAGGGTGAAGGCGATCGCCGAGGGCAGGGACCAGAACCCGGCCTGCAATGGCGTCAAGCCGGCGACGAGCTGGAAATACTGCGCCACGAAGATGAAGCTGCCGAACATGAAGAGGATGCCGGCGAGGTTGATCGCCAGCGCCGCCCGAAAGGCCGGGATGCGGAACATGGCGAGATCGACCATCGGATCGGGGAGCCGCTTCTGACGGCGAATGAAGATCCCGACGAAGGCGAGCCCGACGAGGATCGCGGCTGCGCCCACCCAGTCGAAGCCGTCGGCCGCCCAGTGCTTGATGCCGTAGATCAGGCCGAGCACGGCAGCGAGCGAGAGCAGGGCGCTGAGGATGTCGATGCGACCGGCATCCGGAGCGCGGTACTCCGGCAGCAACACCGGACCGATCGCGAGCAGGAGCAGCATCGGCGGCACCGCGATCAGGAAGACCGAGCCCCACCAGAAATACTCGATCAGGAAACCGCCCGCGACCGGGCCGACAATGGCACCGACCGAGAAGCTGGCGATCCACATCGAGATCGCGAAGGTGCGCTCCTTCTCGTCGGTGAACATCACGGTGATCAGCGAAAGCGTCGAGGGCGCCAGCGTCGCGCCGGCGATGCCGAGCACGGCACGCATCGCGATCAGCATCTCGGCGCTGTTCGAGAAGGCGGCGACGGTCGAGGCGACGCCGAAGAAGGCGGCGCCGATCATCAGCAGGCGGCGACGGCCGATACGGTCCCCCAGCGTGCCCATGGTCATCAGGAAGCCTGCGACCATGAAGCCGTAGATGTCGATGATCCAGAGGAGCTGGCTGGCGCTCGGCTTCAACTCGCGCGTCAGCGTCGGCACCGCGAGATTCAGCACCGTCAGATCCATCGAATAGATCATGCAGGGCAGGGCGATCGCGATCAGGCCGATCCATTCGCGCCGCGTCGCTTTCCTCTCGCTCTGGGTCGAAGCGGTCGTCGCCGTCATCGTCGTCTCACAGGTATCGATCGTCTGCGGGGCTGCCTGCCACGCGATAGCGGCGGAACCTGGCAGGAGTGGGAATTTCGCCTGCTGGCGATGCCCGGCCGCTAGCCCGGCTGCCTTGCCTGAGGCTTGCGCAGATAGGCGACGATATCGTGCCAGAGCCCGTCCAGCGGACGGAAGACGAAGCGCACCGTCGATTTGCCGGGCGGCACGACGACAGCACGGAACAGGACGTTGGCGCGCAGCAATTCGGCGGGCTGGCCGTCGATCTCGACCTGCCACCAATGGTGCCAGACATCGTTGAGCACGAGATAGCCGCCGCGCGGCGCATCGGCTTCGAGCAGGACCTGCGTCGTGCCGTAGTCGACGATCCGGGCCGACCCGGGTAGCTCGCGGCCGCCCCGGTCCAGCAGCGGCAGGGCCGGGCTCGGGAGAGGCGGAGGTACGGCGTGGTCCAGCAGCGCGGTCCGGGTGGGGTCGAAGCCCTGGGGCCATTGCCCGCTTGCCAGGATCGCATCGAAATCGGCCGTCTGCGCCTGCGGGACGAGCAGCACACGGGGCAGGGCGCGCGGGTTCTCGTAGACGAAGGCGTCCTTGGTGCGGGCGATCTGCTTGAGGTCGCCGGGCTTGAGGCGCTTGTCGATCTCCTCGACGGGGACGCCGGTCGCGATGAAGCGCAGGCCGAGCATGTCGGCGAGCAACGAGCGATAGCCCGGCATCAGCGGGGAGAAGGTGCGCTGGTCGGGCAGGGCGACATGGTCACCGGCGCCGGTCGCCTTAGTGTAGAGGCCGAGCCGGAGCGGGTTGTAACCCAGCGTGTTGTCGAGATCGTGGACGAGGCTGGCATTGGGCCAGTGGAAGCCGATGCCGGCGAGTTCGATGCGGTCGCGCCGATCAGGCGCCATGGTGCGGGCCGTCTCGCGCTTCAAAAGGGCGATGGTGTCGTTGGTGCTGTCCTTGCGCAGCACATCATAGGTTTGCGCGGGCAGGGCGGTGGACTCGCTCGGGCCGTTATTGACCGCGAGGTCGATGGTCAGCGTCGCGGCGAGAATCAAGGTCGCGGCGAGCACGGAGCCCCGCTTCGCCAGGCCGTGAGCGGCGACGAGGCTACCGAGCGAGAGCATTCCGCATAGCGCGGCCATGACGAGGGGCATGATCGCGACAGGGATGCGCCCGACCGTCCAGGCCAGCCAGAGCGCAAGCGCGAGCGCGCCGATGAAGATCAGGGCCTCGAGCGCGATCTGCCAGGGTCGCGCCTTCGGAGCGGCTCCCGTCATGACGAGATGGGTCAGGTAGCCGCCGAGCAGGGCGAGCAGGGCGCCGAGAATGAAGAGAGCGTCGGCCGGGCGGCGGTAGAAGCTGATGCCGGGCAGCTCGAACAGCACCCTGAAGGCCGGCGTATAGCGGCCGAGCGCGAAGAGCAGGACGACGATCGCCGCGACGGTGAGTGGGACGATCTCGCGTCGCCAGAGCGCGCCGCGGACGAAGCCGATGGTGAGGATCAGGCCCATCGGCAGCAGGCCGAGATAGAGCTGGCTCATGTTGCGGGCGAGGAAGAGGCTGAGCGGGCCGAAGCGCGCTTCCCAGGCCGGGCTCGGTGCACCCCAGAAATCGGCGAGCGGGCCGGCCGCGCCATAGAGATTGGCGAAGAGCCCGGTCAGCAGGGCCGCCGGGTGGAGCGAGCCCTTGCCGGCCTCGACGAAATCGATGGCGGGACGGTTCGATTCCTGCGCGATGAAGGCGGTCAGCAGGATCGGGATCGTAGCAACCAGAATGGCGCCGACCGTGCCGGCGATGAGCGGCGGCAGGCTGGCGCGGAAAGCGCGCCAAGGGCTTTGCGCCATCAGGATCGCGGTGATGGTGAGGCCGGCGAGCACATAGACGCCAAGAAGCGCGACCTGATCACGGCCCAGAACCATGAAGCCTGAGATGATGCCGGCGGCGAAGCCATAGCCGATCGAGCCGCGTTCCAGCGCCCGCGAGAGCAGGAACAGCGTGATCGCGAAATAGCTGAGGCTCAGGACCTGCCCGACATGCTGGATGCGCCAGGCTGCGGCCGCGCCGAAAGCGAAGGAGAGGGCGGCGACGACGGCACCGGCCGGATGCCAGCCGCGGTCGCGGAAGATCACGACGATCGCGAGTGCGCCGAGCAGCAAGGTGCCGAGCAGGGCGCCGTCGCTCCAGCGGAAATCGGGAGCGGGGTTCAGCGCGGCGATCAAGGCGAAGGAGGGCGAGAAGATTAGAGATTGCGGATCGGCGACTTGCGGCGAACCGGAAAAGACATAGGGCGTCCAGAAGGGCGAGAGGCCCTTGTGCCAGGCATCGGCGAGGAACTGGAGCTGCGGATGGAAATGCGCTTTGGCGTCCCAGGGAATGGTGACGGTGCCCGACAGCCAGGGCCAGGACAAGGCGAGCCAGGCGATGAACACGATCGCGCAGACGCTGGCGAGCGGCCAGCGTCCCGGACTGTCGAGCAGGGTCTTGTCGGGCTCGGGCATCGGCCAGGCCTGATCGCAAACGAGCCCGCGGTCAATCCGTCGGCGCGGCGCGCGCCATCAGCGCGTCCATGTCGATGAAATGCCCGGCACGGTCGCGCTTGGAGGCGAGATAGCGGACATTATGCGCGTTCGGACGACCGAGCACGCGCTGGGTCGCGGCGACCTCGAGACCTGCTGCCTCGATCGCACCGATCTTCTGCGGGTTGTTGGTCAGCGCGACAACGCGGGAGACGCCGAGTTGCGTCAGCATGGTCGCGGCGAAGTCGAAATGGCGCTGGTCGAGATCGAAACCGAGCACCTCGTCGGCATCGTAGGTGTCCCAGCCCTGGCTCTGCAGCTTGTAGGCCCGCATCTTGTTGGAGATGCCGTTGCCGCGGCCTTCCTGGTCCAGATAGAGCAGGACGCCGCCCTCGTTCTCTGCCATCCACTGCACGGTCTCGCGGAGCTGATCGCCGCAATCGCATTTCAGCGAGCCGAAGAGATCCCCCGTCAGGCAGGCCGAATGCAGGCGCACAGGCACGGCCGCCGCCAGATCGGGCTTGCCGACGATGATCGCGACCTGGTCGCGCAGGCCTTCGCCGCCGCGGAAGACGACGAACTCGGTGTCGGGCGCGCCCTCGAGCGGCACCGGCGCACGGCCGACGATCTTGAGCGTCGCGGCCTGCTCGGCGCGGTAGCCGTTCACGGCGGCGATGACGACCTCGACGAGCGGCTCGTTCGCGACCGCCTCGGCACTCACCGACACGAGGATCACCGCAGGCAGCACGAGCGACAGCCGCGCCAGTTCCAGCGCAGCCTCATCCAGCGCTGAAGCCGGGGCGACGGGTGCGTCCATACGGCCGTCGATCTTGAGCGCGAGCGTTTCGATGCGGGCGGTGTCGATGGTCGGCAAGGCGAAGATGCCGGTCTCAAGGCGCCCCTTGGCGCCGAGGCGGCGCAGACGTGCGGCGCTGAGCACGAGATGACCGCGCCCCTGCGCGAGTGTGTCGAAGCGGTGCGCGAGTTCAGCGTCGGCCAGCTCTGCGGAGAGGGCGAGCGCCAGCCGCTCGCCATCGCGAAGCAGCACGGGCCGACCAGCGCGAAACTCGGCGATCGCGCGTTCGACCTTCACGAGATCCGTCTGGAGGGATGGGCCGAAGAGCGTACGCGACTCAGGCATCGAAAAGTCCGTCAGATTGGGCCGGCGACCGGCCGAGGAGCATCCAGGGCACCATCGGGTATCGATATAGGGCGTTGCAGTGCACTCTGCCAGCAACGTGGCCGGGACAGTGCAGGTTCCATGATCAAAACCACGTCAGATGGTGTCCGGCGGCAAACAAAAACGGGAACTTCCGGAGCGTCTCGCCGTCCTATGGGCGCATAGGCTTGAACGTGAGATGAATATCACTCAGGCCGCAGGATAGGAGGCTTTCCGATGCAGGGCGAAATGCCGGCAACCCGCGCCTACAGCCCGGTCGCCCGGACGTTGCATTGGATCGCGGTGGCTGCGGTTCTGGTGATGATCCCGGTCGGCCTTACGATGAGCTATCGCGGCAATGTGCTAGATATCTGGGACGGGCTGACCAACGGGCTCTACAGCGCGCATAAGCTCACCGGGTTTCTGCTGCTTTGGCTGATGGTCGGACGGCTCGCCTATCGGCTCGTGCACGGCGCGCCGCCGGACGAGCCGACGCTGGCCTGGTGGCAGAAGGCGGCCTCGCATCTCGTGCATTGGCTGCTCTATGGGCTGCTCATCGTCGTGCCGCTGCTGGGCTGGATCGGGGTGTCGCTGTTTCCGGCGCTGACGATCTTCGACCTGTTCGACCTGCCGGCGCTGGCCAAGCCCAACGAAGAGGCGGCCAAGCGGGTGCTCTCCATCCATGGCAAGCTTGCGTTGGCGACCGGCGCGCTTGCGCTCGTGCATATCGGCGCGGCGCTGCACCACTACCTGATCCTCAAAGACGGCGTGATGCGGCGGATGCTGCCTTGGGCGAAGTAGCGCTTTCCTAGATCGGCCGGGCCCAGAGGTCCTGATGGCCGATCATCGCGGACTGCGCCTCGCGCCGTGCCGCGAGCCATTCCGAGATCGTCCTGGCATCCAGGCGATCGGTCTCGCCAACGGCTGCAGCGATGCCTTCGGCGAGCGCTTCCTGCAAGGAGCGGCGCTTCGCGTCGAGCAGCCAGTTGCTGTCCCCGCTCGAAACCGCGAAGCCCGACTTCCGGAAGGCTTCCGCCATGATCTCGGTAGCCTCCGGGCCGGCGGCGGGGCCAAAGCCCTTGTCGCGATGCTGGTGGCCGGTGAAGGCGGCATGGATGCCGGCATCGGCCGGATGCTCCGGCAGCCAGGCTTCGCGGCCGTCATGAGTGAGCACGGCGTAGAGCGGCAGGTGCTGGCTGGCGAGCGCCGCGACGAAGCGTTCGATCCAGCGCTTCGAGGCGAGGTCGAACAGCGCGGCAGCGGTGACGAGGTCGGGTTGCCAGCCCAGTACCCATTCGAGATCGGTGTTCAGGTCGACCTTGCGGGTGTCGACCGTGATCGACTTGCTGTCCTTGGCGAGCACGAGCTCCTCGCCCTGCTCGCGCGCCTCGTCGGCCCAATCGGCAAGGCGCTCACGGGCGAAGGCAAGCAGGTCGGCATCGTGATCGACGAGCGTCCAGTGCTGGCGATCGGGCAGGGCCGCATAGGTCGCGCGCAGGTTGGAGCCGGCACCGCAACCGAGATCGAGCACCGAGAGCGAGGTCTTGTCGGCGAAATAGCCGCCAACCGCCGCGAGAACCTGCGGGTTGCGTGCCGCATGATCCGCCGGCTCGCGCAATGCGAGCCATTCCGGAGAGAAACCAGCCATTATCCCACCTTTCGGCCGCCGTCGTGCAGGCAGGCCTGCGCGACGATGCGCGCGGTCTCACTCCAACGCGGCAGATCACCGGCTGCGGCCCACGCGGCATCGGCACGCTGCCGACGCTCTGCCGGCGCATCAATCAGCCTCGCGAGGGCCTTGGCAAGTGCCGCAGCGTCGCCGGGTGGCACCTTGAGGGCGGCGGCATCGGGCAGCGCCTCGGCGCCGGCGCCGCTCAGCGTGGTGACGATCGGCAGGCCGCGCGCCAGCGCCTCGGTCAGCACCATGCCGTAGCCTTCGTAGAGCGACGACATGATGAAAAGATCAGACTCGTCATAGAGTTGGGCGAGCCTGTCCGCTCCCACGCCGCCCGTCATCGCAATGCGGTCCGCGAGGCCCGCGCGGGCGATGCTGTTACGCAAGTCGGCTGCCGTTGCTGGCGCGTGATCGGGCGAGCCGGCGATGGTCAGCGTCCAGGGCCGGTCCGCGATCGACGCCAAAGCATCGACGAGGAAGCCGTATCCCTTGCGGGGAATGAGCGAGCCGACCGCGAGCATGTGCAGCGCTTCGCGGCGTCCGGACCCCTGAGCGCGCGGCGCCGAATCGGTGCCGGGAATCGCGACGGCGATCTTGTTGGCGGGGACTTCGAATTCCGCTTCCAGCGTCAGCTTCGTTGCAGGGCTGGTGACGATGACGGCGCGTGCACTGCTGAGCGCCAGCGTTTCGCTCCGCCGCAGCTTCTCGGAGGCTTCCGGACTGTGGCCCGTTTCCAGCGCCAGCGGATGATGCACCAGCGCGACCAGTCGATCCGCGAAACGTGCCGTGAGCGCTTCCGGGAAGGCGCCATAGGCGAGGCCGTCGACGAGCAGGGTGTCGTCGGATGCGGTCGCTGCGAGGAGCTGTTCCGTCGCCGCGAGATTCTCGGCCGTCGGGAAGGGGAAGGAGCCGGGCAGGGCGAGGTGTCGGGCTTCGATGCCCGCCTCGCGCCACTCGCGCAGGAGGCGTCGGTCATAGCCGTAGCCGCCGGTAGGCGCGTCGATATCGCCGGGGATGGCGAAGACGATGCCGCTCACGCGAGCGCGCCCTCGTAGCTGGCGCGAGCGAGGTCGGTTTCGTGAAGGGTCACGCGAATTTTGCTCAGTCCTGTGCCATCGGCGCCCAGCGCGCCGGATTTCGCCGCCGCCGCCATGGCGTCGAAGATGTGCTTGCAGAGGAATTCGGTGGTGGTCAGCACGCCCGCGAATTGCGGGAGAGCGTCGAGGTTCTGGTACTTCAAAGGCTTCAGCGTCTCAGCGAGGGTGTCGAGCGCCGCGCCGATATCGACGACGACGTTCTGCCGGTTCAGCGTCTCCCGGAAGAAGGCGACATCGACCACGAAGGTGGCGCCGTGCATGTTCTGCGCCGGACCGAAGAAGGGATCGGGCAGGGAATGGCCGATCATGATGCGGTCGCGGACTTCGACGGAAAACATGCGATCTCCCGGAGATGGGTTGGCGATGCGGCCCGGTCAGGGCCGCGTTTCATAGCAAATCGCGGCGGTCAGGCCAGCCGCGCCGGGCGCGAGCAGACCGGGCAGACGCTGTGGCAGCTCGTTGAAGGCGATCTCGTCGGTGATCAGCGCATCGAGCCTGTCGTCCATCAGCAGGGCCATGGCGGCTTCAGCCCTGCGGGCATAGCTCCAACGTGCGCGGCGGGATGCCGAGACCAGGCCGACCTGCGAGGAGACGAGTTGCAGGCGGCGGGCATGGAAGGCGCCGCCGAGCGGGGCGGGAACGGCGCCTTCGCCATACCAGCTCAGCTCGACGATGCGCGCCTCGGTGCCGGCTGCGGCGATAGCGGTCGTGAGACCGGCTGCCGTCGCACTGGCATGGAAGACGATGTCGGCGTCGCGCGGCGCGGCATCGGGCGGTGAGAAGTTGACGCCAAGATTTGCGGCGAGAGGAGCCCGGCTTGGCTCGACATCGACAAGCGTGACGTCTGCCCCGGGCAATCGAGCGGCCAGCCAGGCGACCAGCAGGCCGAGGACGCCGCCCCCGACGATCACGATCCTGTCACCGGGGCCGGAGCCGGCGTCCCAGTGGGCGTTGAGCGCCGTCTCCATGTTGGCGGCAAGGATGGCGCGGCGGGCGGGAACGTCCTCCGGCACCGGGACGAGCCTGTCGCGCGGCGCGACGAAGCGGTCCTGATGCGGGTGAAGGCAGAAGGCTATGCGGCCGAGCATGTCCTGCGGGCCGGCATCGATCCTCCCGACGGCGCAATAGCCGTATTTGACCGGAAACGGGAAACTGCCTTCCTGGAAGGGCGCCCGCATGCGCTCGTGCTCTGAGCAGGGCACGCGGCCTTCGCAGACCAATCGCTCGGTGCCGCGGCTGACACCGCTCCAGAGCGTGGTGAGCAGGCAGTCCTCCGGCCCGAGGGTGGGCAGCGTGACCTCATTCAGGTTGCATTCACGGGGCGCTGTATACCAAAGCGCAAGAGCCTTTGTCCTTGCGTCAATCGGTGTTGCAGGCTTTAGCTCCCGCGCCATTCGCGTCCGATCCCGTCTGTCCGAGCCTGTCTGCCTACCATGACAGAGACCGCCATGAACCAGCGTCCCGCTCCGACCACGTTCCGGCGGGCGACGCAAGAGGCCGGGCCGAACGGCCTGACCCCGGCCGGGCTGCAAGCGGAAACGGTGCTGCGCCGCCGGCGGTTCCTTGTCCTCGCCATGAATCTCGTCACCCTGGCCCTGCTGCTCGCCGGATTGGCGCGCGTGCTCGGTGCGGGCGGCTGGAGTGTCGCGGATGTCGCGATCTTCATCGCCTTCCTGTTCGGCGCGCCCTGGACCGTGCTCGGCTTCTGGAACGCTGCGATCGGGCTCTGGCTCCTCCACGGCAAGACGGAAGGGCTTGCCGAGGTCGCGCCCTTCGCCGCCGCCAGGGAGCAGGAGACGCCGCTTACCCTGCGCACCGCCGTGCTGATGACTTTGCGCAATGAGGACCCGGCGCGGGCCTTCCGCCGGCTCAAGGTGGTCAAGAACAGCTTCGATGCGACCGGCGCGGGTGTCTGGTTTGATTATTTCGTGCTGTCGGACAGCAATGATCCGGCGGTTGCCGAAGCCGAGAAAAGGCTGGCCGAAGCCTGGGCGCGCGAGATCGGCGAGCCGGCGCGGGTGACCTATCGCCGCCGCAGCGACAATGCCGGTTTCAAGGCCGGCAATCTCCGCGATTTCTGCGAACACTGGGGCGAGCGTTACGAATTGATGTTGCCGCTCGATGCCGACAGCGTGATGGCAGGCGAGACGATCCTCGGCATGGCCCGAATGATGCAGGCCCATCCGAAGCTCGGAATCCTGCAGAGTCTCGTGGTCGGCATGCCCAGCAATTCGGCCTTCGCCCGCATCTTCCAGTTCGGCATGCGCCACGGCATGCGGCCCTACACCATGGGTTCGGCCTGGTGGGGCGGCGATTGCGGGCCATTCTGGGGGCATAACGCGCTGGTGCGGATCGCGCCGTTCCGTGATCACTGCCATCTGCCGGTGCTGCCCGGCGGGCCGCCTCTGGGCGGGGCGGTGATGAGCCATGACCAGGTCGAGGCGACCTTGATGCGCCGCGCCGGCTACGAGGTGCGGGTGCTGCCGGTCGAGGGCGGAAGCTGGGAGGAGAACCCGCCGACCATGCTCGAATTCGCCAAGCGCGACCTGCGCTGGTGCCTCGGCAACCTGCAATATCTCAAGCTGCTCGATATCCCTGGTCTCAAGCCGATGAGCCGCTTCCAGCTGATCTGGGCGATCCTGATGTTCCTCGGCCTGCCGGCCTGGACGCTGATGATCGCGCTCTTGCCGCTGAAGGTCTTCGAGGATCGGGCGATCGCCGATTATCCGATCGTGACGGCTGCCGGGCTCTATCTACTGTTCCTCGCGATGTATCTCTCGCCCAAGCTCGCCGGTTTCGCCGACATCCTGCTCACGCGGGGTGGCGTCGTTCGCTATGGCGGCAAGGCGCGCTTCCTGACCTCGGCTGCGATCGAACTCGCCTTCTCGTTCCTGCAAGGCGCCGTGTCGAGCTTTCGGACCACGCTGTTCATGATCGGGCTCGCCTTCGGGCGGGCGAGGATCGGCTGGAACGGGCAGGCGCGCGATGTGCATGCCCTGTCGTTCGCGACGGCCTTCGCGGGCCTGTGGCCGCATCTGCTGTTCGGGGCCTATCTGTTCGTCACGCTGGGCCTGATGGCGCCTGCGGTGCTGATCTGGTCGCTGCCTTTGACCGCGGGCTATGTGCTGGCGATCCCCTTCGCCATGCTGACGGCGGCGCCGGCTTGCGGCGCCTGGCTGGCGCGGCGTGGGCTCTGCGGCGTCCCCGAAGATTTCGACCTGCCGCCGGTGTTGGCCGCGATCCGCGACATTGAGGCGGCATGAACGCCGTCACCTATCCGAAGGGGACGGTGAAGGCGCTCTCGCGCTCGCTGCGTGTCTATCACGGCGACAAGGAGCGCAACGCGGCGATGGACCGGCTCTACGGGGCGTTCCTGGCGCCGGGCGATCTCGCTTTCGATATTGGCGCCCATGTCGGCGACCGGGTCTCGTCCTTCCGCCGGCTGGGTGCGCGCGTGGTCGCGCTCGAGCCGCAGCCTGGGCCGGCCCGCGTCACGCGACTGATCCATCGGCGGGACCCGCTGGTGATGCTGATCGAGGCGGCCTGCGGCGACCATGAGGGCTCGATCGCACTGCGGATCAACAGTCGGAACCCGACCGTCTCGACCGCGTCGGCCGCCTTCATCGGCGCGGCCGTGGGCGCTCGGGGCTGGGAAGGGCAGATATGGGACCATGAGATCACGGTTCCCTGCACGACGCTCGATCGCTTGATCCAGCGCTACGGCCTGCCGAAGCTGCTCAAGATCGATGTCGAGGGCTTCGAAGCGCATGTGCTGGCCGGCCTGACCAAGGTGGTGCCGGTGATCTCCTTCGAGTTCACGACGATTCAGCGCGACGTCGCCGAGGCTTGCCTCGTCCTGTTGGAGACGCTCGGCCCGTATCGTTTCAATGTCGCGATCGGCGAGAGCCAGATGCTCGAACTCGGCGAGCCGGCAAGCGCGGAGGCGATGGGCGATTACCTGCGCAGCCTGCCGCATGAGGCCAATTCGGGCGATGTCTACGCCATCCTGACGGGCTGAGGCTCCTTCTACAGGCTGCTGCTGCCGAGCCAGGCCAGGATCGCCGCCACGAGCAGACTGAGCCATCCGGGATGACGGCCGCGCGTCGCAAATAGCACGAGCACTGAGCCGGCAAGCGTGCCGGCGATTGTGACCTTCAGCAGCCATGTGTTCGGCAGAGGCTCACCTGGCGTCTGCGCCATCGCGATCAAGATCGCGGCGAATGCCAGGCCGAGGATGCTGACGAGATGCCAGCTTGCCCAGAGTATCCGGACATGACGCTCTCTCAGCAAGGGGCCGCCTTGCGTCGGAACGATGCCGCCGTTCCGCAGTTGCCGGAAGATCAGGATCTCGCCGACGACCGAATGGACCAGTGCCGTCAACGCCATCACCACGCCGGCCCCGAGAAGCAGCGGTTGCATCGATCGCCCCATCGGTAGCAGAGGGAGAAGCGTCCTCGTCCGCTATTGCTACCAGTGCCGTGATGCGCGGCGAGAGTGGCGCGTTGTCGCGGTTGCCGTCGCTTTCCCGCCCATTCCTGCCGCAGCTTTGGTCAGCCGGCGTTCATCTCGCCGTGATCAGGTTGTTTCCAAACTCTTGCTAGGGATCGCCATGACCAGCCTTCTTCGCCCGCTCGCGGTTTCCATCGCTCTTCTCGCCTCGCTGACGATAGCGCGGGCAGCAGGCGAGGTCGCCGTCGAGGTGAAGAACGAATCCGAGCCGGTGCTCTGCGCCGAGAAGGACAATGTCACGATCAAGGTGGTCTCGCCCGAGGTCAGGCGCTTCCAGATCGAGGCGGCGCATCCGGCCTATGTCGCGGGGCTCGTGCGCGACAATTGGGATGCCGACTGGACGAATTGCGACATGAAGGGCGATCCGTCCTTCTCGCCGCCGACGCCGCCGCGCCGCGTCACCTTCTACGAATCGATCGACTACTGGCTGGTCGGCTACACCTTCCCGAGCTTCTGGCGCCCGGCGGAGGCGACCTTCCGCGTCGGCGACCGCGTGGAGAAGAACCTGCATCTCGTCCAACTCTGGAAGCTCGGCAAAGACAAGTCGCACGAAGTGCTCGTCGTCTATCCACAGGACGGTAACTGGCGCGCCCGGCCGCTGCCGCCGGAGCATCTCGGTTTCTCGTCCTACGGTTCCTCCTTCCTGTTCGGGCCAATCGAGCAGGAGGGGCGCCCGGTCGTGAATATCAAGGAGATTGCGTTCGATCCCGCGACGCTGACCTTCAAGCTCAGCTTCAAGGACGGCTCATCCGGCAGCCTCAAGCTCGACAGCGTCGACGAGAACCGGATGGTGCTCGATGCCGTCCTCGACAAGCCGGTGACGGGGGGCAAGGGCTTTCTGGCGCTGCGCTCGATGTATGTTACCGAGTTCAACAACGATGTCGCCCGCATCGCGCTGCGCGAGCCCGGCGCCAAGGGCTGGCGCGAGGAGGCGCTGATGTCCTATCCCGGTGGCAGGGCGACCGATATCTGGATGGGGCGCACGACGCATTCGCGCCACAACACATCCTCGCCCGACATGGTGTTCCGGCGCTTCTCCAGCGATCCCAACCCGCCGCCGAAGCCGGAGAGGAAGTAACGGCCGGACGGCCGTAGCGGAACGCATTGCCTCCCTGTCGCGTTTGGCCATGACGCGGCGGGCGCATCAGTTTAGCCTGTGGCGATCGATCGTGCCCAGCCTGCAGAGATTTCCATGCCGCGTTTTGCCACCAACCTGTCGATGATGTTCACCGAATGGGAATTCCTCGACCGCTTCAAGGCTGCCGCCGAGGCGGGGTTCGAGGCAGTCGAGTTTCTCTTCCCCTATGAGCATACGCCCGAGCAGGTCGGGCTTGCGCTGGCGGGAGGCAATCTCACCCAGGCGCTCTATAATCTCCCGCCCGGCGATTTCGCCAAGGGCGAGCGCGGCATAGCCTCATTGGCAGGCCGCGAGGCCGAGTTCCGGGCGTCGGTCGATACCGCGCTGGCTTACGTCCATGAAACCGGGGTCAAGCGCCTGCACATGATGGCGGGGCTCGCCGATCCCAACGATCCCGTCGCGCAGAAGACCTATCGGGCTTCGCTGGCCTACGCCGCCGACAAGCTCGGCGAGCAGGGCATCGACCTTCTGGTGGAGCCGATCAACGGCAAGGACATGCCGGGCTATTTCCTCAACGATTTCGAGCAGGCCGCGGCCTATGTCCGCGAATCCGGCAGGCCGAACGTGCGGCTGCAATTCGACATGTATCATTGCGAACTGATCCATGGCGACGTCTCGGCGAAGCTGAAGGCGCTCTATCCGCTCGTCGGACATGTCCAGATCGCCCGCGCCAATGGCCGGCACGAGCCGGATGCCTCGGGGCCTGACTATCCGACGCTGTTCGCCGAGCTCGACGGTCTCGGCTATGACGGCTTCGTCGGCTGCGAATATCGACCGGAAGCCGGCACGCTCGAAGGGCTCGGCTGGTTCGCACCCTGGCGGAAGCCGCTCTGATGCGTCCGCCCTCGATCTCCTACCCGGTTCTGGTCGCCGATATCGGCGGCACGAACTGCCGCTTGTCGCTGGTGAACGATGCTGACTGCGCGCCCCAGCCATTGGCGCGGATCGGCACGGGCAGCTATCCGACGCCCGAAGCGGCCTTCAGTGCCGTTCTCGCGGACGTGGCGGAGAAGCCGCGCTCCGCTGTGCTCGCCGTCGCCGGCCCCCTTGAAGGACGGGAGGCGCAACTGACCAATGCCGTCTGGCATTTGGAGGGGCCGCGAATCGCGGGTGCGCTCGGCCTGACTCAAGGCCTGATGGTCAATGATTTCGAGGCGCTTTCGGCCTCGCTCGCCGTGCTGAAGTCTGATGATCTCACCACATTGGTCGAGGGCGAGCCCGAGCCGGATGGCGTGAAGCTCGTGCTCGGGCCGGGGACCGGTTTCGGCGCTGCGGCGCTGCTGATGCGCGGCGAGCGCGGCGTGCTGATTCCGACCGAATCCGGCCATATCGGCATCGGACCGGAGGACCAGACCGAGCAGAAAATCTGGCCGGCGTTGAGCGAAGGCATCCCGCGCCTGACGGTCGAGCATCTCTTGAGCGGCGATGGGCTCGTGCGTCTGCACAAGGCGGTCGCCCGCACCTCCGGCATGCTGGAGGCCGAGGTCAGCGCGGCCGACGTCTCCCGGCTCGCCCATGATGGCGATCCGGCGTCGCTGATGGCGGTGGTCTGCTTCTGGCGCCTGCTGGCGCGGGTGGCCGGCGACCTTGCGCTGGTCTTCAAGGCAACGGGCGGCGTCTACATCGCAGGCGGCATCGCGCCGCATCTGCTGCCGCTCGGGGATAAGGCGGCGATTCGTGCGGCCTTCGCCGGCAAGCCGCCGATGGAGGATCTGGCCGAGCGTTTCGCCCTGCATGTGATCACCGCGACGGATGCGGCCGAGCAGGGGTTGGCGGCGATCGCCGCCAATCTCCATCGCTTCGGGCTCGACGATCCCAAGCGGCTGTGGTTTGGCTGAGCGGTCTTTCCGCTCAGCATCTCTTCAGGTTCGCGTGCAGCCCATCCATTCGATCCAGGTTCTGCGCGCGCTCGCGGCATTCATGGTCGCGATCCATCATGTCCAGCCGGATGCTGCCATCGTGGCGGCGCAGGCTGGCCTGAGCTTCACGCGCAGCGATTTGCTGCCCTGGATGGCGGGCGTCGACATCTTCTTCGTCGTCTCCGGCTTCATCATGGTCCATGCCTCGCAGGACCTGTTCGGGCGCGACGGCGCCGCGCGCCTGTTCCTGAAGCGGAGGCTCGCGCGCATCGTGCCGCTCTACTGGGCGATGACGACGCTGTTCCTGCTGGTCGGACTCGCGGTTCCGGCCCTGCTCAATTCCGGAACGCCGAGCCTCCAGCAGATCCTCGGCTCCTACCTGTTCTGGCCAGTGATCTCGACCCAAGGCTTCGTCCAGCCGGTCTATTCGCTGGGCTGGACGCTGAACTACGAGATGCTGTTCTACGCCCTGTTCGCCGCCGGGCTGATGGTGCCGCGGCGCTGGACCTTGCCGGCGATCACGCTCGTGCTGGTGCTGCTGGTCGGGGCGGAAAGCCTGAGCGGCCCACTGGCGCTGCCCTTCGGCTTCTGGGGGCAGCCGATCGTGCTCGAATTCGCAGCAGGGATGGGTATCGCGGTCCTCCGGCAGAAGGGCTTGCGTTTTCACGGTGCGCTGCGGATCGCCGTCGCGATGGCGGGTGCTGGTTTGCTGGTCGCTGCTGCCCATTTTCCGGGCACGGATGGCCCCTGGAGTAGCGTCTTGTGGCGCGGCAGCGCGGCGGTTCTGCTGATGCTCGCCGCCGGCTGCGGCCGCGAGGGGATCGTGCCGCTGCCGCCAATCAAGGCCCTGGCTGCGGTCGGTGACGCCTCTTATGCGCTCTATCTCGTCCATCCCTTCGTGATCCGCGGGATGCGCGAGGTCGTGCTGAGGCTCGGGCTGCATTCGCCGGCGCTCTATATAGCGCTGGCGCTTGCCGGTTCGGTGGTTGCAGCGCTGCTGCTCTACCGCTTCTTCGAGAAGCCGGCGACGCGCCTTGTCCGGCGCTGGCTTGGCGGGTGAACCTCAGCTCAGCTTCATGCCCTTCAGCGACTGGCCGACCACGCCGCCATCCTTGCGGCGCTGGGCGCGCTTCGACTTGATCGTCTCGACATGCTCGGGCTGCGGGTAATAGCCGCGCTCCATGACCTCCAGCGAATATTCCTCATAGGTGAGGCCCAAGGCCGAGGCCTTCTCCTCGCGCCGCAGCGCGACGTCGCGGGGCTTCTTCCAGGCCTTGCGATGGGCGAAGCGCCAGTCGAAATAGCGGCCGATATTGCCGGAGCCGGTGGCGGAGCGGCGCTTTCGCTCCTTCAGCGGCGGGCCGCCATTATGGCCGATCCCGATCGGGCGTTCGCTGAACATCGCTCTTGGACTCATCAGGCCACAATTCCGGTCACGATAAGGGGCATATCGGTGCTGGCAAGCGTCGTGCCATGGCTTGCGGACGTGACAGCGGAGCAGTGGCGGTCTATCCCGCAGGCCGAACACAGGACGGATCATGGCTCCCTTGCTGCATCTGCGCGACGTCGCGCTCACCTTCGGCGGACAGCCGCTGCTTGAAGCTGCCGAGATCGCGGTTTCGGCCGGGGAGCGCGTCTGCCTCGTCGGCCGCAACGGTTCGGGCAAGTCGACTTTGCTCAAGATCGCCGCGGGGATCGTGGAGCCCGATCATGCCGAGCGCTTCGTCCAACCGGGCGCGACCATCCGCTATCTGCCGCAGGAGCCGGATTTCACCGGGTTCGACACGGCGCTCGCCTATGTCGAGGCCGGCTTGGGACCGGGCGACGATGCCTATCGCGCGCAATACCTGCTGACCGAGCTCGGCCTGACCGGGCAGGAGAACCCGGCTTCGATGTCGGGTGGCGAGGGTCGTCGCGCGGCACTGGCCCGCGTGCTGGCGCCGGAGCCGGACATCCTGCTGCTGGACGAGCCGACCAACCATCTCGACCTGCCGGTCATCGAGTGGCTGGAGCAGGAGCTGAAATCGCTGCGCTCGGCCATGGTGCTGATCAGCCACGACAGACGCTTCCTGACCTCGCTGTCGCGCGCGACGATCTGGCTCGATCGCGGCGTGACCAGGCGGGCGGAGCGAGGTTTCGGCGAGTTCGAGGCCTGGCGTGACGAGGTGCTGGCGCAGGAGGAACTCGACCGCCACAAGCTCGACCGCAAGATCGCCCGGGAGGAGGACTGGCTGCGCTATGGCGTCAGCGCCCGCCGGACTCGTAACCAGCGCCGCCTGGGCGAGCTGCATGCGCTGCGCGACCAGCGCCGTACCGCGCGCGCCGCGCAAGGCAATGTCCGGCTGGAAGCCAGCGAGGCGCAGAGCTCCGGCAAGCTCGTCATCGACGCGATCGACGTCGCCAAGGCCTATGGCGACAACACGATCGTCAAGAACCTGTCGCTGCGCGTCGCGCGCGGCGACCGGATCGGCATCGTCGGGCCGAACGGCGCCGGCAAGACCACGTTGATCAACCTGCTAACCGGGGCGCTCAAGCCCGATTCCGGCAAGGTGAAGCTCGGCACGGCGCTGGAGATGGTGACGCTCGACCAGCGCCGCGAGAGCCTCGATCCGGAGACGCCGCTCGGCGATGCGCTGACCGGTGGCGGCTCGGACCAGGTCATGGTCGGCGGCCAGCCGCGCCATGTCATCTCCTACATGAAGGACTTCCTGTTCCAGCCGATCCAGCGCGGCACGCCGGTCGGCGCGCTCTCGGGCGGCGAGCGCGGGCGATTGATGCTGGCTCGCGCGCTGGCCAAGCCCTCGAACCTCCTGGTGCTCGACGAGCCGACCAACGATCTCGATCTCGAGACGCTCGACCTGCTGCAGGAACTGCTGGCCGACTATCAGGGCACCGTCCTGCTGGTCAGCCATGACCGCGACTTCATCGACCGCGTCGTCTCCTCGGTGCTGATCTCGGATGGCGACGGCGTCTGGACCGAGTTCGCCGGCGGCTATTCCGACATGCTGGCGCAGCGCGGGCGCGGCGTCGGGGCCAAGGCACGGCCGATCGAGAAGGCGGTGCCTGCCGAGCCCAAGGCTGCCGCAGTGCCCGCCGCGTCCGCGTCCAAACGCAAGCTCTCCTTCAACGAGAAGCATGCGCTGGAGACACTGCCGAAGAAGATCGAGACGTTGCAGGCCGAGGCGGCGAAACTCAACACGGCGGTGGCCGGCGATCTCTACACGCGCGATCCAAAACTCTTCGCTAAGGCGACGGCGCGGCTCGAAGAGGTGGCACGCGAGATCGGCGAGGCCGAGGAGCGCTGGCTGGAGCTCGAGATGCTGCGCGAGGAGATCGGGGCTTAAGGCCCGCCATCCCATTTCCGCATCCGCCCGCGCGCAAAAGCGCATTTACCGCTGTGCTCAATCGTTTCAAACATCGTGGCCACAAGACCGCGAGGGACGACCATGAGACTCAAAGGCAAGACGGCGCTGGTGACCGGCGCGGCGCAGGGGTTCGGCTTCGGCATCGCCGAGACCTTCGTGCGGGAGGGCGCGCGCGTCGCGGTGCTGGACATCAACGGCGACAAGGCCAAGGAAGCCGCCAAGGCGATCGGCCGCAAGGCCTTTGCCGTGACCTGCGATGTCGGCAAGGCCAAGAGTGTCGACAAGGCGGTCGAGAAGATCCTGGCCAAGGTCGGGCGGCTCGACATCGTCGTGAACAATGCCGGCACCACCCATCGCAACAAGCCGATGATCGAGGTGACCGAGGAGGAGTTCGACCGGATCTTCGCGGTGAACGTGAAGTCGATCTATCTGATGGCACGCGCGACCGTGCCGCATTTCCGGCAGCATGGCGGCGGCGTGATCCTGAACATCGGCTCGACGGCCGGCGTGCGTCCGCGTCCGGGCCTGACCTGGTACAACGGCTCGAAGGGCGCGGCGAACCTGATCTCGCAGTCGATGGCGGTCGAGCTCGCGCCGGACAAGATCCGCGTTAACGCGATCGCGCCGGTCGCCGGCGAGACGCCGCTGCTCGCCACCTTCATGGGCGAGGACACGCCCGAGCGGCGCGAGCAGTTCACGGCTTCGATCCCGTGGGGCCGGTTCTCGACGCCGCAGGACATCGCCAATGCCGCTCTGTTCCTGTGCTCGGACGAGGCCGACATGGTGACGGGCTCGGTGCTCGCCGTCGACGGTGGCCGCTGCGTCTGAGGACCGCGTGTTCCCGTGCGCGCTGCGGCACGCAGTGCGGCTCCGCAGACACGGGACCGTTCTCAGAAAAGGGCACACTGTTGGGTGTGCGACGGCGGGAGCCTCTGTCGTCGCGCGGTCCCGTGTCTGCGCCGCAGCGTTGCACGCTGCAGCGCGCACGGGATGACACCCTTCAGGTCGCTTTCGTCAGAATGATCTCCTGGCGATGGATGACGGTGCCGTCCGGCTCGAAGCCGCGCTGTTCCAGCGTGATCCGCGGTGCATCGGCAGCGCCTTCGATGTGGAACAGGTGCCAGGTGCCAAGCTCGCCATGGCCGCGAGGGCCGATCGAGGCCGAGGGCACGCCGACGATCGGCACGTCGCGGCTGAGACCAGGCCGCCAGGCCAGCGAGAAACTGTGATTATGGCCGTGCAGGACGAGGTCCGCGCCCTTGCGCTTCAGCATCGCCTCGAAGGAGGCGGCATCGACCAATTCGCGGCCGCGCTTGGCGCCGCCGACATAGGGGGGATGATGGATCAGCACGACGCGGATCAGTCCCTCGTCGCGGGCACGGTCCAGCAGCGCCTCGGTCCGGGCGATCTGCTCGCTGCCGACGCGGCCTGTCGCCATCAGGGGGAGGGTGGGCACGCCACTATTGACGCCGATCAGAGCGACGGGGCCGCGGCGGCGATACCAGGGATAGCCGGCCTTGCCCTCGTCATCGGCTGTCCAGGGTGCAAGTAGGCCCGCCAGAGGCTTCAACGAGGAGCGGGCATAGGTATCGTGGTTGCCCGGCACGAAGCTGACCGTTTCGCGCGGGCCAAGCGTGTCGAGGAAGGCGATGGCGGTCTTGAATTCGTCGGGCAGGCCGATATGGGCGACATCGCCGGTACAGGCGACGTGATCTGGACCCTGGGCATGGATGTCGGCGACGATACGCGCCAGGATATCCATGTCATGGGCATGCCTGCGCTTGCGCCGCCAATTGACATAGCCGGTCGCGCGCTTGCCGATGAGCTGATGCAGCGAAAACCCGGCGAGTGGGCCGAGATGCGGGTCGGACAGATGCGCGAGCTTGAACACGCTCAAGCGCTTGCCTCCGCAGGAGGCCGTCAGTCAAGCGCGCCGTGGCGCGCCTGGACTGCGGAAAGGTCCAAAGACCTTAGTTGGCGGCGCCGGTCAGTTCCGACACGATGCGGGAATCGGTCAGCGTGACGGCGGGCTTCCAGACATAGGCCGGCTTGGCCTTGAAGCGGGCGATGATGAAAGAGAGAAGCATCGTCTTGGGGTCCTGATGTTGCAGTGCGATATCTGCCTCATTTGGGGCGCGTTTGTGGCAGAACAATTGAGGTGCTTGACGGTCCGTCATGCGTTTTTTGCATAGACAATTAACGTGCCCTTGAGAATCGATCGGATGCAATCAGCGACGCCTCAGCCGAATGCCGATCCGGACAGGCCGCGGACTCTCGCGCAGCGTCTCGTGACCCGGCTGCTGCATGCCTATTTCCGCTTCGCGCGCGGCATGACTTTTGGCGTGCGCGCCGTCGTCCTGAACGAGCGCGGCGAGGTCTTCCTGATCCGCCACACCTATGTGCCCGGCTGGCATTTTCCGGGCGGCGGGGTCGAGGTCGGCGAGACGGCGGAATTGTCGCTGGAGCGCGAATTGTCGGAGGAGGCGGGCATCGCTCCGACCGAACGGCCGATCCTGCACGGGCTCTTCTTCAATCGCAGGATTTCGCGGCGCGACCATGTCGCGGTCTATGTGCTGCGGCAGTTCCGGGTTGACCATGTCAAGCAGCCGGATCGTGAAATCGCGGAAGCCGGCTTTTTTCCGCTCGATCGCCTGCCGGAAGGGACGACGCCGGCGACGCGGCGGCGGCTGGCGGAGATCCTCTCCGGGCAGCCGCCTGCGGCGGAGTGGTGAGGCACCCGGCCCCTCAGTTCGCGCTTTTTGCCAGCGTCGCGAAATCGGCGTCGAGCTTGGCCAGTCCCGCCGCGATCTTGGCGCGCCGGTCCTTGATCCAGGCATCCTGCCGGTCGATGCGCTGCTTCGCTTCGGCCAGCATCCGGTCCATCTCGGCCGGCTGCGGGCCGCCGGAGGTGGCGCGGTTCTTCACGATCGCGACGGGATCGAGTGTCGAGCGGAACTCGGCCTCGCTCATCGGCAGCTCCGTCGCCGCCAGACCCAGCTCCGTCGCCGCCTTGCGATAGATCGCCTGCGCCTGCGCATAGGGGAAATCGGTCGGCTTGATATTGTTGAGCTTGGCGTAGTCGACGACTTCCGACGCGAAATGATGGCCGGCGCGGAAGGGCAGCTTGTATTTCCGCATCAGCACGTCGGCGAGCTCCTGCGACGCCGTCCAGTCGCTATTGAGCTCTTCCAGCGCGCGTTCGGGATCGATGGCGAGTGCCTTCAGGATGCGATCCAGTCCCTGCAGTGACCTGGCCGCGCTGTCGACCATCGCGCTGTTGGTCTTGGCGTCCTTGGCGTCGGGCATGCCGGGCGGGATGTTATGCGCCCTGAACACGGGGCCCATTGCCAGCGAGAGCGCGGTCGAGGCGTCCTCGCGTGTGCCGTTGAGCAGGCCGGGATTGCGCTTCTGCGGCATGGCGCTGGAGACATAGGTGTTGCCGCTGCCGGTCGTGCCGCCGCCTTCGCGCAGCAGGATCCAGGGCCGCGCCTGGGCATATTGCGTCATCACGTCCTCGATGAAGCCGCCGACATGCAGCGCGATGCCGGTGACGATGCCACTGACTTCGACCGGCAGGTCGGCCGCCGCGATCTGCGAGGCGTCGTAGGCATTGTCGACGAGGGCGGCGAAGCCGAGATAATCCGCCATGCGCTGGCGATCGAGCGGCCAGCTCGTGCCGTTGAGCACGGTCGTGCCCATCGGCGAGCGGTCGACGCGGGCATAGGTCTCGCGGATGCGCTGGGCGTCGCGATCGAGCCCGGCAACGAGGCCGAGAAGGTAGTGGCCGTAGCTGTTGGGCTGGGCGGCGACGCCGTTGGTGTAGTTGGGTACGACCGTGTCGCGATGCGCCGCGGCGAGCTCGACCATCGTCCGCGTTGCCTGGTTGAGGCGGTCGGCCAGGGTCAGGAGCCGGTCGCGCATGATCGCGGCGCGGTAGGTCGCGTGCATGTCCTGGCTGGAGCGGCCGGCATGGATCAGCGTGACCTCGACGCCGGCTTCCTTGATCATCAGCGGCTCGAAGGTGATGACCGTGGAGGGCCGTTTGGCGCCGGGCTTATTGCCGGCCTCGATCACCCTCGCGATGCCCTGCGCGAGCTTCGGCGCCAGTTCCCGATCGAGCAGGCCCTGCTCGGCGTTGATGACGGTGCTCGCCTTGTTCATCTCGCCGAGCCAGAAGAACTCGTCCCGAACCGGCTCCTTCGGCGGGGCCGGCTGCTGGGCCAGCGCCGGCAGGCACAGGGCCGCGAGAAGAAGGGCAGGGGCGAGCGGCTTCGATCGGGACATCGGCTTCCTCCGTTCCGAAGAGCGAGATCGCCTCCGGTTTGCGTGACCTGTTCCCCCGCTTGTAGACCGGAGTTGAGACCAATCCGGCAAGGCCGGCAAGTCTCCCCAGGAGATCGATACGAGATGGGTGGACACCGCGCGGGAGTCCTATTGCGTCGCATCAGATTTTTCCTAAAGGCGGATTTCCCTTTCCGGCCCGATGCTGTAGAGGCGCTTTCATGATGATCCGGCTGAGCCTGCGAGACCTGCGACGACCGGCGCGCTGAATGCGCCCTCCCGGTAGTGCGCCCGCACGCGCCTGCCCTCGCTCAGCCGACCTGCCTCCCGCTTAAGCGTCGATCATCATGACATCCCTGCCTCTGACCATCCGCCACGAGCTCCCCGTGGACGCCGCCGCGATCGAGCGCCTGCATGAGCGCGCCTTCGGCCCCGGCCGCTTCGCCCGCACCGCCTTCCGCCTGCGCGAGGGCGTGCCGCCGGATCATGCCCTGTCTTTCGCAGCCCATGTCGGCACCTTCCTCGTCGGCTCCGTGAAAGTGACGGCGGTCCTGGCCGGCGGCCACAAGGCGCTGATGCTAGGGCCGCTGACCGTCGATCCCGCCTTCGAAGGCCGGGGCATCGGCGCTGCGCTGATGAACCGCTCGATTGAGGCGGCACGCGAGACCGGGCATGACCTGATCATGCTGATCGGGGACGCGCCCTATTACGCTCGCTTCGGCTTCAAGGTCCTGCCGCCCGGCCAACTCGTGCTGCCGGGGCCGGCCGATCCGGCGCGCTTCCTGGCGCTGGAGTTGGTCGAGGGCGTGCTGAAGCAGCGCAGCGGGGCGGTGACCTCGATGCGCTTCAGCTCTGACGCCTGAGGCGCCTGCCGCTCTCGCCGAGCCAACCGGCGACGAGTGCGCCGAACAGCACGGCGAGGCCGATCAGCCCGATGAAGAGCGGCGAGATGCGCACGCCGCGCACGATGCCGGAATCGCTGATCCTGAGGCCGATCCAGTCATTGCCGGCGAACTGGCTGCCTGAGCGCACCGGCACGATGCGCGGCACGTTGACGGCTGAGCTGCTCTCGCGGCCGATGCGCCGGGAAGAGCCGCCGGTCGCCTGTGCCAATGCCTGAAGCGCGGTGGGGTCGCTGACCACTTCCATCAGTTCGCGCGGGTTCTCGGGGCCGACGCTGGCGAAGGCGGTGAGATTGTCGGCGGTCAGCCGGTAGAGACCGAGTTCGCTGGTCGGGATCCGAGCCGTGAACAGGCCGGGGCGCCCGGCTTCGAGCGTCACTGTCCGCGACTGGCCGTCCGGCCCGGTGATGGTGACAGGCGAGGGGTTGTCGCGCAGCGTCTGGCGCTCGACCTCGACGGTCGCGCCGCGGACGGTGGCGCGCAGGGCCTCTTCCTCCAGCTCCGGCTCCTTCATCAGCCAGTGGCTCAGGCGGCGCAGCAGGTCGAGATAGGGGCCGCCATCGCGGAAGCCGCGAGCCCAGAGCCAGGCATGGTCGGAGAGGAAGAGCGCGACGCGGCCCTTCTGCTCGCGCGCCAGCATCAGCAAGGGGCGGTCTCCCGGGCCAGTCATGACCGGCGCGCTGCCAGCCCGCGCCTGGGCGCCAACCATGCGCAGCCACTCGCCCCAGCGCGGGGGCGAGACTTCCGAGCCCGGCAGGTCGCGGGTGACGGGGTGGCGCTTGCCGGGTTCGCTGACTTCGGCGCGATAGGCCTCGTCGATGACGCTGCCGTCGGGCAGGGCCGGCAGGATCTGGCCGAGCGGCGTGCGCGCCAGCGTCTGGGAGCCCGCATATTCGGGCCCTGCCGCGACGAGCAGCGCGCCGCCGTCGCGGACATAGCGGACGATATTCTCGAAATAGAGCAGCGGCAGGATCGACTGGTTGGCGTAGCGGTCGAAGATGATCAGGTCGAATTCCTTGATCTTGACCTGGAACAGCTCGCGCGTCGGGAAGGCGATCAGCGAGAGCTCGTTGATCGGCGTGCCGTCCTGCTTCTCCGGCGGGCGCAGGATGGTGAAATGCACGAGGTCGACATTGGCGTCGGCCTTGAGGAGATTGCGCCAGGTACGCTCGCCCGGATGCGGCTCGCCCGAGACCAGCAGCACGCGAAGTTTGTCGCGGACGCCTTCGATGGTGATGACGGCGCGATTGTTCGCCAGCGTCAATTCGTTGTTGAGCGGAGCGGCCTCTATCTCGACCACGTTCGGCCCGCCCCGGTCGATGCGAACGGGAACCTGTACGGTCTGGCCGGTCGCGACTTCGCGGCGGGCAATGATCTCGCCATCGCGGCGGATCGTGAGGCCAGCGCGGCCGGGGCCGCCCTTGTCGACGACGCGCAGCCGGATGATCTGGTCCTTGCCGACGATGCCGAAGCGCGGCGAATCGACCAGCACGATGCGGCGGTCGATCTCGGCATTGCGGCCGGTGGTCAGGACATGCAGCGGCGCACGCAGGCCGAGGGCCTCGGCATTGGCTGGCGCGTCATGGGCGAGGCCGTCGGTGATCGCGATGGCGCCGGCGACACGCTCGGAGGGCACGTCGGCGAGGCTGTTCGACAGCGCTTCGAACAGGCGGGTGCCGTCATTGGTCCCTTGGGCGTCCCGCAGGTCGACGATCCGGGGCTCGATATTGGGGATGCCGCGCAATTGCCGCTCGATCTCGGCGACGGCGGCATCGGTCTGGGCCGCGCGATCGGCGAGGCGGTTCGAGGCCGAGCGATCGACCACCACCGAGACCACGTCCTTGACCGGCTCGCGATCCTCGAAGACGAGCGAGGGATCGGCCAGCGCCGTCGTCAGCACGACGAGCGCGAGCGCGCGCAGGATGGCGCTGCGGCCGGCCAGCACGATGGCCGCACCGGCAGCCAGCGCCGCGAGCACGGCCAAGCCGATCAGCAGCGGCAAGGGCACTAGCGGGGCGAGTGAGACGCTCCACATGGCTATTGTCCCAGCCGCTCGAGCAGGGCCGGGACATGGACCTGATCGGCCTTGTAGTTGCCGGTGAGCGCATACATCACGAGATTGATGCCGCCGCGCAGGGCCAGTTCGCGCTGGCGTGGATCGCCGCCCGAAAGCGGCACCAGCCCTTCGCCGCGCCGATCGATCGCCCAGGCGGAGGCGAGGTCGTTGGCGGTGATGACGATGGGCGAGACGTTATCTCCGGCGCGCGCCGGGCGGCGCCCGTCGCTGTCGGCCGGCGGCAGCGTCTCGACCCAGGTCGTACCGGTATCGTAGCGGCCGACAAGCTCGTCGAGGATGTAGAAGGTCTTGGTCAGGACGTGGTCGCGCGGCAGCGGCTCCAGCTCGGGGATGTCGAGCGTCTGCAGCATGCGTTTGAGCTGGTCGCCCTCGGGCGTGGTGCCGCCGCCGGGGCGGGCACTCATCGCGTCGCGGGTGTCGAAAATCACGAGGCCGCCGCCCTTCATATAGGCTTCGAGCTTGCGCAACGTCTCGGCCGAAGGCAGAGGCCGGCCGGCGACGATCGGCCAGTACAGAACCGGGAAGAAGGCGAGCTCGTCGCGCTCGACGCTGACGCCGACAGGCTCGCCGGGCTCCAGCGCCGTGCGGGCGCCGAGCACCGTGTTGAGGCCCGTGAGGCCGGCCTTGGACATGTCGTCGACCGCCTTGTCGCCGGTCACGACATAGGCGAGCCGCGTCTGCGCGCCATTGGCGAGCAGGGCGCGCGGGATCGGCGGGCGGGTGTCGGCTTGCGGGGTTGGCGCGGGTTGCTGGGCGCGAGCATGATCGGGCGCCAGCGCGAATGAGGCTCCGAGTGCGAGCAGGATCGCGGCGGGCGCGGCCGCCTTGCGCAGGCGGGCGAAGCTGAGGCGTCCGCCGAGCCAGAGCGTCGCCAGCGTGTCGGCGACGAGCAGGAGCAGGGCGAGCACGAGAAGCGGCGGGCGGATATCGCGCGCGACCGGCTCGTCGATCGGCAAGACGGCGACGCCGAGGCTCGCGAGGTCGAGCGCGGCAAGCGTGTCGGTCGGCGTCAGTGCGTTGACCGCGAGCGAGCCGTCGGTCGGGCCGTAGAGGCCAGGCGGGTGAGCAAGCGTCGCGCGGCCGGCATAGTTGCGCGCCACCGGCTGGGCGGTCGCGGGCGCCGAGCGGAACTGGCCGATACCGTCGAGCACGCGGGTCGGCGAGAGAGTCTCGACGCGCTTGTCGTCGCCCTGGGTTTCAGCCGCGGCGGGGCCGTTGCCGGCGAGGTTCACGATCTTGCGGAGCATGTCGACGAAGAGGCCCGAGAGCGGAAGGTTCGACCAGGTGGTGTCGGCGGTGACATGGACCATGGCGACGAGGCCGTCGCCGCGCCGCTCGGCGGTGACGACGGGCGTGCCGTCCTCAAGCGCCGCCCAGGTCTTGCGGGAGAGGTTCGGTTCCGGCTCGGCCAGGATCTGACGGCTGACGCGGATGTCGTCGCTGATGGCCAGGCCGAAGAAGGGGCTCTCGCGGGTGAAGGGCGCGAGCTTGCGCGGCGTCTCCCAGGACAGGCCGCCGCCGAGCGTGCGACCGCCGCGGCGCAAACGCACCGGCGTCAGGTCGTCGGATGCGGCGGCGAGACGAGCGCCGGCGAAACGCAGCAGCACGCCGCCGCGCTCGACGAAGCTCGTGACCTTATCGGCCGTTTCGCGATCGAGCGCGCCAATATCGGCAAGGACGAGCACGGAGAGATTCTGCGCCAGCATTTCGCCGATCGGGTCGGTCGAGCCTTGGCGCGGCTCGCGGATTTCGGCGAAGGGCTGGAGGGCGCGGGAGAGGTAATAGGTCGGTGACAGCAGGGGCTGCGCGGTATCGGCGGTTGCGCCTGAGACCAGGCCGACGCGGCGGCGCTTGGCGCTGTCGTCGAGCAGCGCCACGGCGCCGGCGCTGCGCTCGCCGATGATCTCCAACCGCGAGACGGCGTTGCGGACCTCGATCGGCAAGGTCAGGCGCGCGGTGGTTTCAAGGCCGCTGCCCTCGAAGATGAAGGGCGCGTTGCCGAGCGGCAGGCCCTTGAGATCGAGCGCGCGGACCTGGCCCGTCGCTGGCGCACTGGCGCTCGGGCGCAGCACCTTGACGGTCAGGGCGCCCGCGAGATTTTCGGGCGCGGAGAGGGCGAGTTGCGTGGCTGGATCGGCATGAACAGCGAGGCGGCGGGCCTGCGCATCCTGCTTCAGCCGGGCGAGGAAGCTGCCATCGTCGGAAACGCCCAGCCCATCGGCGACCCAGACGATCTCGGCACTGGGCGAGCTTTGCAGGAAGGCCTCGATACGCTGGAGATGAGCGGCGCGGTCCGGCGCATGCGGTTGCAGGGCGAGCGCGCGCAACCGGTCGAGCGCGGTGCGCGGCTCGGCGAGTGTGATCGCGGCCGGCGCTTCGGCGAGACCGAGCACGGCGACCGGGCGGCCTTCGCGGGTAGCTGCAGCGATGCGCGATTCGGCGACCGCGACGCGCTCCGACCAGTCGGTCGCGGCGCCGAAGCCGTTGTCGATCAGCAGCAGGACGGGGCCGCGCGAGGGCTCGGCATCGCGAACCGGGTTCCAGACCGGACCGGCGACGGCGAGGATCGCGAGCGCGGCCACCGCCATGCGCAGGGCGAGCAGCCACCAGGGCGTATGGGCCGGCGTCTCGCGCTTGGCGATCAGATCCGCCATGATCTTGAGCGGCGGGAAATCGATCCGGCGCGGGCGCGGCGGCGTTACGCGCAGGATCAGCCAGAGCGCCGGCAGCAAAGCGAGCGCCGCGAGGGCGAGCGGGGCGGAGAAGCTGAAGGGCAGGGCGCTCAACATCGGCGTTCCCCTCAGAAGCCCGAGGCGCTGCGCGAGGCGGCGACGAGACTCGCGATGCGCAGTACCGCTTCGCTGGCCGGCCGGTCAGTGCGATGCAGCGTCAGGGTCCAGCCGGCCTTGCGACAGGCTTCGGTGATCGCCTCGCGATGGGCGGCGAGGCGCTGGCGATACTCATCGCCCCAGGCGCCGGCATCGCCGACGCGCAAGGTCAGCCCATCCTCCAGATCGAACAATTCAGCCTGGCCGCTGAAGGGGAAGGTCTCCTCGATCGGATCGGCGATCAGCAGGACATGGCCGCGCGCGCCCGACGAGGCCAGCGTCGCGATCCGCTGGGTCAGCGCCGTGGCGGGCGAGAGACCGTCGGTGATGATGATCGCTTCCGCCAATCGGGGCAGCGGCGCTTCAGGCGGCAGGTCGGAGGAGGCGTTGCGTTCATCCGCAAGGATCGCCTGCGCCAGCATCTCGACGATGCGGCGCGACGCCAGCGCCCGCGTCAGCCCGAGATGGCCGACGCGCTCGCCGCCTTCGACCATCGTCTCGGCCAGGGCGAAACCGGCGACGAGCGCGCGGTCGAGCTTCGAGGCCATGGCCAGCGAGGAGGCGAAGCCCATCGAGGGCGAGCGGTCGATCCAGAGCCAGATCGAATGCGAGGCTTCCCATTCGCGCTCGCGGACGAAGAGATGGCCGTCGCGGGCGGAGCGGCGCCAATCGATGCGCGAGGCCGATTCGCCGGCGACCAGCGGGCGGTATTGCCAGAAGGTCTCGCCCGGGCCGGAGCGGCGGCGGCCATGGATGCCATGGATGCTGGCGGAAACGCGCCGCGCCTCCAGGATCAGGCGCGGCAGGCGCGCGGCGAGGTCGAGCGACTCCGTAAGGACCGGCCGTGATGGCCGTCTTTCGCCCGGACCCAGAACGCGCGTGCGCAACATCGGCCTATCCCAGCCGTTCCACGAGCTTGCCGATCAGCCCCTCGACCGTCTCACCATCGGCGCGGGCGGCGAAGGTCAGGGCAACGCGGTGCTTCAAGACGGGAATCGCAAGCGCCGCGACATCGTCGATGGAAGGAGCGAGCCGGCCCTCGACGAGCGCGCGGGCGCGCACGGCCAGCGTCAGCGACTGGCTGGCGCGCGGGCCGGGGCCCCAGGAGAGCTTGTCGGTGACCGAGGCCTCGCCCTCGCCGGGACGGGCGGAGCGGACGAGGTCGAGGATCGCATCGACGACGGCCTCGCCGACGGGGAGGCGGCGGACGAGGCGCTGGATCGACATCAGCGTCTCCGCGGTCATCGCCTGCGTGGGCTTGTATTCTGCGGCTCCGGTCGTCTCCAGCAGGATGCGGCGCTCGGCCTCGCGGTCGGGATAACCGACATCGATCTCGAGCAGGAAGCGGTCGAGCTGGGCCTCGGGCAGGGGATAGGTGCCTTCCTGCTCGATCGGGTTCTGGGTCGCCAGCACATGGAAGGGAGCCGGCAGGTCATAGCGCTCGCCAGCCACCGTGACATGGTGTTCCTGCATCGCCTGCAGCAGCGCGGACTGGGTGCGCGGCGAGGCGCGGTTGATCTCGTCCGCCATCAGGAGCTGGGCGAAGACCGGGCCCTTGATGAAGCGGAAATGGCGCTTGCCGTCGCTCGATTCGTCGAGAACCTCGGAGCCGAGGATGTCCGAGGGCATCAGATCCGGCGTGAACTGGACGCGCCGGGCTGCGAGCCCCAGCACCGTGCCCATCGCCTCGACGAGCTTGGTCTTGGCCAGGCCGGGCACGCCGACGAGCAGGCCGTGGCCGCCGGAAAACAGCGTCACCAGCGAGAGATCGACGACCTTCTGCTGCCCGAAGATGACCTGGCCGATTTCCTTGCGCGCCGCGCCGATGGCACCGAGGGCCGCTTCCGCCGCCTCGACGATGCCGCTGTCGAGATCGATCGTGGAGTTGCTCTCGCTTGCACGGGCTTGCGCCGCCATGTCGGTCTCCTTCACTGTCGCGGGCCGTTGCGCCGTCCTGCGAACCGTCGATGCGTTCGGCCGTTCAGTGTGGACGGGCCATCACGGCGGCTCAAGCGCCGAATGGAACGGTACACATCATCTCGGCTTCACGATTATGTGGAGTTCAAGGCGGAAACGCGATGCGCGCACGATGCCGCAGCCAGGGGCCAGGGAGGATCAGATGACGGGACCGGGCCAGGCGATGGAGCGCCTGATGGCCTCGCTCGGCGACGGCAAGACCCGCGGCCTGCCGCCGGTCGAGCGCTGGAACCCGCCCTTCTGCGGCGATCTCGACATGCGCATCGCCGCTGACGGCACCTGGTTCTACATGGGCACGCCGATCGGCCGGCCGGCGCTGGTGAAGCTGTTCTCCTCGGTCCTAAAGCGCGAGGACGACGATTACTTTCTCGTGACCCCGGTCGAGAAAGTCGGGATCACCGTCGAGGATGCGCCGTTCCAGGCGGTCGAGATGCAGGTCGATGGCGAGGGCGATGGCCGGACCATCGCCTTCCGGACGCAGGTCGACGATCTGGTCTGCGTGGGGCCGGAGCATGGCTTGCGTTTCGCGCGGGCTGCGAAGGACGGGCTGACACCTTATGTCCATGTCCGGCGCGGCCTCTGGGCCCGGCTGACGCGGGCGCTGACTTATGACCTGCTGGCATTGGGCGACGTGCGGGATGTCGAAGGTGAGGCGATGTTCGGGGTCGCCGCCGCACGCGAATTCTATCCGGTGGTGCCGGCGAGCGAGATCGAGGGCCTAGCGTGCTGACGACGATGGAAACCGCCCTCGACCTGAGCGCCGAGGGTTTCGCGGCTCTGGCGCGCAAACGGCTGCGGCCCGAGCCGCCGGCGCTCGGCGACGTGATCAGCCGGCCGCGCGGCGACCATGAGAATCAGCCCGCGCCCGTGCCGATCCCCGACGAGAAGCGAGCGGTGCCGGCAGCGGTGCTGATCGGCATCGTGCCGCGCCCGTCCGGGCCGACCGTGCTGCTGACCCAGCGTGCCGCGGCGCTCCGCAACCATTCGGCGCAGGTCGCCTTTCCCGGCGGGCGGGTCGATGCCGTCGACGGCTCGCCGGTGGTTACAGCGTTGCGCGAGACGGAGGAGGAGATTGGCCTGTCACGCTCGCATATCCGCACGCTCGGCTTTCTCGACGCCTATCTGACCGGCACGGGCTATCGGATCGTGCCGGTGGTCGCGCTGATCGAGCCACCCTTCTCGCTGACGATCAACCATAACGAGGTCGACGAGACCTTCGAGACGCCGCTCTCCTTCCTGCTCGATCCCGCCAATCACAAGCGCGAGGGGCGCGAGTGGAAGGGCCATTTCCGCACCTACTATGCGATGCCCTTCGAGGGTCGCTATATCTGGGGGGCGACGGCCGGCATGATCCGCAATCTCTACGAGCGGCTGGTCGGCTAGAGCATCGGACCGAAAAGTGGAATGCACTTTCGGACGAATCCGATGCGACGATGAAACGAGTCTGCGCGGATGCCGCGCCTGGGAACGACGAAGCCGATGCTGCGCGCGATCATCGAAGAGGTCCTGCTCTTCGTCCTGCCCTTCTGCATCTTCGCGGCCTATCTCGTCGTCAACCGGCGCAACCCGTTCGATGTCGAGCATTGGAGCCCGCATGCCTTCCGCCTGGCGGTCGCGGGCTTCCTGCTGGCGATCGCGGTACTGGTCTACGGCGGCTTCATCGCGCCGCGCAGCCGGGGTACCTACGAGCCGCCGCATATGGAGAACGGGGTTCTGGTGCACGGCCGCTTCAAATGATGCGGGAGCGTGCCGGTGAGATCGCGCGCTTCCTGGCTCAGCCGGTTCTTGCGCGGCTGCTTCAGGCGCTCGACGGAGAGGGCGAAGAGACCCGCGTCGTCGGCGGCGCTGTGCGCAATCTTCTGCTCGGCGAGCCGGCAAGCGATGTCGACCTCGCCACGACGGCTCTGCCGCAGGAGACGATGCGACGGGGGCGGGCGGCCGGCTTCAAGGCGGTGCCGACCGGGATCGAGCATGGTACGGTCACGCTCGTCGCGGATGGCATGAGCTTCGAGGTCACGACGCTGCGACGCGATGTCGAGACGGACGGGCGCCGCGCCAAGGTCGTGTTCGGCCGCGATTTCGCGGCCGATGCGTTGCGCCGCGACTTCACCATCAACGCTCTCGGGCTCGGGCGGGACGGCCGTGTCCACGACTATTGCGGCGGTCTCGATGATCTCGCGCAGCGGCGTGTACGCTTCATCGGCGATGCCGCAATGCGCATCCGAGAGGATTACCTGCGCATCCTGCGTTTCTTCCGCTTCCACGCCCGCTACGGCGTCGGAGCGCCCGATGCCGAGGGCCTGCACGCCTGCATCGCCGGCCGCGACGGACTCACCGGTCTGTCGCGCGAGCGGGTGCGGGCAGAACTGCTGAAGCTCCTCGTCGCGCCGGGCGTCGCCTCGACGCTAGGGGCGATGGCAGGTGCGGGGCTATTGATGCCGGTGATCGGCGGTGTGCCGCATCTTTCGCGCTTCGCGGCGATCGCTGAAAATGACGGAGCCGGCGTCCATCCGGCGTTTCGGCTGGCGGCGCTGGCGGTTTCGGTCGGCGAAGATGCGTCGCGCCTGCGCGAGCGGCTGCGGCTTTCGAACGAGGAGTTCGACCGGATCGAGCGGATTGCGCGAGCGCTGGAAGGCCTGGGTGGCCGCGCTGGCCTGCCTGCCATCGCCGCGTTGCGCCATGTCGCGCATGCCGCCGGAAACGACGCGGCGGCTGCGGCGCTGGTTCTGCTCAACGCATCGACCGGAGCCGAGGGGCGTGTGCAGGAGCTCATCGCCGAGCTCGGCCGGACGCCGCGCTTCGAACCGACGGGCAAGGATGTCATCGGTTTCGGCATCCCGCCCGGCCCGCGCGTCGGGCAGGTGCTGGAGGCGGCGCGGCAGAGCTGGATCGAGGCCGGTTGCCCGGCCGGAGCGGACGAGCAGATGGAGTTTGTGCGGATGGCCTCAACCGGCCTTCGTTAGGCTCGGATAGGGTGGGGAACCCTTCTCCCAAAGGGATAGGGGCAGGGGTGAGGGGATGGCCGTTCACCGATTTGCCGTGAATTGGTCGCTGCCGCGGTGCGGCCGTGCTGGACTGGTCCAAGGGCCGACACCTCACCCCTACCCCTTTCCTTACAGGAGAGGGGACCCTCCGCCTTTTGCGGGCAACCTCATGGCCAGCGCACCGTCGGCGGCATTGAGGACAGGATCGAATCGACATTGCCGCCGGTCTTCAAGCCGAAGATCGTGCCGCGATCGTAGAGCAGGTTGAACTCGACATAGCGGCCGCGCCGGACCTGCTGCTCGTGACGTTCGGCCTCGCTCCAGGGCTTGCCGATATTGCGGCAGAGGATGTTCGGATAGCTGTCGAGGAAGGCCTCGCCGACGGCGCGGGTGAAGGCGAAATCGGCCTCGACATCGCCCGTCCAGACATAGTCGTAGAAGATGCCGCCGATGCCGCGCGGCTCGTTGCGGTGCTTCAGGAAGAAATACTCGTCGCACCAGGTCTTGAAGCGCGGGTAGTCGGCCACGGCCGGGAAGGCGTCACAGGGTCGGCGTAGCGCGGCGTGGAAATCGCGTGCGTCGGGATCGTCCTGATTGCGGCGTGCATCGAGGACCGGTGTCAGGTCGGCGCCGCCGCCGAACCAGGGCTTGGTCGTGACGACGAAGCGCGTGTTCATGTGCACGGTCGGCGCATGCGGGTTCCAGGGATGGGCGATCAGCGAGATGCCGGTAGCGTGGAAGCGCGGGTCCTGCGCCGCGCCGGGAATCTGGGCGGCGAAATCGGGATGGAAGCTGCCATGCACCGTCGAGACGTGGACACCGACCTTCTCGAAGACGCGGCCTTTCATGATCGACATGACGCCGCCGCCGCCGGGCGCGCCGTCATGGTTGGTGCGCTGCCAGGGCGTCCGGACGAAGCGGCCGGGCTTGTTCGCCTCGGGCGGGAAGGGACCGGCGGCCTCTTCCTCGACGGCCTCGAAGGCGGCACAGATGCGGTCGCGCAGGCTCTCGAACCAGGCGGCGGCGCGCGGCTTGAGCGCTTCGACGACAGCCGGATCGGCGGGCGGGGCTTCAGCGGGTTTCGAGGTGGTCATCATCTGTTCCATTGCGGCCCGGGAAGCCGCCTGTCTGGCGCAATGCCTCGCCCATTACCATTGCAGCCGCCAGCGCGACATTGAGCGAGCGCAAATTCGGGCGCATCGGAATATGCAGGCTGGTCTCGGCGGCGGAACGGGCCTCGGGCGTCACCCCGGCCGATTCGCGCCCGACCAGGACGACATCGCCGGGCCGGAAAACGAAATCGGGCAGGGGCACGGCGCCGTCGGTCTCGGCCAGGACGAGGCGATGGCCTTCCGCTCTACGCCAACCGTCGAAGGCGGCGAAGGAATCATGGCGCCTGACGGCGGCGCGTTCGAGGTAATCCATGCCCGAGCGGCGGAAATGCCGGTCCGAGACATCGAATGCAGTGGGCTCGACGATGTCGACGGCAATGCCGAGGCATGCGGCCATGCGGATCATCGTGCCGGCATTCTGCGGGATGTCCGGCTGGAACAGGGCGAGGCGAAGCATCAGCCGGTGATGAGCCAACGCCGCCGCCGGTGCAAGCACAGTTGGGCGCAGGCGACAGCAGGCCCGGCACTCGCCGGGCCTGCGATCCGCACATCGGTCTTACTGCCCGCTGGCGCCCGAGACGCCGCCGCCATTGCCGCCAGCGCCGCTACCGGCGCCCACGCCGGCACTGACGCCGCCGCCGCTGACACCCACACCGGCGCCGAGGCCACCTCCGTTACCGCCGAGGCCGGCAACAAGGCCCGCCCCGATGCCGTTGCCGTCGGCGGAAACGCCTGCGGCGGCGCCGAGCCCGCTTGCCGTGTTGCCGAGGCCAGCGCCCAATCCGGCGCCGAGCCCACCATTGTTGACGCCCGCGCCGAGGCCTGCATTGGCATTGGTGCTGCCTGCCGTCACACCCGTTCCGACGCCCGCGCCGAGACCGTTGCTGCCGACATTCGCAGCAGCTCCGACATTGGCGCCGACGGAACTGCCGACACCGGCCGAAACGCCGGCGCCGAGCCCGATGCCGCCGGGTGTTCCGGGATTACCTGGAGTACCGGGAGTACCCGGTGTCCCGGGCACGCCCGGATTGCCGGGTGTCCCGGGAAGGCCTGAGCTGCCCGACAGGGCTGCGGTGCGCGCGCCGACCGAACCGACCGAGCCGCGCGAGCCGATGACCGGGCTTTGCAGTGCAGCGAGCCGCAGGCAGCGCTTCAGCTGCGCGCCGCGCAGGCCGTCGCAGCCATCGAACGAGGCGTATTCGGACGTGCTGTTGCAAGCAGCGAGAAGTGCGCAGACGCCGATGGCGCCGAGTATTTGCAGTCGCATAACTCTCTCCTTGGCGAGGTTGTCTATGCGGCCGAAAACCAGTGTCGTTACTTGCGAGTTCCTTGGCGGGGTTTCAGAAGGATATCAGCAGTTATACGCTATCGATCTGATTTTATGATCATTCTATCTTCTTGCTTGCTTCGGTGCCGACCGGCTGCTGTTCGCCGCCCCAATCCCGCCACCCGCTGCGCCTAGCGTCCCGACGGCATTGTCCGCCCGGGCTGCTCCTGACAAGGGGTGGCATGGGGAAAGCCGGTATCCCGAATTGTCGTTTGTTCAGCACCCTCATTCCCGGTAGCGAAACAGACATGTTCGCTCCGCTCTTCCGCTGGCTCGAAAGCCGTATCGACGTCTTCGCTTCGTTCGACGAGCGGGAGACGCCGCCGCGCGGCGTCTGGCCCTTCATGTGGCATCACATCAAGGGCGTGAAGGGCTGGATGGCCCTCATCATGATCACGGGCCTGGGCTTCAGCGGCATCGAGGCGGCGATGTATCTGATGGTCGGCTGGTTCGTCGACCTGCTCTCGACGCAGTCGCCGCAGACGATCTTCCGCGACCATGGCTGGCTGCTGGCGGGGGCGGCCTTCCTGCTCGTCGTCGTCCGGCCGCTGATCTATTTCGCGAACCACGCCATCGTCGACCAGGTCGTGGTGCCGCAGATCACCAACCAGATCCGCTGGCGCAACCATGTCTACACGCTCGGCCATGCGCTGGGTTACTTCCAGAACGATTTCGCCGGGCGTCTCTCCGCCCGCGTCATCCAGGCCGGCCAGTCGATCCGCGGCGCGACGATCGAGGTCATCGACGATCTCTGGTATGCGCTGGTCTTCGCCACGGTGGCGATCGGCTTCTTCGGCAAGACAAGCCTGTGGCTGGCGCTGCCGGTGATCCTGTGGCTTGCGGCCTATGTGACGCTGCTGATCTATTTCGTGCCGCGCGCGAAGCAGCGCTCGGAGGCGAATTCCTTCGGCCGTTCGACGACGACGGGGCGCATCGTCGATTCCTACACCAACATCCTGACGGTGAAGCTGTTCGCGCGGGCCGATGCCGAGCGCTCCGCCGTCCGCGACTCGTTGACGCGGTGGAACGCTTCCTTCCTCAACCTGTCGCGCCTGATCACCGGCGTCAGCGTCATCCTGCAGGCGATGAACAGCCTGCTCGTCGTGGCCACAGCCTGGCTCGCACTGCTGCTCTGGAGCCAGGGCGAGATGACGCCGGGCGCGGTCGCCGCCGCCATCGGCCTCGTCCTCCGCCTGGTGCAGATGTCAGGCTGGCTGATCCATCTCGTGCGCGGCATCTTCGAGAATATCGGCTCTGTGCAGGAGAGCATGGAGACGATCGCCAAGCCCCATGACCTGCCCGATGCGCCCGACGCCAAGCCGCTCGTCGTCGACAAGGGGGCGATCAGCTTCGAGGCGATCCGCTTCAATTACGGCCGGGGGCAGGGGCTGTTCGAGGGGCTCGATCTGCAGATCAGGCCGGGCGAGCGGGTCGGTCTGGTGGGGCCGTCGGGCGCCGGCAAGTCGACGCTGGTGAACCTGCTGCTCCGGCTCTATCCGCTTGAGGGCGGGCGTATTCTGGTCGACGGGCAGGACATCGCCCATGTCACGCAGGATAGCTTGCGCGCCCAGATCGGCATGGTGACGCAGGATAATTCGCTGCTGCACCGCTCGATCGGCGACAATATCGCCTATGGCCGCATCGGCGCCGGCGAGGCGGAGATCGCGCGGGCGGCGCAGCAGGCCGAGGCGCATGAGTTCATCCTCGGCCTCGGCGACCAGGACGGCCGCAAGGGCTTCGATTCGCGCGTCGGCGAGCGCGGCGTGAAGCTCTCGGGCGGCCAGCGCCAGCGCATCGCGATCGCCCGCGTCCTGCTCAAGGACGCGCCGATCCTGATCCTCGACGAGGCGACCTCAGCGCTCGATTCGGAGGTCGAGGCGGCGATCCAGCAGCAGCTCGCCGCTCTGATGCAGGGCAAGACGGTCATCGCGATCGCGCACCGGCTCTCGACCATTGCCGCGCTCGACCGCCTGATCGTGCTCGATCAGGGCCGGATCGCCGATATCGGCAGCCATGACGAGCTGATCGCGCGAGGCGGGCTCTATGCCCGGCTCTGGGCGCGCCAATCGGGCGGTTTCCTGGCGGCTGCCGACCCGGAAAAGCTCGCCGTCTGACGTCTACGCCGGAGGACTGTGCGCCATGCATGGCCGGGGCGTTCCAGACAGTAGACTTCGTCCAATCTGCATGTCAAAGAGCCGAAGGTGACGCGCCGCCGCATTGCGGTGGCCGCGGCGCGCCCCTATGAGGGCGAGAGGCGATAATTTCGAGCTGTTCCAGCTCGCAAGACGTGTAAGAGGATTGGATCGTGGCGCACGCGACCGATACATCGACCGGAACAACCCGCCGCGATTTCCTGATGCTGGCGACCGGCGCGGCAGGCGCCGTAGGGCTCGGCGCCGTCGTCGTTCCCCTGATCAGCCAGCTCGCGCCCGACGCGCAGACGGTCGCGGCCGGCGCGCCGATCGACGTCGATCTGGCGCCGATCGCCGAAGGCCAGGCCATCAAGTTGTTCTGGCGCGGCAAGCTGATCTTCGTGCGCCATCGCACCAAGAAGGAAATCGACGAAGCCAAGGCGGTCGATATCACCACGCTGCGCGACCCGCAGACCGACGAGCAGCGCACCAAGCCCGGGCACGAGCCCTTCCTGATCATCTATGGCAACTGCACCCATCTCGGCTGCGTGCCGCTGGGCAACGCGCCCGGCGATCCGAAGGGCGATTTCGACGGCTGGTTCTGCCCCTGCCACGGCTCGCACTACGATTCCTCCGGCCGCATCCGCAAGGGCCCGGCACCGCTCAACCTGCCGGTGCCGCCTTACGCCTTCACGGCGGACACCAAGATCAAGATCGGCTGAGCAATGCGCTCGACGCTTTCCCGCCAAGATGAGACAGCCTTGAGGCATTCTTCATGAGTGGTCACAGTTCCTACGTCCCGAAGACCGGCATCGAACGCTGGCTCGACGCGCGCCTGCCGATCATCCGGCTCGCCCATGATTCGGCGGTCTCCTACCCGGTGCCGCGCAATCTGAACTACCTGTGGACCTTCGGTGGCATCCTCGTGTTCATGCTGGTGGCGCAGATCGTCACCGGCATCATCCTGGCGATGCACTACACGGCCAACTCGATGCTGGCCTTCAACTCCGTCGAGCACATCATGCGCGACGTGAACTACGGCTGGCTCCTGCGCT
>NZ_CAMFKW010000009.1 GCF_945957345.1 uncultured Allobosea sp. | reverse complement strand
GTGGCCTGCTTTTACTCCGCCACGATGGCCTGGAATCCGACCGCCGTTGACAGCCGAGAATGGGCGCGCGGCGTTCGTCATCGTGCCGGCGGAGCTTTCCGCTCGCGCAATCATCGGGTCGAAGTAGCCGATGCGCGCGGCGTTCCGGCTGGCCTCGTCCAGGCCGCCGAAGGTCGCGAGATTGTCCTGCGTGCGCGTGCGCGGGCTGGCCATCGCGCGGCCCGTCGCAACGGCCTCGATCGGCTGGCTATCAGCCCGATATGCATCGCGCGCCGCCGCGTATTGTGGCGAGCTCTTGGCCAGCTTGTCGTCGAGCGCGTCGCGGATCGGCTTCAGTGCATCGACGACGCCACCGCGGCCCTCTTCCGTGGCTTTGGCAATCATCTGGTCGATATTCGTCTTCGCCCGGAAGGCCTTTTCGACATTCGTGACCGTCAGCGTGTCGGATGCCAGATAGGACCGCGCCGTCTTCACCGCCTCACGAATCGGGTCGCGGATCGCGGCTTCGCCCGCCTCTATGCCGGCACGAGCCGCGAGGTCCGTCGGAACGGCGCCGGTTGACGTGGCGACATTGTCCGCAGCCGGAGAAATCGTCCGGTTGGCGATGCTGACGGGCCGGCTGACATTGATAGGGTTCACGTCCTGCTCGACAGGCGCGTAGTTCCGGCCGGCATTCGCGGAGCGCTGCTGCGTCAACGCCTGCTCGTACTGGCTGGCGGTCATCGGCGAGCCAGATGCATCATGAAGAGCGCCAGCGACACGGCGTCCCTGATCCATCTGGCGGGACATGAGCGCCTCGGCCACACCCTGGCGGGCATCGTTCGGGGTGCGCGTGACGGTCGAAAGCATCCGCTGGCCCGCGTTGCCCATGGCATCGGCGACCATGAAGCCATCCTGCCCGTCCATCCGAGCGCCCTGCATGATGCGGGCAATATCGTCGATCTCCCGGCCGGAACGCTTCACCCCTTCACCGACGGCAGCCGCCGCATATTGATCGGGACGCAGGCGGGCGAGGAGTGGTGCGACCAGCGGTTTTCCGACTGCCGAGATGCCGGCTGTGAGAGGCGGAATAGCTCCGCCAACGGCCATTCCAGCAATGCCGCTGGTGATTGCTCCTTGGCCTCGTTCCTCAATCCCCTCGCCGCTGCCAGCGCCGTAGAGGCCGCCGACGATGGCGCCTTCCTTGCCGCCCGCAAGGGCGACGCGGGGCAGGCTCTTGCCGGCTTCGATCGCGTTGGCGGTCGCGGACAGACCGGATTTTGCCAGCCCGGCCGCTTGCGTCACGCCGCCGGCAAGCTGTCCGCCCAGCCGGTAGCCGAAGCGGTTTTCAGCATCGGACTGGTCAATCGCGTTTTCGTCGGCCTTGTTCGCCTTGTAACGCTCGCTCCACGACGCTCCGGATTTTCCGAGGCCGAAGAGCGGTTGCAGGGTTGCGTTGGCCGCCGCGGACATCTCATCGGCAAGACCGAACGTCATGGTGTCTGCAGCCCCGCGCACGGCGGCGTCGACCTTTCCTAGGAAGCTATCACGCTTGTCCGGCGCGGCCTCTGCCTTGAGCGGTGCCGCGGCCGTTTCCTGCGCCGGGACATTGTACGTCGCGTAGTGCGAGCGCATGGCACCCTCGATCGTCTCCGCCGAAGTTCCGACCGGGAAGGCGAAGGTCGAGCCGTCGGGGCCGGTGATCTTGATGTCAGCCATTTACATGAGCTCCATCTTCCCGGTGGCGGGATTGTACCGGAACGAACCGGGCTTGCTGGTGTCTACCGTCGGCGCCGCTGCTGCTGCGTTCCCGCCGGCCTTCGCCTTGGCCCGAGCAATGCCCCCGCGAACGACGGCTTCCAAATCGTTCAGCGCCTCGTCAAAGCCCTTCTTCGACTGCGCACGATCAAGGCGGGCAAGCGCCTGGGTGCCCTTAGCGCCCTCGATATCGGTGATTGCACCGCCGCCCTTCAGCGTGTTGAAGGCCTGCAAGAACGTCTGCCCCTTGAGCTGATCGACGAGATTGACGAAGTCGCGGGCCTCGGTGCCGGCGGCGCCGCCGCCAATCACAGGCAGGGTCGACGTCCAGCCAGTGGCGCCCCAGCCGTCCCGGCCAGGGTGCTTGCGGACGGCATCGATGGTGGCAAGCGACTGCTCGGCCGAGGCGAGTGCGGACGGCAACGACATCTGAGCCTCGCCTTCCTGCTTGCCGACGACCTTCTCGCGCTCCGCGCCGGCAATGTCCTTTTTCTCCGTGCCGATGACGTTGCCGGTGCGCTTGTCGAGCAAGATCCAGTTCGTCCCGCCGTCCAGCTTCTCGATACCGCCCGAGACCTTGACGCCGTCGGGCAGCTTCGTTGCCACCGCTTCGCCCTTGTCGTTGGTCTGCAACATCACCGTGTTGCCACTGCCATCTTGGCCATAGACCGGGTTGAGGCCGAACTTCCCCGGCCCGGCCGCATCAGCCTCGGTGAAGTCGGCAATGACCTTGCCCGTGCGCGGGTCGACGAGGCGGCTGCCCATCGTGACGCCGCGGTCACCCTGCGCCGCCTCTTTCCGCATCTTCGCGATTTCGAGCGTCATCTTCTCGCGTTCGAGGGGGTCCTTGGCGCTGAGCGCAATGGCGCGCTGAGCCATCGCTTGCACGACCATCTTTCGGCCGGCCGGCAGGTGTTCGAATGTCGGGCCGCTGAGGATCTGTAGTGCTCGCGATGGGGTGAGGCCGAACATGCCGCCGGGCTGGGCGCCAGTTTGTCCTGGTACGGCGAAGCCCTGCGCTTCCGAGGCTCCCGGCGCTGGCACATCGGCCTGCGCGGTCTGCGTCGGCTGAGCACTGCCAGCAGGGCCATCGACGACGGGGTTGCCCTGCTGCGCCTCAAGTCGGCGCACATCAGCCTCATTTTCCGCCACCTGGACAGGGATTGCCGGCGCCGGACCGGCTTGACCGCCGAAACGCTGGGAATAGGCCTGCGTCAGCGCGAGCCGGCGCGCAGTCTCGCCGCCGGGCTGGTCATAGCCCGCGAAACGCCAGGCGTTCGCCATGATGCGGTTCGCCTCGTCCGGCGTCTTCGCTGCATTGAGGCGCGGGATCAACGTCGGGTCTTCGCTGGCGAAATACGCCGCCTGCGTGGCCGGGCTGATGTTGCCGGGCTGCTCGCCCCGCTCTGCCGCGAACCGATGGAGGCCCTGCAGACGATCGGCCCGCCACGACATGATGCCGCCGGCTGTGCCGGGCTGCCCGCTCTGGCTCGGGTCGCTCCAAGTCCGGTTGACGTTCTGGGGCGAATAGCCGCTCTCCGCCTTGCCCGTTGCGGCAACCGCTCCTAGCCCGATGGGATTGGTCAGGCCGGCCTTGCGGACGCCATCGACGAAGCTGTTTTCGATGTCGGTGGGGGCACTGAGGTTCGCTGGCGCGGCTGACGGTGCAGGCGCTGCCGCCTGTGGGTTGCCCGCGGCGGCGCTAGGCGCGTCACCTCGATATTCTCGATCAGCCGCCTCACGGCTCGCGCGTTCATCCCGCCGCGCGATATAATCGTCGATCGCGCCGTTCAGGGCTTGCGCCACGCGGGCAAGGCCCTGCCAACCGGACAGGATAGGCGACGTGTCGGTCGCCTTTTCGAAGCTCTTCTGTGCCCGCTCGCGGCGTCTCTTGATCTCATCGAGCGCGACGACCATGGGCGCCTGGTCGGCCTGCTGCGGCTGCGGGTCATAGAGGGAGGTCAGGAAGCCGAGGGATGCCATGCGTCACCTACTTCTTTGCACCGTAGGCCGATCCTGCTGCCTGCAGGCCTGAGCCAATCAAACCAAAGAGGCCGCCCGCGGCGGCGGCCTTCTTTTGCTGGGCGGCCGCATTCGCCTGCGTGAAAGCCTGCGTGACCTGCCCATAATCCGGCGCCTGAACGTTCGCCTGAGGCGTCGAGACGAATTTCGGGCTCTCGATTTGGCCGGTGCCCATGAGCGCGGCGATTTCGTTGTAGATCTGATTGCGCGGCAGGAGGAGTTCCTGAATGGCCTGCTGCCGGTTGCCCAGCGCCTCGGTCGAATAGGCGTCCGTCTTGCCCTGGTTGAAGGACAGCATGGCGTCGTTGAACGCCTGCGTGCCCTCGCGCAGGCCACGATTGATCAGCGACTGCTTCAGCGAGGCCTCTTCATCCGCATAGCGTTTGTCGAGCCGCGGATTGACGATCTGGTCGGTCTTCGCCTTGATCGCGGCATCCGACAGGTCCGCGTTCTCCGACAGCAGGCCGGTTGCGCGGTCGAGCTGCTGGCCGGCCAGCGTGTTGGTCTTTAGGTCGACCTGCTTCTGGGCGTCGTAAGCCGCCTGCTGCGTCGGGTCGAGCGTGGTGGTCGCGGCCCAGCGCGGCGAGCCGCTGTCGGTCGTCCCGATCTGCTTGAAGACCAGCGAGCCGTCGGGCGTGTACTGGTCGACCATCGACATCTCGGTGCCGGCGATAGCGGCTTCCTTGTTCGCCTGCGCCTGCTTCTCCGCATTCTGCTGCGCGACCATCGTGGCCATCATGGTCTGCTTGGCGCCGCCGCCGAAGAGGTTACCCATGGCTGCGCTCCTTGCCGAAAAGCCTGCATTCGCTCGCCAGGTCTGGGTGTGCTTTGGAAATTCGAGCCATAGCCATGTGCGGAATCCCGGATTGGCGAGCAGTCATTGGAGCTGGCCGTACATGAGCTGCCGCGTCCGATAGCCTTCAGCCGGAACACCGACGCGAACGCGAGCGCCTTCGGCTGTGGGGATGCCGAGCTCGCCTGTGACGAGAAGGCGGACCTGATGCGAGTGACCTGCTCGCACCGCTTCCCAAGTCCTGTCCAACTCCACGGCCGTCCGAAGAGCGGAAAGGTCCGATTCGCTGAATCCCAAGGCCGTTTGCAGCGCGAAAAAGACAGGATGGTCTTTGGAAGGCCAGGCTTCGCGGCGATCGATGGTCTTGGTGAGGCTGAGCTTGTCTGCGGCTTGGAGCGCCTGAATTGCTTCGATGAGCTCGGCAGATGTCGAATAGTCGATGTCCATCACTGTGCCGTCAGGCTCGCCCAAGGACATGCAGTAGCCGCCATCGACTGCGAATACGAAGGCGGTAAAATCGAAGGTGTCCATCAAGCAGCCTCCGCCGGGTTGGACGTCGAACGATCAGCGGACTCGGCCAGTGCTCGCCACACGCTGCGCTCCGAAATGCTCAGAGCCGATGTGATCTGGCGAACGCTGAAGCCTCGCTCCCTCATCCGCATGACCCGCCAGCGCCTCGCCGTCGGCACGCAGACTATGTTGCGCGCGTGCTCGGCAGAAAGCCGTGTCGCGGCATCGCGGTCCCCGCCGCATGCGGACAACAGCTCCTCTGTTATTTTGGCTGGCACGTACATCCGCCGGCCGCCGCGGTTGGACAGCAGATGAAGCGTGGCATCCTCGCCTATCAACGATGAAAGCTCTTCGGGGCGCATTGCTCAGCCTTTATCCAAACCAGCACCAAAATCTCACGCCCTGTGAGGCAGCGTCAGGCTGAAGATGTGTCTCAGGAAACGGCAAAGCATCAGGCTGACAGTTGGTCTCAGGAACGCGCGCCAGCGGGTCAGAAATCGTCGCGAATAACGTCGAGGCCGCGCCGCTGATCCGACAGAATTCCGCGGAGCTCCCGCATCGCTTCGCGAAACAGAGCTCGTTCACCGCCCTTGAAGGCATTTCGGGAGGCGCGCTTCTTACCCGCGTTGCTTTTTGGCCCTGTGGACCGCTCCCAGGGGCGCCAGTTCTTGATGGCGATTGCGTGCTTTTCCCTGCGCTCCAGCGTCCATCCGGTCGCTCGTTCCATGCTTCTGCTCCAAAAGTTCGTTCGGCGGGGTTGATCCGCCTTCCACCCGCGCAAAGGTCCTCATGTCGTTATTCACCTGCTGCGGGCCGCTGGTGATATTGGCTTGCCGAGCGAAGACTGTTGGCGGGTTCACGATGTTGGCGAGCGTTTCCAGCGTCATCCGGCACTGGTTCTGAGCGCGGAACGCCATTCGGAGCCGGTCCTCGGCCGCCTTTGGGTGAGCCGTGAGATTGAGCGCTGCTCTACGGCCCATTTCGACGAATATGGTGTTCAGAGCGATGGCCTGGCTCGCGAGCATTTGCTTGACGCTCGACAGATCTCCGGACGCGACGACGGTGCTGCTGCTCTTCAGCGCCTCGAATGCCGCGGTCAGCGCCACCTGCCCGAACAGCCCTTCGGAGAAATCCGTCACGATGACAGCACTGCCGAGTTGGGCGCCGGCCAACTCCCGAGCCAACGGGGCGCCTTCCTTGTCGTCTGGGCGCCGATCCACCTCGAAGGTCCGCCGCTTCGATTTGGCTTCCATGCTCATTCGAATGCCTCGCTATGCTGATTGGAGTTGGCAGTGGGGTTCGCCCATGGCCGTCAGCAAGCCTTCCGGCACCTTGCATCCCGGCTCGCCTGGCGCTGGTCCCCATGCGTGGCTGTTCCATGTCGATGGATCGCGGCACCAGCTTTCGACCGGCATGCGCCAGCTCTCGGTCTCCGCCGCAAATTTGGCGGGCGGTGGGGCCTGATGATCCTCCCAGCCACGGCGGTTCAGCCACACTGAGCCGTGCGGGATGAAGCGGCTGCCGACATTGCCGCGCTTCTGCTCGGCCGCCGCGAACGCCTTGGCTCCGGCGATGATCAGTTCGGGATTGGCCCCGGACTTCACTGCGGCCTCGAACCTCTTCCGGGCTGGCTCCTTCGGATCGGTGCCGTCACGCCTGGGATAGGCCGCCCTGAAGCGTTCGAAATCCTCGTTCGTCGCCTTCCTGGCTGGCTTCGTCGCTATGGGCTTTTCGAAGGGATCAGCAGCATCGGTCACGGTTGAAGCGTGCCCATTTCGCCTATCGTCACGCTCACCCGGCGCAGCCGGATCGCACAAGAGAGTATCTTTCTTGTATTTCTTGTCTTCTTCTTTGCGTCGCTGCTGCGTCGTTTGTGCGTCGGCCCCTGCGTCGTTCGCCGCGTCGCTTGGAAGGCTGACGCGCTGATATTTGTCATAGTTGCAGATGGTTATGCGCGTTGTGCCTGCGTCGCTGTCTGCGTCGATTACCGCGTCGATTTTCAGACGCCCTAAGAACCGTCTAACGCGAGGTTCTTTCCAGCCCCATTTGTCGGCCATGAACCGCAGCGAATGAGCGAGCTGTCCGCGTGCGAGCTCCATCACGTTGGAACCGGTGCGAAAGCGGCGAGGCCGATAGGACGCCTCGCTTACCAGCCACATGAACGCTTCGCGCTCAGTGAACGCTTCACGAGCGAAGACCGGGTGATCCCAGATGCCGCGGTCGACCGCGAAGACGCCGCGCTCGCTCATGATCGCCAGTCCTGCGCCATGTCCGCGATGATTGAGCGGGCCGGATCGCACCAAAGGGTGACGCGACCAGGCGAGCCCTGCCGGCTCTTCTCGACGCCGACCTCTACCGCATTCTTGATCCGCTCGAATTCGTGGATCGCATCAGGATCGCGGTTCCGGTACTTCTCCGATTTCGAGAGGTAATAGGCCTCGCGATACAGCATCAGGACGGCGTCTGCGGCCTCTTCGATCTCACCCGAGGCGCGCAGATCCGCCAACGTCGGACGCTTGTCGTCCCGTCCCTCGCTGGCGCGGTTGACCTGGCAGCCGAGGATGACGGCACACCCGAGTTGCTTGGCGAGCACCTTGGCGCCGTTCGCGACCTCTCCGAGCTCACCGACGCGGTTGCCGGCATACCGGCTCGATGGCTTTACGATCTGGGCATGGTCGATGATGACAAGCTTCAGCGCCGTACCCTGCCGCTCGAACCGGGCCGCCTCCCGCTTCGCCGTCACCAGGATATCGGTCATCCCGAGGGCGGGCGTATCGTCTAGATAGAATGGCCTCTGCTGAAGCTCGTCACGCTGCTGCTCAATGTCGTCGAGATCTGCTTCGCAGATGTGGCCGGCGAGGATATCGCCATAGGGCGGCGCCTTGCCGCCGATGTTCTCCGCGATGCAGCGCGCGGCGATTTCGGTTCCCGGCACCTCCAGCGAGAAGAACGCGACGCCATGGCCGGCCCGGCTGACCTTGTTGGCGATCGACGAAGCCACCATCGTCTTGCCCATGCCGGTGCGGCCGGCCAGAACGATCAGCGCGCCGGCAGCGAGCCCGCGCATAGGCAGATGACGGTCCAAGGTGGTGAGCCCGGAGCCAGGCGGCCGGATGCCCGTGCCCGCGAGCATCGCCCGCGCATCCGTCGCGACCGTCGCGGCAACGGCGCCGATGCCGGTGCGGCGAGCGCCCTTGCGATCGAGCGTCACGTCGCGGACCTCGTCGAGGTCGTTCAAGACGCGCTCGACGAGCTCGCGCGGATCATGCGCTAAGACGTTGCCGCGGATCAGATCGGCTTTGCCGACGAACTCGCGCAACGCCCAGTTCGCCTTGATGTCCCGGCAATATTGCGCGAGCCGCGAAGGCGTCACCGCGTCGGCCAGCAAGCGCGCCTGCACCTGCTCGAAGCTGGCTTCCGGGCCGAAGATGGTTGTGGCACCGCCTTGAAGGACGGTGCGCAGGTCGATGACATCGCCACGGAGTGCAACGCCGCGAATGCGTTCCCAGAGCGAACCCAGGCCGGCATCCCAGAAATGGCGAGCCTCTATCTCTGTGCCGAGCGCAGAACCCACGGAGTTGGGGTGCATAAGCACCCCGCCGAGCATGCCGATCTCCATGGCGAGGGTGTTGTCCGCCCAAGCTGGCAGGATGTCGATGGGAGGTGCGTTCATGCCTCCTCTCCATCGACGTCTTCACTGCTGGGCAGCGTTTCATCCCAGATAAAGCCGAGCAGGCGATGTCCGACGACGACGGTCATCCCCGCCGCGAAGTAGACTTGGCCCAACGCAACATCGTGAGTGTTCGACGCGAGCAGCCCCGACAAGATCAGGTGCGAGGTCGCGTGCATGATGTCGGCGCCGACTTCCTCCTCTCGCATGCCGGTTTCGGCGAGCGCGCGACCGAAGAGCGCGCTATACGAGACGGCGTCGGGCGTCTCGGCGACGTGGCGAAGAATGCCGCCGATGATGCTCGCGCGGAGCTCTGGCAATGGCTTGCTCATGCCGCCCTCCGCTCGATCACGGTGACGGGCACGCTCAGAACGTAGCGGGCATGGCTGCCGGCATAGGGGCCGGCGTGCTTTTCGTCATGGGTCACGACGCCTACACCGCCGCGGCGGAGCTTGAAGACGTAGTGGCTCCAGCGCGGGCCGGGGTGGTCGATCGGCGTGCAGCCGCGCTCGCCGGCCGTGATGAGGTTGTCCAAGGCCCAGGCGTCGCGGCCCCGGAAGGTCTTGGGCGTCGGATCGCCCTCAACGGTGACTGTGATGGATTTCAGATTTGCCATCAGCGTGTCTCCCGAGGACCGAGGTCGGCAAGCTGCGCAATCGTGGCGGCATGCGGAACCGTGACACCGAAGCGCTGGGAGATCCGGTTGACGATGATGGCCGGGATGATAGTTTCGGGTCCGATCGCTGGCGAGCTGATCTGAGATCCGAGCCCCGCAAGCGCCCTGGACGGCGCGGCGGGGTTCAGCTTTTCCAGAGCCATCGGATCACGCTGCGCCTTGCAGAGTGGCGTCCGAAGTGCTGGCGCGCTTGCGCCCCTCGCACCAGTGATCCAGGTCAGCCGGATCGTAGACCACGCGTGTGCCGATCGCGATGAACTTCGGGCCGCCGCCGAAATGGCGCATCTTGTTCAGCGTCGAAGCACTGACGCCAAGATACGATGCAGCCTCGTTTGTTGGGAGTTTCCGCTTACCGGCGGGTGCGTCCAGAATGGACATGCCAATTCCTTTCAGCTTGCCGAACGCGCCAGGCGCGCTCTGGGTAAGCCGAGGAAAACAGGTGGCGGCACCGTTGTCGGGAACGAGACCCCGAGATTTATTTGGTGGGGGTTGTGGTCCCTAGGACTGAGCGACTGCTCATGAGCCTTGCCCTTATCATTTCGAACCCCGGCCAATCATTTATATCGGCCCACCTCGGCGGCATCCATGACGGCGCGTTTTGCAGCGCCACCGCCGCGGTCTTCGCCTGAGAAAAGAAGCTTGGCACATCCGCTCCTGCGCCATGCCAGTCTTTCCACGCAGCTCCAACGAGAGCGAGAAATGGGTTCTTATCGGGGTCATTGCTTCCGCCCGGCAGGCGCCCTGTCGCGAAAAGCCATGCCTCGGCAAGGATCATCACGAATGCCTGCCGCGACAGGTCGCCTGTGTTCTGCCGCTGCCTGGACCATTCATCGCGGCGCCGTTTCGCATCGGAGGCGAGGTCTTTCAAAAGTGAGGAAGCGCGATCCAAGATGACCAGATCGGCCTCAGCATCGGCCTGCCCTTTGAGAAAATCGGTCGAGGGGTCCCGCTTGCCCCCGTAACGAGTCCAGAGCAACGGAAACCATTTAACCGAGTCCATGGCCTCAAGTGCTTTCACATCTCGATCTATGGCCTCGGGAGCTTTCGCAGCTTGAGCCATGGCCTCAAGTGCTTTGACGACTTGGTCTATGGCCTTCCTTGCCTTCTGAGCTCGTTCGCTGACCGTCTGCAACGGCGTTAGATCGGCCGGCACATCGGGAGACGCGGCCCGCAGTATGGCAATTTCCAAGCATCGCCCAACGAGATGCTTGATATACGGCTTCAGATCTTGGGGAACCGCTGGCCCACGTTTTTTCTCGATCCGTTCAAAAAGGAAATCGTAGGTCAAAGTCTTTTCTGGCGCCTTGAATACATGCTCCGGCACTGGCCCTTTGTATTTCTTGTCGTGGAGGTCATAGTGGTGCGTCTTCACGGCGAGCGCTTCCGGCGCGGCATCGGCACTATCTCGGCGCCGGCGACTCCCTTCAGTGCAGCATCGATTGTCCGGCCGATACGATTGGCGACGCGCAAGGACGGGTCGGCTTGCAGATGGGCATAGACCTGCGTGGACCGCATATTGGCGTGCCCGAGCAGCGCGCCGGTCATTTCGAGGCTTTCACCGGAAGACACCGATGTCGAGCCCAAGGTGTGCCGCAGCGTGTGCGGGGTCACGCCAGGCAGTTTTGCCAGCTTGATCGCCGCCGGCCATACCCGCTTCGTTCCCTGATAGAACCCTTCGCCGCGCTCGGCCGGGAACACATAGTCGCTGCCGTCCGTCTTGCCGATCGACGCGAGCAGCGCCATGGCGGCGGAGTTGAGCGGCCGCATCGAAAAGCCGGTCTTGCTGTCCCCGAAGATCAGCGCTGCGCGGTCGAAATCGACCTCCGCCCATTTCAGCGCCGCGACCTCGTTCCGACGGCAGCCGGTCAGCGCCCACAGGCGGGCGATATTGAGGGCCTTCGGATTCGATCCCTTCGCTTCGAGCGCGACCAATGCCTTGCCGAGCTCGCGCACCTGATCGAGGGTCAGGAACTCCTTGCGCTGATTGTCGGTCTTGTTGACTGCGGCATGCTCGCATGGGTTTTCAGCGACGATTTCCGAGCGTTGGGCGAAGGTGAAGACGGCGGATAGGTCGCGGACCACCTTCCGCGCAGCGCCATCTCCGCCGCGGACAATCACCCTCACGCCCTTGTCGTTTTTCTCGTCGCAGGCCGTCTTGCCGTCGGTCACATCGGCCACGAAGCGCACGATGTCGCTTGGACGAACGTCCGAAACGCGGCGCTTCCCGAGCAGCGGCAGGACATGATGGCTCAAGCGCGCCATCGTGTAGCGTTTCGTCAACGGCTTCATAGCAGTGCCCTGGCGCTTGCCGCGCTGGATCACACACCCCCGCTTCTCGTATTCCGTCAGCAGCTCGGCAATTGTCATCTCGCGGCGCTTCGCCGTGCGGCCGGCAGCCGGGTCGTCGCCATTCGCCACGCTGCCGAGAAGCTTGCGGGCCTTCTGCCGGGCCTCGTCGGGGGTCAGCGTGCCGTACTGGCCGACGACCATATTCCGGCGTGTTGCCTTCCTGCCGCCTCCGTCGGCGCGGTAGCGGATGAGGAAGGTCTTGCGCCCGCTCTTCTCTATGCGCAGGCCGAAGCCGGGCAGGTCCGAATCCCAAATCTCATATCGGTCTGCGCGCGCCTCCGCCGCGTCGACCGTCCGCTTGCTCAGCCTGATCTTGCTCGTCTCGCCAGCCATCGAATGCGCCTTGGGGTCCACATGGGGTCCACGCTCTGTCATCCCCGAGGAAAACAGAAGAAAGCGCCGCTTCGAAATTCAGCGCTCTTACAAGCGCTTATGACACGCTAGGAAACTGGAGGAAAGCCGGTATAATACTGTTCACAACCTTGCCAAGGTTGGGGTCGAGGGTTCGAATCCCTTCGCCCGCTCCAGACAATCTCAAGGCTTGAGAAGCATGCAAGCGTCGGATCTTCCGGCGCTTTTTGCTTTTTTGAGCCACGTCGCGCCGTCGCCGGGAAGCCCTTGGCTTCAAACGCAAGAGGGCGCCTCGGGCGCCCTCTGCTTGTGTTCGCGATCTTCGCCCTGTGGGCTCATTCCAGCTCCGCGCCGCGCTTCTCTGGAATGAGCAGCCACATGGCGATGAGGTCGAGGATGTAGAGGGCAGCGAGCAGGGCGATGGCGGTCTCGAAGCCATGGGTTGTCGCGATCGCGCCGACCACGACCGGGCCGAAGCCGCCAACGCCGCGGCCGATATTGAACAGCACGTTCTGGGCCGTGGCGCGCGCCGCCGTCGGGAAGAGCTCGCTGATCAGCGCTCCATAGCCGCCGAGCATACCGTTGACGAAGAAGCCCATCACGGCGCCGGCGACGAGAAGCTGCATGGGATCGGTCAGGCGCGAATAGACCATGACCATCACGGCAGCGCCGATCATGTAGCCGAAGAAGGCCGGCCGCCGGCCGATCCGATCAGCGATATGGCCGAAGGCGAAGATGCCGAGCGCCATGCCGCCGATGGTCACCGCCGTCCAGATCGCCGACTGGGTGAGCTGGAAGCCGAACCGCGTGGCGAGGTAGTTCGGTAGCCAGATCATCACGCCGTAATAGCCGAAGTTCTGGACCGAGCAGAGGATGACCATGCCGAGGCTGAGCTTGGCGGTCTCGCCATCCTTGACGAGCAGACGCAGCGCCGATTGCTGCGGCCGCTCCTTGGAGCGGGTGACGAAGACTTCGGGCTCGTGCAGGGAATGGCGGATGAAATAGGCGGCGACCGCCGGCAGGATGCCGATGGCGAACATGCCGCGCCAGCCGATCGAGGGCAGCAGGAGCGGGGTTGCGAGCGCCGCCGCCAGCACGCCGACCTGCCAGCCGAGCCCGACATAGGAGGAGGCTCGCGCCCGCTTCGAGGCCGGCCAGGCCTCGGCGACCAGCGCCATGCCGATGCCGAATTCGCCGCCGAGGCCAAGGCCCGCGATGGTGCGGTAGATCAGCAGGTCCCAGTAGCCCTGGGCGAGGGCGCACATGCCGGTAAAGACCGCGAAGAGCACGATGGTCCATGTCAGCACGCGGACGCGGCCGATGCGGTCCGAAAGCATGCCAAAGCCGATGCCGCCGAGGACGGCGCCGACCAGCGTCGCAGTGACCAGCGAGGCGGCCTGGGCCTGGCTGAGTTGGAGATCGGCCGAGATCGCGCGCAGCATGAAGCCGAGGATCAGCAGGTCGAACCCGTCCATGGCGTAGCCGATCGCCGCGCCCCACAGGGCCTTGCGCGCCTTCCCGTCGACTTCGGTGGGTGCCACGGCGACTGCCGCCTGAAGATCGCTCATGATGGAAGCCCCTTGCTGCTGCTCCGGCCAAGCCCCGCGGAGCGGCGATGCCGAGACGGCACGCCCAATTCGGATCGTTTCGCATCTCATGCTGCCTGAGCCGGCGCAATGATCGCCAGCGGCCGAGCCTGTGGATGTCGTGGGAAACGCTGCAACGGTCGTTTTTCGGCAACGCCGCCGGTATCCTGCTGCCTGATTGGCGGTAGGAAGCGTCATAAGCGGCAGAACAGGGTCGCTATCCGGGATGAAATCGCTCCGCGGAGGGATTGACCTGCCGGGAAAGCGCGATCAGAAGGGGCCGTTTGCCAATTCGACCTGCCCTTGCGCCCCCTTGCCCTTCCCGGCGAGCGGCGTCGCTCAGCCCGGAGACACCGCCATGTCCAACCTGTTCACCCCCACCGACAGGACGGTGATCGCGCGTGAAGCGGCCAAGATGCTGCTCGAGATCAAGGCGGTCCACTTCTACAGCGACAAGCCCTTCTTTTTCACCTCCGGCTGGGCGAGCCCGGTCTATATCGACTGCCGCAAGATCATCTCCTACCCGCGCCTGCGCTCGACACTGATCGATTTCGCGGCGACGACGATCGTGCGCGATATCGGCTACGAGTCGCTCGACATCATTGCCGGCGGCGAGACGGCGGGCATCCCCTTCGCTGCCTGGATCTCGGATCGCCTGTCGCTGCCGATGCAGTATGTCCGCAAGAAGCCGAAGGGTTTTGGCCGCAACGCCCAGATCGAGGGCTCTGTCGTCGAGGGAGCGCGCACGCTGCTGGTCGAGGATCTCGCCACCGACGGGCGCAGCAAGGTCAATTTCGCCGAGGCGCTGCGCAATGCCGGCGCCGATGTGCAGCACTGCTTCGTGCTGTTCTATTACGACATCTTCCCGAAGAGCCGCGAATTGATGACCGAGATCGGCATCAACCTGCACTATCTCACCACCTGGTGGGACGTGCTCGCCGTCGCCAAGGATAGCGGCCATTTCCAGCCGAAGATCCTGGCCGAGGTCGAGAGCTTCCTGAACGATCCCGCGACCTGGTCGGCCAAGCATGGCGGCATCTCGGCCTTCGGCGAGGAAAAGAAGCCGGCCTGAGCCATGGCGTCCAACCTGCAACTGCGACTCGATATCGGGAACGGGCGGTTGCATGACGGGCACGGCCGGATCTTCGATCCGGCTGCACGGCGCTGGAACAAGACGGCGCTGCCAGCGTGGGGAGAGCCTGTCTCGCCCCGACGTGCCTTGCTCTGGCTCCAGCGCGACAGCGGCACCCCGCTGCGCGCGCCCGTCGCCGTGATCGGGACGCGCACGCCGACGGCGGCGCAGGTCGCTGCCGCGGTCGCGATGGGTCGTCTGCTCGCCGAGCACAAGGTCACCGTGCTCTGCGGCGGCCGCGCGGGCGTCATGGAAGAAGTCTGCCGCGGCGTGGCCGAGGCCGGCGGGCTGTCGATCGGGCTCCTTCCCGATGACGAGCCGGAAGCGGCCAATCCTTTCGTCACCGTCCCGCTTGCGACCGGCATCGGCGTCGCCCGCAATGCGCTGATCGCGCGAGCCGCCTGCTGCCTCGTTGCAATCGGCGGGGGCTATGGCACCTTGTCCGAGATCGCTTTCGCCCTGCAGTTCAAGCGGCCGGTCTTCCTGCTGGAAGGCGCGCCTGCAGTCGATGGCGGGCGGGCCTGTTCCGATGCGGAAGCCGCGCTCGACGCGGTGGCGCGGGTGATCCTGGCGCTCTGAACGTCGTTCCTACGGCTTGCCGGGGCGGCTCGGTGCCGCATTGGTCCGCGCCTCGAGCGCCTTGCCGACGCGGCGCATCGCTTCGCCGGCGGCATTGCATTCCTCGTCGGTGAGGACCTGCATCATCGCTTCGATCTCGGCGACATGGATCGCCATCGCCTTGCGGGTCAGCGCCTCGCCGTCGGGCGTGAGCCAGAGCCGCCGCAGGCGCTTATCGGCCTCGTCGTTGCGGCGCTCGATCAGGCCGCGCTTTTCCAGCACCGGCAGCAGCATGCTCATCGCGCTGCGCCCGACCAGCAGCTTCTCGGCCAGGGCCTGCTGCGACAGGCCGGGAACGTGGAAGACATTGGCCAGCACGTCGTAATGCGCGAGCTGGATTCCGAGTGGCGCCAGCGTTTCGGTGAGCACCTTTTCCCACATGTTATGGGCGCGGGCGATGGAGACCCAGTTGCGGAAGCGCGGCAGGTCCCAGGGCAGGATCTGCGTTTCCGAAGACTCTTGCTTTTTGTTCATGGCTGAACATAATGGTTCAGCGTTGAACAAAATCGGACCTTCGCCATGAGCGCTTCCGTCCTCCGTTACATGCGCCCGCTGGTCCGCGCGGCGAGCTTTGTGGCTCCGCGCACGGCCGGCCGGCTGGCCTTCCGCCTGTTCTGTACCCCGCCGAGGCCGCCAAAGCGAAACGGAAACGGCAGCACTGGAGAACAGGCTCTGCCTGCAAGGTTGCGGCAAGCGAACCTGCGCGCGATCCCGTTCCCCTGCGGGAGCGTGCAGGCCTATGTCTTCGAACAGGAGGAGCAAGCGCCGACGCGCACGGTGCTGCTGGTCCATGGTTGGACCGGGGATGCGGCCTCGATGACCGGCTTCGTCGAGCCGCTCCTGGCGGCGGGCTTCCGCGTCGTCGCCTTCGACCTGCCCGGCCATGGCGCCTCGACGGGGCGCGAGCTCAATATTCCACTGGGGGTTGCGAGCCTCGCCGCGGTCGCGCGGGTGTTCGGGCCGTTCCACGCGATCGTCACGCATTCCTTCGGGGGCGCGATCACGCTGGCTGCGCTGGCAGGTTCGGTCAGGGGGCAGCCGGTGGTCAGCACGGAACGGCTGGTCCTGATCGCCGCGCCGTCCTCGGTCACAGTCATCACCCGGCAGTTCGGCAACGCCATCGGGCTTGGCCGGCGCGGTCAGGCGGCGCTGGAGCGGCGCATCCATATCGTCGCCGGCAATCCGGTCGAGGCTTTTGAGGCGCCGCTTCAGCTCAAGGCGATCGGGTTGCCGGCGTTGGTGATCCATGACCGGCAGGATCGCGAACTGGGCTTCGCGCATGCCGAGGCGTTGGAGCAGGCCGGTCCGTTCGTCAGGCTGCAGGCGACGGAAGGCCTCGGCCATCGCCGCATCCTGAAGGCGCGGCCGGTGGCCGAGAGCGTGGTGCGCTTCGTGGCCGGCGGGAGCTAGCTCAGAGCCAACCCATCAATTCGCGCTGGACGACCTCGGCGATGACGTCGATGCCTTCGCGGGAATCGTTCAGGCAGGGCAGATAGGCAAATTTCTCGCCGCCATTGTGCAGGAAGATCTCGCGGTTCTCGCCGTCGAGCTCTTCCAGCGTCTCCAGGCAATCGGCGGAGAAGCCGGGCGCGACGATCGCCATCGATTTCCTGCCGGCCTGTGCGAGCGCCTTCACCGTCTCGTCGGTATAGGGCTGGAGCCATTCGTCCGGCCCGAAGCGCGACTGGAAGGTCAGCGGGAACTGCTCTTCGGAGAGGCCGAGCTCGGCGCGCAGCAGGCGCCAGGTCTTCACGCACTGGCAGTAATAGGGGTCGCCCTTCAGCAGGTATTCCTTCGGCATGCCGTGGAACGAGCAGAGGATGACCTCCGGCTCGAAGTTGAGCTTCGTCAGCGAGGCGCGCATCGAGCGGGCGAGCGCGCCGATATAGACGGGATCGTCGTGATAGGGCGGGGCAACGCGCACCGAAGGCTGCCAGCGCATCTGCATCAGCGCGCGGAAAGCCTGGTCGCAGGCGGTGGCCGAGGTCGGCGCGGCATATTGCGGATAGAGCGGCACCAGCAGGATGCGGTCGCAACCCTGGTCGAGCAGGGCCTTCAGGCGGCTCTTCACGTCGGGAAAGCCGTAGCGCATGGCCCAGTCGAAGACGACGCGCTCGCCGGAAAGCGGCTTCAGGCGCTCGGCGAGCTGCTCGGTCTGCGAGCGGGTGATGGTCTTGAGCGGCCCTTCATTGCGCTCGTTGTTCCAGATCGAGGCGTAGTCCTTGCCTTTCCGGCCTGGGCGGGTCGAGAGGATGATCAGGTTGAGGATCGGCCACCATTTCCAGCGGGGCTCCTCGATGACGCGACGGTCGGAGAGGAATTCCTTGAGATAGGCGCGCATCGGCCAGTAGCCGGTGCCTTCGGGCGTGCCGAGATTCATCAGCAGCACGCCGATGCGACCGTATTGCACCTTGGGGTGATCAGTGGGCAGGGAAGCGGCCTCGGGGCCGGGTGCCGTGGCGATGTCTGCAGTCATGAGCGCATGCTCTCCTTGCCCCCGTGATTTAGACGAGTTCGCGCTTTCGTCCAGCCTCGCAACCTTCCGAAAGTCCGGGTGCGACACTGCTGCCCCCCGGCGCAGCTTGCTCTGGCCAGCCCGGCCCCACTCTTGCTAGTCTGGAGCCGTTCTCAAAACACCAGGGGCGCCCGCCATGACGAAGCTCACCCGCCGCAAGGCTCTCGGCGTCCTGGCAGCTCCGGCGACGCTCGCCGCGACCGCACCTGTGGCGCTCGCCCAACAGCCGGCGCCGAGCTTCACGCTGCTGCTGGTCAACGACATCTACAAGATGAGCGACGACAAGGGCCGCGGCGGCTTCGCGCGGGCCGCGGGCATCGCCAAGGCCGAAAGGGCGAGGGGCGTGCCGGTGCTGTTCTGCCATGCCGGCGATTGTTACTCGCCTTCGCTGATGTCGGGCTTCGACCAGGGCGCGCATATCGTCGCGATGCAGAACAAGATGGGTCTAGATGTCTTCGTGCCCGGCAATCACGAGTTCGATTTCGGCAAGGAGAACTATCTCAAGCTGACGGCGGCTCAGACCTATCCGACCTTCGCCGCGAACCTGCGCGATGCCGGCGGGAACGTTCTGCCCGGCCACAAGGATTCGCAGATCTTCGAGCTCGGCGGGATCAAGGTCGGCGTCATCGGCACGACCTATGATCCGACGCCGCAGCTCTCCAATCCCGGCGACCTGAAATTCTCCTCGACCATGGAGGCGCTGGGCCGCGAGGCGAAAACGCTGAAGGGGCAGGGTGCCGACATCCTCGTCGCCGTCGTCCACGCCGATCGGAAGATGGATTACGAGATCGTGCGCTCGCGTCTGGTCGATATCGTCCTGACCGGCCACGACCACGATCTCGCCATCGCCTATGACGGCAAGGTCGTGATGGTCGAGTCGAACGAGGAGGGCAATTACGTCACCGCGATCGACATCGCCGTCAGCGTCAGGGGAGAGGGCGCGGCGCGGCAGGTCTCGTGGACGCCGACCTTCCGCGTCAACGATTCCCGCTCGGCGACGCCGGACCCCGAGGTCGCCGCCATCGTGAAGGGCTATGAGGGCGAACTCTCGAAGGAACTCGACGTCGATATCGCGACGCTTGCCGCGCCGCTCGATTCCCGGACCGGAGTCATCCGCACGCAGGAGACGGCGATCGGCAACCTGATCGCCGATGCGATCCGCTCCGCGACCGGCGCCCAGCTCGCCATCACCAATGCGGGCGGCATCCGCGCCAACAAGCAATATGCTGCCGGGCAGAAACTGACGCGCCGCGACGTGCTGAGCGAATTGCCCTTCGGCAACGCGACCGTGATGGTGGAAATCACCGGCAAGGACGTGAAGGACGCGATCGAGAACGGCTTGCGCGACGCGCCGCAGGGCGCCGGCCGCTTCCCGGTGGTGTCCGGCCTGAAGTTTGAGGCCGATCTCAAGCAGCCGCAAGGCTCGCGCGTCACCGCGGTCACGGTCGACGGCAAGCCGATCGATCCCGCCGCCAAATACACGGTGGCTTCCAACAACTTCATGCTGGAAGGCGGCGACGGCTACACGGCGCTCGGCCGTGGCAGGACCCTGCTCGGCCTCACCGACGGCAAGCTGATGGCGAACGAAGTGATGGTCTATGTCCGCAAGCTCGGCACGGTCGATGCCAAGGTCGAAGGCCGGGCGATCCTGAAGTGAGCTGCGAGGTAGCGCTCGCAGCCTTTCTGGCGAGCGAAGCGCCGCAGGGCTGGCGCGAATTGTCGGTCTTCGCCGCTGATGGAGCAGCCGCGCGGACCTGCGCGGCCGTCGATGCCGAGCGGGCGGGCGGTCATGTCGTGGCGCCGGCGCCGGAACGCGTCTTCGCCGCGCTGGCCCTGACACCGCTCCAGGCGGTGCGCGCCGTCATCCTGGGCCAGGACCCTTATCCGACGCCCGGCCATGCCAACGGGCTTGCCTTCTCCTATGTCGGCCCGCCGCCACTGCCGCGCTCGCTCGTCAATATCTACAAGGAGCGGGCGGAAGACCTGAGCAAACCTGCGCCGGCCGATGGCGATTTGACGCGCTGGGCGAAGCAGGGCGTGCTGTTGCTCAACACGGCGCTGACAGTCAGGGAAGGGGCGAGCAAGGCCGGCTCGCATCTCTCGCTTGGCTGGAGCGCGGTGACGGACGCGGTGATTTCGGCGGTCTCGCGCGAGCGACCGCATGTCGTCTTTCTGCTCTGGGGCAACCCGGCGCAGGCAAAGCGGCCGCTGATCAACGAAAGCCGGCATCTGGTGATCGCGAGCGCGCATCCTTCGCCGCTCTCGGCACGCCGCGGCTTCTTCGGCTCGAAGCCGTTCAGCCGGGCGAATGCTTGGCTGGAAGGGCAGCGGGAGAAGCCGATCGCGTGGTGACGCGCGGGCTCACCCCACCGGTCGTTCGTCGGCGATGACCTTGCCGTCGTTCGGCAACGCGCCGAGTGGCAGGATTTCCACCACTCCTTTCAGCTTGGTCACCTGCTGCAAGGTCGAGGAGACAGCGTCGATCAGGCCGGCAGCTTCAGCATGGATCTCGGCCTTCAAAGTCATCGTGTCGGTCTCGTCGGCGCGGCCGACGACGAGGCGGAGTTTTGCGATCTCGGCATGGCGCCTGGCGATCTCGGCGACTTGCTCGGGCCGCACGAACATGCCCTTGATCTTGGCGGTCTGGTCCGCGCGGCCCATCCAGCCCTTGATCCGGGTGTTGGTGCGCCCGCAGGCACTCCGGCCCGGCAGAACGGCGGTGAGGTCGCCGACGGCGAGTCGAATTTGCGGGTGGTGCGGGTCGAGATTGGTGATGACGACTTCGCCGACCTCGCCCTCCGGGACAGGGTCGCCGGTGCCCGGGCGCACGATCTCGACGATGAGGTTCTCGTTCAGCACCATGCCCTCGCGGCCCGAGGTCTCATAGGCGATGACGCCGACATCGGCGGTGGCATAGAGCTGGTAGGCGTCGATGCCGCGCTCCCTGACCCAGGTTTGCAGCGAAGGCGGAAAGGCGGCGCCGGATACCACTGCGCGCTTGATCGAGGAAATGTCGACGCCGCGCGTCTCGGCCGCCTCGATCAGAATCTTCAGGAAATCGGGCGTTCCGGCATAGGCGCTCGGGCGGTAGGCTGAGATAACCTCCATCTGCTGCTCGGTATTGCCGGGGCCGGCCGGGATCACGGCGCAGCCGAGGGCGCGGGCGGCCGAGTCCATGATGAAGCCGCCGGGCGTCAGGTGGTAGCTCAGCGTGTTCAGGACGATATTGCCTGGCCGGAAGCCGGCGGCATAGAGGCCGCGCGCTGCGCCCCATGCATCGGTCGCGATGCCCTCGGGCTCGAAGATCGGCCCTGGAGAGGTGAAGAGCCGACCGAAGGAACCGGGCGCTTCCGTGACGAAGCCGCCGAAGGGCAGGGCCGCCTTCTGCAGGGCGGGGAGGTCAGCCTTGCGCAGGACCGGCAGGCCGGCCAGCGCCTTGCGATCGGTGATCGCGGCAGAGTCGATGCCGGCGAGCCGCGTGGCATAGGCCGGCGCTTCCATGGCCGCAGCCAGCACCGCCGGCAGGCGGGCGAAGAGATCGGCCTCGCGCGCGGCAGGCGAACGGGTTTCGAGCGCGTCGTGGTGCTCTGTCATGGCGGGGTCTCGTCTGTCGGGTGCGGTGCCGGATCGTGCGTTCACGACAGCCAGCGCTTGCGGCGCTTGTAGCTCTTCACCTCGCGGAAGGACTTCTTGTTGCCCTCGGCGACGCCGAGATAGAATTCCTTCACGTCCTCGTTCTCCCGCAGCATCTTCGCTTCGCCGTCCATGACGACGCGGCCGGTCTCCATGATGTAGCCATAGGTCGCGTAGCGCAGCGCCATGTTGGTGTTCTGCTCGGCAACGAGGAAGGAGACGCCCTCATCGGCATTGAGCTGGCGGACGATCTCGAAGATTTCCTCGACGATCTGCGGGGCGAGGCCCATCGAGGGCTCGTCGAGCAGGATCATCTTGGGGTTCGACATCATGGCGCGGCCGATGGCGCACATCTGCTGCTCGCCGCCGGAGGTGTAGCCGGCCTGCGACGAACGGCGCTGCTTCAGGCGCGGGAACAGGGTGTAGATCTTCTCGAGGTCGCGCTTGATCGCGGCATTGCCGTCGCGGCGGGTGAAGGCGCCGGTCAGCAGGTTCTCCTCGATCGAGAGATGGCCGAAGCAGTGCCGGCCCTCCATGACCTGGATGCAGCCGCGCCGGACCAGCTCGTTCGGGGACATCTTGTCGACGCGCTCGCCGTCGAAGACGATCGAGCCCTTGGTGACTTCGCCGCGTTCGGCCTTGAGCAGGTTGGAGATCGCCTTCAGCGTCGTGGTCTTGCCGGCGCCGTTGGCGCCGAGGATCGCGACGATGCCGGCGCGTGGCACGGTGAGCGAGACGCCCTTCAGCACCAGCACGACATGGTCGTAGATGACCTCGATATTGTTGAGCGACAGGATCGTGTCGCTCGCGGTCGTTGCCGTTGGCTTTTCGAGGGTGGCGGTCGACATCGGCCTCTCCCGGGCAATCGGTATCGAAAGGGGTGCCGGCGGCGGGGAGCCGCCGCCGGCTGCCGTCAGATCAGGACGACTTCTCGCAGGGCTCGGTGCGCTTAGGCCAATTGCCGGCCTTCTCGATGTAGTCCTTGGCGTTGGACTCGATCAGCGGCCGGACCTCGTCCTTCAGAGGCTCGACCCAGTCGCCCTTCTTGGTCCACTTGGTGCCGTCCCATTCCGAGACGAACATCTTGCTGTGGCCGGAGTGGTCGGTGCAGGAGATCGTGGTCGGGGTGACGAAGCCGCCGAGACCGATTTCCTTGAGGCGCGCCTCGGTCAGGTTGAGCGATTCCAGGCCGCGGCGCATGTCCTCGGCGTTGATCACCTTCTTGCCGGTGAGCTTCTGCGCGTTGCGGATGCCCTCGACGACGAGCATCGCGTTGTAGACGCCGCGGTTGTAGAGGGCTTCGCCGACTTTCTCCTTCGGCGTCGTGCTCTTGCCCTTGTCGACCACGAACTTGAGGATGTCCTTCATCGCAGGCGCCTCGGTGCCGGCGAGCGTCCAGCTCAACGATTTGTAGCCCTTGGCCTGATCGCCGCCGGCACGGGCATCGTCGTCGCCGCCGGCCCACCAGACGCCGACGAACTTGTTCATCGGGAAGTTGTTCTTGGCGGCTTCCTTGACCGCGGTCGGGTTCATCGCGCCCCAGCCCTGGTTATAGAGGAAGTCCGGCCGGTCGCGGCGGATCGAGAGCCAGAGCGAGCCCTGGTTCTGCATGTCGGCGGCGGCGACCGGATAGAGCTTGAGCTCGAAGCCGTATTTCTTGGCGAGGTTCTCGAGAACCGGGATCGGCTCCTTGCCGAAGGGCGCGTCGAGATGGATCAGGCCGAGCTTCTTGCCCTTGAGCTTGTCCATGCCGCCGAGCTCGGCCGCCATGTGCTTCACCATGACGGAAGCGCCGTCCCAATAGGTGAAGGGCGGGATGAAGACCCAGGGGAAGTTCGTGCCGTCGGCCGAGGAGGACAGGCCGTAGGCCATCGACAGGATCGGAATCTTGTCGACATGAGCGCGCGGGATCGCGGCCAGCGTCGCGCCGGTCGACCAGGGCGAGTAGACGATGGTGTTCTTCGACTTGGCCTGCTCGTAGCACTCGATCGACTTCTTGGTGTCGTAGCCGGTCTCGCATTCCTCGTAGATGACCTTGACGCCGTTCACGCCGCCGTCGCGCTCGTTGATCATCGTGATGTAGTCGCGCATGCCGTCGCCGATCGGGATGCCCGAGCCAGAGAACGGGCCGGTGCGATAGGCGTTGTTGGCGAAATAGACGCTGTCCTGCGCCATGGCCGGGGCGAGCGCGCCGGCGGCGAACAGGGCTCCGAGCGCTGCACCCTTCAACAGATTGCTGGTCTTCATGGACTTCCTCCGTTCGTTTCCTCCCGACCAGACTGCTGTCGGATCGGTCTTTATCCGGCGGCGCTTCACTGTCGCCGGTCGTTTCTTGGGCCTCTCCCCCAGCCTCAGTAAGGGAAAGGCCACGTCCGCAATTTCTGCTTCCCGATTTGCCAGAGCCTGGCGAGGCCGTGCGGCTCGACGATCAGGAAGGTGATGATCAGCGCGCCGACCAGCATGAAGGTGACATGTTCGGCCGCCGCTCCCTGGATCGGGATGCCCAGTGCCGGCAGGCCGAATTTCAGCGCCGTCGGCAAGATCGAGAGGAAGGCCGCGCCGAAGAAGGAGCCGATCAGGGAGCCGAGGCCGCCGATGATGACCATGAACAGGATGTTGAAGGACAGGCGGATCGAGAACACGTCCGCCGCCTCGCCGCCGCCGTACCAGAGGAAGATCATCATCGCGCCGGCGACACCGCAGAAATAGGAGGAGACGGCGAAAGCCATCAGCTTGGCGTTGAGCAGCTTGATGCCCATCAGTTCGGCGGCGATGTCCATGTCGCGCACCGCCATCCAGGAGCGGCCGAGCTTGCCGTGGACGATGTTGGACGCGAACCAGGTCAGCACCACGACGAGGCCGAGGCAGACGAAATAGCGCGTTTCGGGCGTGGCGGCTGCGCCCGTCAGCGGGATGTCGAAAAGGGTGCGCTGCGGCACCTCGATCGCGCCCGAGGCGTTGTAGTTGAACAGCCAGGGCACGCGCACGAAAGCCCATTGCAGGAAGAACTGGGCAGCGAGCGTCGCGACCGCGAGATAAAAGCCCTTGATGCGCAGCGAGGGCAGGCCGAAGAGCACGCCGATGCCGGCCGAGAACAGTCCCGAGAGCAGGATCAGGACGATGATGTTCACGCCCGGGAAGAGCGTCGTGAGCTTGTAGCAGCTATAAGCGCCGACACCCATGAAGGCGGCGGTGCCGAGCGAGATCAGCCCGGTATAGCCGGTGAGAATGTTGAGCCCGATCGCGGCCAGCGAGAAGATCAGGAACGGTATCATCACCGAGGCGATGAAGAAGTCGCTGCCCAGGAAGGGGACGGCGACAAGGGCGATCGCCAGGATGACGGCGATGCCGATCCGGTCTTCCTTCAGGGGGAAGACCGCCATGTCGCTGGCATAGCTGGATTTGTATTGGCCGGCCTCACGGTAGAGCATGGTTCCGGCTCCTCAGATGCGTTCGATGATCTTGTCGCCGAACAGGCCCTGCGGCCGGAACAGCAGGAAGCCCAGGGCGATGAAATAGGCGAGCCAGCTCTCGATGCCGCCGCCGACCAGCGGGCCCCAGTAGAATTCGCCGAGCTTCTCGCCGATGCCGATGATGAGCCCGCCGACGATGGCGCCGGGGATCGAGGTGAAGCCGCCGAGGATCAGCACCGGGAGCGCTTTCAACGCCACGATCTCCAGCGCGAAGGACACGTCCGATCGGGCGCCCCACATGATGCCGGTGATCAGCGCGACGATGCCCGCAGTGAACCAGACGATGACCCAGATCTGGTTGAGCGAGATGCCGACCGAGAGCGCCGCCTTGTGGCTGTCGGCGACGGCGCGCAGCGCGCGGCCGATGCGGGTGTACTGGAAGAAGGCCGCAAGCGCGGCGATCATCAGCGAGGCGATCAGGGCGGCGGCAATGTCGATCTTCTGCAGCGAGACCAGCCCGCCGAGGATCTGCAGATCGACCGCGCCCTTGGGCAGGTAGAGCTGCTCGGCGATCATCTGCTTGGGATTGCCGCCGAAGAGCGCCTCGCCGAAGCCGATCAGGAAATAGGTGATGCCGAAGGTCGCCATGAACAGAATGATGTCGGGCTGGTTGACCAGCGGCCGCAGCACCACGCGCTCGATGGTGACGGCGAGCGCGAACATCACGCCAAGCGTGATGATGACGGCGAGGAAGGCCGGCACGCCCTTTTCGTAGAGGCCGACCAGCGTGAGGGCCGCGAACACGACCATGATGCCCTGGGCGAAGTTGAACACGCCCGAGGCCTTGAAGATCAGCACGAAGCCGAGCGCGATCAGGGCGTAGAGCACACCGGAGACGAGCCCTTCCCAGACCGTCTGCACGAGCAGGTCGGGCGCCTGGACCATCTGCTGGAATGGGTCCACGAAGATCGCATAGAGCGTGTTGGAAGTGTCGAGCCGGACGCCGATCGCGAGCGCGACGACGATGGCTGCGACGATCAGGCCGAACTTGACCAGCGGGCTGGCGAGGAGGCTCGGGGCGGGGCGGGTGGCGATGTCGCTCATGTCTCCACGCTCCTCAGTGCGCCACGCCGAGATAGGCGTCGATGACCTTCTGGTTCGCCTTGACCTCGTCAGGCGTGCCGTCGGCGATCTTGCGGCCGTATTCGAGCACGACGACCCGGTCGGACAGGTCCATGACCACGCCCATGTCGTGCTCGATCAGGGCGATCGTGGTGCCGAACTGGTTGTTCACGTCGAGGATGAAGCGGCACATGTCCTCCTTCTCCTCGAGGTTCATGCCGGCCATCGGCTCGTCGAGCAGCAGCAGTTCCGGCTCCATCGCGAGCGCACGGCCGAGCTCGACGCGCTTCTGCAGGCCGTAGGGCAGCTTGCCGACCGGCAGTTTGCGGATGTGCTCGATCTGCAGGAAGTCGATGATGTCCTCGACGACGCGGCGATGCGCGATCTCCTCCTGCATCGCAGGACCATGGCGGAGCGCCTGCCAGAAGAAGCCCTTCTTCATCTTGAGCGTGCGGCCGGTCATGATGTTGTCGAGCGTCGACATGCCCTTGAACAGCGCGACGTTCTGGAAGGTGCGGGCGATGCCGCCGGCGGCCGCGCGATGCGGGCGCATCTTGGCGCGGCGCTCGCCCTTGAAGACGATCTGGCCTTCCTGCGGCTGATAGAAGCCGTTGATGCAGTTCAGCATCGAGGTCTTGCCGGCGCCGTTGGGGCCGATGATGGCGCGGATTTCGCCCTTGCGGATGTCGAAGGAGACATCGGTGATCGCCTTCACGCCGCCGAAGCGCAGCGAGATGTTCTCGACCGAGAGCAGGACCTCGCCCTTGGCGCGGATGAGAGTGCCCGTCACGTTGATCGGCTCCGCGTTCATGCCGCCTTCGCCGAGGACGGCGCCTCCTGTCCGGTCGGATAGACCTTGGCGTCGCGCACCTTGACGCGGGCTGCGATCACGCCCTTGCGGCCGTCCTCGAAGGTGACTTCTGTCGAAATGTCGGCGGCGTCCGAGCCGTCATAGAGCGCTGTGACCAGCGGGGCGTAGCGCTCGGCGATGAAGCCGCGGCGGACCTTCTGGGTGCGGGTGAGCTCGCCGTCATCGGCATCAAGCTCCTTGTGCAGGATCAGGAAGCGTTTGATCTGAGCGCCGCCCATCATCGGCTCGGCGGCGAGCGAGCGGTTCACCTCGTCGACGTGTTTGGCGATCATGTCATAGACGAGATCGTGGCCGGCGAGCTCCTGATAGGAGGCATAGACCACGTTGTTGCGCTCGGCCCAGTTGCCGACGGCGATCAGGTCGATGTTCAGCGCGACGGTGGCGTAGTCGCGGCCCTGGCCGAAGGCGACGGCCTCCTTGATGTTCGGATAGAACTTGAGCTTGTTCTCGATGTATTTCGGCGGGAACAGGTCGCCGCTGGCGAGCTTGCCGACATCCTTGGCGCGGTCGATGATCTTGAGGTGCCCGCCATCGTCGAAGAAACCGGCATCGCCGGAGCGGACATAGCCGTCGGCGGTCATCGTCTCGGCGGTCTTGTCGGGGTCCTTGTAATAGCCGCCGAAGATCGAGGGCGAGCGGTAGAGCACCTCGCCATTGTCGTCGATGCGGATCTCGACCATCGGCGCGGGCTTGCCGACAGTGTCGGCCTTGATCTCGCCGTTCGGCTGCATGGTGATGTAGACCCCGGCTTCGGTCTGGCCGTAGAGCTGCTTCAGGTTGACGCCGATCGAGCGGTAGAAGCGGAAGAGCTCGGGGCCGATCGCCTCGCCCGCGGTGTAGCCGACCTTGATGTTGGTCAGGCCGAAGCGGTTGCGCAGGGGGCCGTAGACCAGCCAATCGCCGAGCTTGTAGAGCAGGCGGCCCTTCAGCGGCACGCTCTCGCCGTTCAGGATCTGCTCGCCATAGCGCTTCGCGACATCCAGGAAATAGTGGAACATCTTCCGCTTGAGCGCGCCGGCATCCTCCATGCGCACCATGGTCACGGTCAGCATGTTCTCGAACACGCGCGGCGGGGCGAACGCATAGGTCGTGCCGACCTCGCGGCGGTCGTCGATCACCGTGTCCGGGCTTTCCGGGCAATTGACGCAGAAGCCGGCGAGCATCGCCTGCGCATAGGAGAAGACGTGGTCGCCGACCCAGGCGATGGGCAGATAGGCGATCACCTCATCGGTCTCGTTCAGCCCGTCGAAGCCGCAGCCGATCTCGGCGGCGATCAGCACGTTGTAATGGCTGAGCATCACGCCCTTGGGCCGCCCGGTCGTGCCGGAGGTGTAGAGGATGATGCCGAGATCGGAGCCCTGGCCCTGCTCCATCTCGCGGGCGAGCGCGGCCTCGGCCTGCGAATCCTTCAGCGCCCGGCCGCCGTCAGCGATCACCGTCTCGATGGCGTGAAGCTTGCTGTGGTCGTAATCGCGCAGGCCACGGGGCTCGTCATAGAGCATGTGCCGGAGATGCGGCAGGCGATCGGCGATGGAGAGCAGCTTGTCGACCTGCTCCTGGTCCTGCACCACGGCGAAGACCGCCTCGGCATGGTCGAGGACATAAGCCATCTCCTCGGCGACGCCATCGGCATAGACCGGGACCGGGATCGCGCCGATCCATTGCGCCGCGCACATCGACCAGTAGAGCCGCGGCCGGTTCTGGCCGATGATCGCGACCTTCTCGCCGCGCTTCAGGCCGAGATCTGCCAAGCCTTTGGCGAAGTTGCGGACGTGCTCCGCGACCTCCGCCCAGTTCCAGGACTGCCAGATGCCCAAGTCCTTGTGGCGGAAGGCGACGCGCGAGGCGCGCTCCCGTGCGTTGCGCAACAGCAATTTCGGAAAGGTATCCGCCTGGCCGGCGGTGCCGCTTGCCACGATTGCGTTCTCCCTGTCGAGCCGCCATGCGTCGTGGCGACTTCCGCGGGCCGGTTTCCGGCCTCGTTCTCATGCAAGACTTGCAGGCGGCCATCATCCTTGCAAGGACCCGCTTGACAGACAATTCGCCTTTTGGTGACTATTGTCCCGCCGAAGTTTGCTTCGCGCGCAAATCAACCGCGCAACGCGTTGCTTTGGCTCTGATTTTCCTCACGAATTCTGCGGGTTGAATCGGCGGGCGCGATTGCGCCTGCGTCGGTGAGGGGCTGGCTCATGCTGCATCATCTGTCTTTCGGTGTCGCCGATATCGAGCGTGCGAGCGCCTTCTATGACGCGGTGCTGGCGCCGCTCGGCTATGGCCGGGTCTGGTCGGATCTGCGGCCGGGCGAGGCGGGACAGGCTGTCGGCTACGGCCTGCCGGGCGGGGGCGACAAGCTCGCGCTGAAGCTCAGGCCGGAAGGGCAGAGGCCGCCGGGGCCGGGTTTCCATCTCGCCTTCGCCGCGCCGGATCGTGACGCGGTCGACCGTTTCCATGAGGCAGCGCTTCACCATGGCGGACGCGACAATGGCGCTCCGGGTCTGCGTGCGCATTACGGGCCGCATTACTACGCGGGTTTCGTGGTCGATCCCGACGGCCATGCCATCGAGGCGGTGTTCAACGAGCCGGTTTAGCCGCCTCCGCCTCGCGAGATCCAGCTGGAAACGCCAAAGCCCGCCATCCCAGGCGATGGCGGGCCGCTGAAGCGGGATGGGAGATTGTCAGAAGCGCTCGTAATGGTGGCGCCGATAGCCATGCGCCGGCGCCCAGGGCGGCGGGCCGCCATGGCGGCGGCCATAGCCGTAGCCGCGATCATAACCACGACCGTGGCGATAATAGCCGTGCCTCTCCCTGTCGTGCCGCCTTTCCCAATGGCGATGCTCGCGTGTGTACTCGGCGGGCAGACGATCGAGGGTCTCGGCCTGCGGAAGCGTTACAGGGGCCGCTGTCGCTGGGGCCGCTGTCGCTGGGGTGGCGGCGATTGCAGCCAGCGCAAGGCCGGCTGCCATCAGAATTCCACGCATGGTCGTCTCCTTCGTTCGATATGCCCTATCTGAGCACGGCTCGATCCAACGCGACCTGAACGGTCGCGTTAGGCGCCGTTCAGAAACGCGGAGGCCGTTTCATCTGCGCGCGGGATGCCGTTTCGCCAGGGTTTTGGCGAGAAACCGGGATTCTCGCGGGCTGGTGGGCGTGGAAAGGATCGAGCCAGTCACCCCAGAGTCGCCGGGCGACATCCGACTGGACGGCGGCGTATTCGGCGATCTGGTCGTTGACCCGTTTCGTGAAGAGGTCGAGGAGACCAAACATAGCGGCGGTTCCTTTCTCAGCCTGGGCTGTTCGGGAGAAGGAACGCGCGAAACGCGATTTGGTGCCGTAGCGCGATCCTCAGCCTTCGTAGCGGGAAAGCCGGTCGAGGTCGCGAATGGTGACGCTGCCATGGCCAAGCTCGATGAAACCGAGATCGGCGAGCTTCGCCAGGCCCTGGTTGGCCATCTGCCGGGATATGCCGGCGAGCATGCCAAGTTCCTCCTGCGAGATCGCCAGCGTGCGGCCGAGATCAGGATAGAGGATCGGGTTGAACAGCCAGGCGAGGTTGCGGGCGAGCCGGCCTGTGGAATCGAGCGTGCGCTCGGTTTCGGCCAGCGAGATGAATTGCGCGAGGCGCTCGTTGAACTGGTGGACGAGGAAGCGGTTGAACGCGGCCGAGTGCTCGAACAGCCAGAGGAAGGTCGAGCGCCGCATCAGCGCGAGCCGGGTCTCGCGCAAAGCCACCAGTTCGTAGCGCCGCGGCTCGGCCTTGATCACGGTGCCCTCGCCGAACCAGGCGCCGGAGCGCATGCCGGCGAGCGTCGCGGATTTGCCGGTCTTCGAAGTCGTCGCCATCTTGACCAGTCCGTCGGCGATGCCGGTCCAGGCTTCCAGCCGGTCGCCGACATGGCAGATCGAGGCGTTCTTGCCATAGGTTTTGAAGGAGACGCCGCGCCGCGCCTCCTCGAACTCGGCCTCCGACAGGTCGCGGGACCAAGAGGCGATGGCGCGCAGTTCCTCAGGGGTGATCACAAGCAATCCTTGAAGCCGGCTGTCGGCTCAATATGGCGTGCGGCGGCAAGCGGACTCAAGTTGAACCAAAGAGGCGCCGGAAGCTCCATGTCTCATTCGGCGGCCTGCGGCAGTGCGGCTGAAGGCGATCCATCGCGCAACTGCGCTAACAGCGCGGCCTCCTCCGCCTTCGCTGCCTTGAGGTGCCGTTCCTTGACGTGGCCGAAGCCGCGGATCTTTTCAGGCGTCGCGGCCAGCGCCACGCAGAGCGCATGGTTATCCAGCGTGAGCTTGGTCAGCAGCTCGTTCAATAGCGCCTCGTAATCCGCGATCAGCTGTCGCTCCGTGCGGCGCTCCTGCGTGTAGCCGAAGAAATCGAAAGCCGTGCCACGCAGGCCCTTGAGCTTCGCCAGCACGGAGAACGCGCCCATCATCCAGGGGCCGAAGCTCACCTTGCGAGGCAGGTTGGTATTCGGGTCGCGCCGCGCCAGCAGCGGCGGGGCGAGATGGAACTCGTAGCGCAGCTTCTTGCCCTCGCTGCTCTCGGCCTCGAAGGTGGCGGCCACCTGCTTGCGGAAGGCGCCGTCGCTGTAGAGCCGGGCGACCTCGTATTCGTCCTTGTAGGCCATCAGCTTGAAGAGGTTGCGCGCGACGGCCTCGCTGAGCGCGCTCTGGCCGGGCATCACCGCCGCCTCCCGCGTCTGCACGCGGGCGACGAGATGGCGGTAGCGCGCCGCATAGGCAGCATTCTGATAGGCGGTGAGGAAGGTGACGCGGCGCTCGATGATCTCGTCCAGCGTCTGCGAGAGCTGGCGGCCCGGCGTCGCGGCCTTGCTTTGCGAGAGCAGGCCGCCGAGCGCTTCAGGGTCATGCGCGGCGCGGCGGCCGAGCTCGAAGGCCTGCTTGTTCATGGCGACGGCCTCGCCGTTGAGCTCGATCGCCCTGAGCAGCGCCGCGCGCGAGAGCGGCACCGCGCCGAGCTGCCAGGCATGGCCGAGCATGAACATATTGGCGGCGATGGCATTGCCGAGGAAGGCGACGGCGGCCGCCGTCGCATCGATGAAATGCGTCTGCTCGCGGCCGGCGGCCGAAAGGATCGCGCGCTTCAGGCGCTCGGTCGGCAGCGAAAAATCGGCATTGCGGGTGAAATCGCCCGGCAGGCTCTCGGCGGTGTTGACGATGACGGTGCCGCGCTCGGGCCGGATCGCGCCGAGAACCTTCTTCGAGCCGGTGACCGTCAAGTCGCAGCCCAGCACGAGATCGGCCTGTCCGGCGGTGACGCGGATGGCGTGGATGTCGTCCGGGTGCGGGGCGAGCTTGACGTGGCTGAAGACGGCACCGCCCTTCTGGGCGAGGCCGGCCATGTCGATCATGCCGCAGCCCTTGCCTTCGAGATGCGCGGCCATGCCGAGGATGGCGCCGATGGTGACGACGCCGGTGCCGCCGACGCCGGTGACGATCACCGCGAAGCTGCGGTCGAGCGTCGGTACGATCGGTTCGGGCAGTTCGGTTTCACCGAGCGCAGCAGCATCGAGCCGGAGCGGGTCGGCTTTCTTGGGCTTCGCGCCATGGACCGTGACGAAGGACGGGCAAAAGCCCTTTATGCAGGAAAAGTCCTTGTTGCAGTTCGACTGGTCGATCTGGCGCTTGCGGCCGAATTCGGTCTCCAGCGGCTGCACGGAGACGCAGTTCGACTGAACGCCGCAATCGCCGCAGCCTTCGCAGACCAGCTCGTTGACGATGACGCGCTTGTCGGGATCGGGATAAGCGCCGCGCTTGCGCCGGCGGCGCTTTTCGGTGGCGCAGGTCTGGTCGTAGAGCAGCAGCGAGACGCCGGAGGTTCCGGCCAGTTCGCGCTGGATGGCGTCGAGTTCGTCGCGATGGTGCAGGGTGGTACCGGCCGGCCACTGCGTTCCCGGCGGATATTTGCCGGGATCGTCGCTGACGACGGCGATGCGCTGCACGCCCTCGGCTGCGACCTGCCTTGCCATCTGGTCGGGCGAGAGATGGCCTTCCGCCTGCTGTCCGCCGGTCATGGCGACGGCGTCGTTGTAGAGCAGCTTGTAGGTGATGGTGACGCCGCTCGCGACGGCCCAGCGGATCGCGAGCGAGCCGGAATGGGTATAGGTGCCGTCGCCGAGATTCTGGAAGACATGGCCACGTTTCGAGAACGGCGCTTCGCCGACCCAGTTCGCGCCCTCGCCGCCCATCTGGGTGAAGCCCGCCGTGTCGCGGTCCATCCACTGCACCATGTAATGGCAGCCGATGCCGGCATAGGCGCGCGAGCCCTCGGGCACGACGGTCGAGGAATTATGCGGGCAGCCCGAGCAGAAATAGGGCGTCCGCCGTGCGATCTCCTGCGCTTCGGCGAGCCGCCCTTGCGCCGCAGCGATCTCCTCCAGCCGGGCGCGCAGGGCGGGATCGTCGTGGTATTGCAGCAGGCGGCCGCCGAGCGCGATGGCGATATCGTTGGGATCGAGCGCGCCATGGACGGGGAAGAGCCAATCGCCGTTCTCGTCCTTCTTGCCGATCACCATCGGCTGGTGCTTGGCGCCGTAAAGCTCTTCGCGGACCTGGACCTCGATCAGCGAGCGCTTTTCCTCGACCACCATGATCAGGTCGAGACCTTCGGCGAAGGCCTTCAGCTCGGCCGGATCGATCGGCCATGGACAGGCGAGCTTGAACAGGCGGATGCCCAAATCATTGGCGCGAACCTCGTCGATGCCGAGATCGGCCAGCGCCTGCTGGACGTCGAGATAGGATTTGCCGACGGTGGCGATGCCGATGCGCGGCGTCTTGCCGCCCTGAGTGACGATGCGGTTCAGCTTGTTGGCGCGCAGATAGGCCAGCATCGCATCGCGCTTGTAGAGATGCATCCGGCGCTCCTGCTCGACGAAATCGAGCTCGCGGCGGATGGCGAGGCCGCCGGGCGGCGGGGTGTAGTCGGTCGGCGTGACGATGCTGACGCGGTCGAGCGAACCGTCGACGGAAGCCGTCGATTCGATGTTGTCCTTGACGCATTTGATGCCGACCCAGACCGAGGCGAAGCGCGAGAGCGCGATGCCGTGCAGGCCGTAATCGATGATCTCCTGCACGCCGGCCGGGTTGAGGATCGGCATCATCCGGTCGACCAGGACGAATTCGGTCTGGTGGGCGTTGGTCGATGATTCCGCGGTGTGGTCGTCGCCCATCAGGCAGATGACGCCGCCCTTGGGATCGGTGCCGGCCATGTTGCCATGGCGGAAGACGTCGCCGGAGCGGTCGACGCCCGGCCCCTTGCCGTACCAGAGCGCGAAGACGCCGTCATGCTTGCCTTCGCCGCTGAGGCCCGCCTGCTGCGTGCCCCAGATCGCGGTGGCGGCAAGGTCTTCGTTCAGGCCGGGCTGGAAGACGATGTTTGCGGCCTTGAGCGGCTTGGACGCCCGCATCAATTGCTGGTCGAGCCCGCCGAGCGGGGAGCCGCGATAGCCGGAGACGAAGCCGGCCGTGTCGAGCCCGGCCTGCCGGTCACGCTCGCGCTGCATCAGCAGCATGCGGGCGACGGCCTGGGTGCCGGTGAGGAAGACCTCGCGCTTATCGAGATCGTATTTGTCGTCGAGCGCGACGCTGCGCAGCGCGCCCGCTTCGGTGCCGGATTTCCGTGGTGCCTGGGCCATGGCGGCCTCCCGGATCGTCGTTTCCCGCGACGGGCCAGTGGTCCCGGCCTCATGCTTTGCCGTCTCCGCGGCGAATATGTCAGCAAGGCTGACATATCGGCTAAGGGCGGTCAATTGATCTGGTATCATTCCAGTTTTCGGGGCCGGGTCCAGAGAATTGCGGGAACGGCTGGTGCGCGTCCAGCGGAGGCGCCGCGATTTGGCCCTGTTTGGCGGGGATGGCTGTTGCGAAGCGTCGCACGCCCGTCACGGTCGTTGACGATCGCTTCACCATGATCCACGCAAGCCGGGATCACGGAGGTTTCGCCTTTGACGCGACGCGCATCTTTGACGGCCCTCGCCGGGCTCATGCTGGCGGCCATCGCGGCCGGGCCGGCGGCTGCGCATCCGCATGTCTTCGTCGCGGCCAAAGCCGAAATCGTCTTTTCGCCTGATGGCGCGGTGCAGGCGATCCGGCACCATTGGAGCTTCGACGAAGCCTATTCGGCCTACATCACCCAAGGGCTCGATAAGAATGGCGACGGCAAGCTGACCTCGGACGAGTTGGCCGATCTCGCAAAGATCAATGTGGAATCGCTGCCGGATGTCGATTTCTTCACCGCCGCCAAGCTCAACGGCCGCAAGCAGGAATTCGGCACGCCGGGGGAGCAGGTCATGTCCTTCGACAACAAGGTGCTGACGCTGGTCTTCACGCTGCCGTTGAAGACCCCGGCCAAGGCGCGCTCCTTCGGCATCGAGATCGGCGACCCCACCTATTTCGTCGCCTTCGACATCGTCGATGCGCCGGATGCGGTCGTGACCAAGGGGGCGCCGCAAGGCTGCGTCGTGCGGGTCAACCGCCCCCCCAAGCTCGACGATGCGACGCAGAAGCGCCTTTCCGAGGCCGACATCACCGCGACGCCCGATGTCAGCGGGCTTGAGGTGACGACACGGGCGCTGGTGGCATGTCCGTGACATCGGCCGAGACAGCACGCCCGGCCGGAGCTGCGCTATCGCGGCGCCTGATCGCCTGCGCGCTGGCGCTGTTTCTGGTCGGGGGCGTGGTTGTACTCCTGGCCTTGCTGATCGCGAGCGTCAGCCCGCCGCCTCCGCCCCCGCCGCGCAATCCTTTCGGCACGGCCCTGCCGCGTGAGGCGCTGCCGTCGACTACCGGTTTTGGCGCCGTGCTGATCGCTTGGCAATCGAGCTTCTATCGCGAACTGACGGCGACGCTGAAGGCGATCGCGACGGCGCCGGCTGCGCTCTGGGGCTTGCTGGGGCTGTCCTTCGGCTACGGCGTCTTCCATGCGGCTGGGCCGGGACACGGCAAGGCTGTGATCTCCGGCTATATCGTCGCCGATAATCGCAGCCTGAAGCGCGGCCTGGGCCTCAGCTTCGCAGCCGCCCTGCTGCAGGCCGTGGTCGCGATTGCGATCGTGAGCGTGGCGACGCTGCTGCTGCGGGTGACCGCGATGCAGATGAACGCCGCGACGACCGTGATCGAGCAGGGCAGCTTCCTGCTGGTGGCGCTGGTCGGGCTGCTGATGGTCTGGCGAAAGTCCGGCGCATTGGTCAGGCTGGAAGCGGGCGGGGCGCATGACCCGGAGGCTTGTGACCATGTCCATATGCCCGATGCCGAGCAGGTTTCGCGGCTTTCCGGCTGGCGTGACATGGCGGGCGTCGTCGTCGCGGCGGGTGCGCGGCCCTGCGCGGGGGCACTGATCATCCTGGTCTTCGCGAATGCGCAAGGGCTGTTCTGGGCCGGCATCGCCGCGACCTTCGCCATGGCTTTGGGCACGGCGCTTACCACAGGGGCGCTCGCGGCTTTCGCGGTGTTCTTCAAGTTCGCGGCGCTGAAATTCGCCGGCGGCGGCAGTCTGCGCTCGGCCCGGCTGATCGCTGGGCTCGAATTGCTGGCGGCCGCCTTCGTCGCCGTGCTCGGCGCGGCGCTGTTCACCGGTCTCTGGATCGGTGGGATGGGGAGCTAGAGGCTCAGCTCCGCAGCGGATCGTTCTCCAGCAGGATCGGCTTGCCATGCGGCGTCGCCTCGGCAGCGCGGGCCCAGGAGGCGGCGAGCGCGTCGACGCCAGCATGGGAGGCGAGCCCCTTCGCGATCAGCAGGTGTTCCAGCGCCTCGCACCAGCGCTCGTAATAGTCCGAGCCGTCCTTGCAGCCACCGGCGGCGAGCGCTTCACGGATTTCGGCGCCGAGCGCCTGCGCCCATTCATCGGCGGTGAAGACGCCCTTGTTCTGGAGTTCGACGACCAAAGCGAAGGCTTGCGCCTGCCAAGGCTCGGCGAAGATCGGGCCCTCGGCATCGCGCGGGATCGGCGTGCCGGCGGCCAAGGCTGCCGCCAGATCGGTCTCAGGCCGGTTCAAGATAGCTCTCCCAGGCCTCGATGCTGACAGTGGAGGTCGGGTCGGCATCGCGGCCCCAGAGTTCGCAGCCGTCGAAGACGACCGTGTAGAGCCATTGCGCCGTCTCGGGCTGCCCTTGCGAACCTGTATCCGGGAAGACATGGCAGCCGGTAACGCGCTCGACCACGCCGGTCTTGCCGCGGGCGTAGCGCGGCAGGCGGGTGTGGTGCTGCGGGTGCATCACGATGGTGCGAATCCTGTCGCCGACGGCGAAGCGGGCCGGCGCCTCGGCCTTGCGCTCATAGGGGAAACCGCGGCGCAGGACGCCCGCGACCTCTTCGCCCTTGAGCACGCGCTTGGGCTCGCGGCGTTCGGGCGCCGGCTTGCCGGTTGCGAGTTCGTCGGCGCTCAGGAAGCCGTGCCCGATCAGTACCTTGTCGAGGGCGGCGAGCCAGATCTCGTAATAGGTCGAGGAGAGGTATTGCGCTGGTGGCAGGCTCTCGCGGGCGTGGCGGATCTCGTCGATGGTCCAGGCGCCCATGGCGCCGGCCGCGACATTGATCGCGAGCACGCGCTTCTCCCAGTCGCCGTGGAAGACCGGCTCGTTCGGCTCGGGGACGACCGGGCCGAAGGCCATCTGGCCGCCGAGATCGTGGGCGCTGTTCATGCGGCATCCTCCATGCGGGGGAGGCCGGTGCCGATCATCGAATCGCGCGTGACGATGCTGGCGAGCTTTTCCTCGCTCCAGCCCTCGGTGCCGGCCGGGCGCATCGGGATGACGATGAAGCGGGTCTCGGCCGTCGAATCCCAGACGCGGATGCGCTGGCTCTCCGGCAGCGTCACGCCGAAATCGGCGATGGTGCCGCGCGGGTCGATCACCGCCTTGGCGCGATAGGGCGGGGATTTGTACCAGACCGGCGGCAGCCCCAGCACCGGCCACGGATAGCAGGAGCAGAGCGTGCAGACGATCAGGTTATGCTGCTCCGGCGTGTTGAAGCAGGCGACGATGTGCTCGCCGCCGCGCCCGCCATAGCCCAGCTCGGCCGCGGCAGCCGTGCCATCCGCCTTCAGCCGCTCGGCGAAGGCCGGATCGGTCCAGGCCTTGGCGACGATGCGGGCGCCGTCGCGCGGGCCGATCTTGGTCTCGTAGGTGTCGATGATCGCGTCGAGCGCGGCCGGGTCGACATAACCCTTCTGAACCATCAGCGTTTCCAGCGCCTTCACCCGGGCCTCGATGGCGGTGAAGTGGTTGTCGTGATGATGGTCGTGATCGTGGTGGTGTTGTCCGCTCATGGTGGCCTCCTCTCAGGCGATCCGGATGCGGGCGGCGCGCTCGTAGCGCACAGCGAAAGCGACGAGCGAGCGGTCTGAGCCCTTCGGGCCGATCAGCGACAGGCCGAGCGGTGCGCCCTCGCGCTGCGCCACGGGAATCGTGACCTGCGGGAAGCCTGAGAGCCCCGCGAGGCAGAGCAGGCGCAGAGCACGGTTGCGGAAGTCCTCCAGCTCGGGCTCCTTCGCCGCGATCAGCGGGGCGATGTCGGGCATGGTCGGCAGGATCAGCACCCCGTCCTGACCGAGCAGGCGCGAAAGCCTGGTGCGGAAGGATTTCCGGGTGGCTTCGCCCTTGGCGTATTCGGTGTCGGTCACGGCCTTCGAGAAGGCGAAGCGCTCCTTCACGCCCGGCCCGAGCGGCGGGTTGAAGCGCTCGATCATCGGGCCATCGGCCAACCAGGCTTCGCGGCCCTGAATCCAGCGGAAGGCCCAGTAGAGCGCGTCGAGATCGCGGACGAGTTTGACGCCCTCGGGCTGGCCGAGGGTCGTGACCGTGCGCTGCACGACATTGCGCAGGATCGTCTCCGCCTCGGGCACGGCCTGGGCGAACAGGTCGTCGGCCATCAGCAGCCGCGGGGTTTCCGGCAGCTCGGTTTTGTCAGGGCCGAACAGGACATTGGCGACGCGGGCGAAGATGTCGCCGTCGCGGGCGAACCAGCCGGGCGTGTCCAGGCTTTCGGCCAGCGGCCAGGCGCGCTTCAGCGAGAGTCGGCCATGGCTCGGGCGGATGCCGAAGAGGCCGCCATAGCTCGCCGGTGCGCGCACCGAACCGCCGGTATCCGAGCCCAATGCGATATCGGCGAGGCGCCCGGCCACCGCCGCCATCGAGCCGCAGGAGGAGCCGCCGGTGATGCGGTCGGGCGCGGCCGGATTGATCGGCGAGCCGAAATGCGCGTTCTGGCCGTTGAGCGAGAAGGCGAGCTCGTCGGTATGGGTCTTGCCGACGAAGCGGGAGCCGGCCTGGAGCAGCTCCTTCACGATCGGCGCAGTCTTGGTCTTGATACCGGATTGCGCCAGCACCAGCGGCGAACCCGCCCCGGTCGGATAGCCCTTGATATCGAAGAGGTCCTTCACCGCCAGCGTCAGGCCGGCGAGGGGGCCGGCGACGGCGTGCTTCACCGGCGCATCGGGATAGGGGAGGAAGCAGCGGAACGGATCGTCGAAAGTCATCTGGCGTCAGACCCCCCTGGAATCGCCGTCGGAACGCGGATCATGCATGGCCTCGACCTGGCCCCTGGCGTGTTTCACCAGCATGCCGGCATGGCCGAAGTCCTCGCAATAGGCGAGACCGCTTTCGACGACCGGATGTCCGGCGGCGTCGAGCCGCTCCAGCAGCGACGGATCGAAGCGGTTCTCGACCTTGAGCTGGATCGAGCCGGAGACCTCGCTCTTGCCGAGGAGCCAGCGCGGCGCATCGATGGCGGTAGCGAGGCTCTGCCCGGCGCGATAGCGGGTCAGGATTTGCGCCTGGACCTGCGGCTGACCGTCGCCGCCCGTCGCGCCATAGGAAGCGACGCGCCCGTCGGCGAAACTGGCCAAAGCGGGGTTCAGCCGGTGAAAGGGCTTGCGGGCCGGCGCCAGCGGATTGGTGGCATCCCGGTCCAGCGAGAAGGAGGCGCCCTGGCCCTGCCAGAGGATGCCCGTCGCGGGCAGCACGCAGCCCGAGCCATAGGCCCAGCCGTTCGACTGCACATAGGAGACGGCGAGGCCTTTGCCGTCGATCGCGCCCATCCAGACGGCGCTGCCATCGTCGCCGTCGCGCAATGCCGGTTTCGCCGCCCGGCTCGCATCGATCGCGGCCGCCTCGCGCATCAGCGCGGCATCGCTCAGGAACTCGGCGGGCGGGCGTGCGAGATGGCTCGGGTCCGCCACATGGCGGTCGCGGACGGCGAAGGCGCGCTTTGTCGCCTCGATCAGCCCGTGATGCTGCTCGAAACTGTCGAGACGGGCCTCGTCCAGATGCTCGACGATGCCGAGGATCATGAGCGAGGCCAGCCCCTGCGTCGGCGGGGGCAGATTGGCGAGGCTGAGGCCGGGCAGTTTCAGCGTCAGCGGTACGACCGATCGGGCCTGATAGCGTTCAAGATCGGTACGGATGACCGGCGCGCCGATGCGTTCCAGGTCGGCGGCGATCTCGCGGCCGACATCGCCGCGGTAGAAATCGTCCAGCCCGGCATCGGCGAGCTGCTGCAAGGTCGCGCCGAGCGCCTCGGGCCTGCGACGGCCGCCGGGCTTGGGCGGGGCGCCATCGATCCAGAAGCCGGAAGCGAAGCCCGGGGCGGTCTTCAGGTCTTCCAGCGCGTGCGGCCGGCAGCGGAGCTCCGAGTCCGAGACGGCGTAACCTTCGCGGCAATGGTTGATCGCATCCAGCAGCAATTCGCGCAGCGGCACGCGGCCGCCAAGGGAGCGTGAAAGCTCGAGGGCGAGCTGCCAGCCGCCGACGGCGCCTGCAACGGTCAGCGCGGCCTCCGGTCCACGCGATGGGAGGATGTCGTAGCCCTTGCCGCGATAGCGCTCGATGGTGGCGAGCGAACCGGCCGGGCCGCAGGCCTCGATACCGTGCAGCCGGCCGCCCGGCTCATGAACCAGCCAGAAACCGTCGCCGCTGATGCCGTTTAGATGTGGGTAGAGCATGGCCAGCGTCGCCGCCATCGCGACGACGGCCTCGATCGCGTTGCCGCCTTCGGCGAGGATAGCCCGGCCCGCTTCGGAAGCGAGGCGATGGGGAGCTGCCACGGCGGCGGAGGCGAAGACAGGCGTATCCAGCATCAGGACTTTTCAAGCGCAGAGATCATGCCCATCTGGGCGATGGGCGCGAATTTGTTGCATGGGGCGGCAAGCTCCGCTAGGTGCCTAGAGCAGGATGCGAAAAAGTGGGAACCGGTTTTTCGCATTGAATCCTGCTCTGGCTTTTTAGTGAGAGACGGATTCAGCTTTCAGATGGAATTGCCTTGCGATTCCATCTGAAAGCATCCGGCTCTAAGGCGCATGGCTGCGTGAGGCAGCTGGCGCGTGAAGGAAGGACAGCATGGCCGGACGGCATATGAACTGGCGCAACCTGATCATGGTCTCCTCGTTCGGGATCCTGATCGCCGTCGAGCTCTTCGGCGTGGCGCTAGCGGCTGGCTGGGCCTTGGCCGGTCTGTTCGATCTCGGCGCCATCTTCGAATACATCATGATGGCGATCTTCTCGGTCTTCGCCGCTTTCGGGATGCTCAACCTGATGCGCCGCATGCTCAAGATCGAGCATCTGACCGAGGTCGATTGAGGCCCTCGGCCTCTCCTCTCACTCGCAAATCTTCAACGTGACCGGGTCTGCATCCGCGGGCAGGTCGTCGCCCATCGCGCGGCAGCCTGAGGCCGTGCAGATGCGCCAGTCGGCGGTCGCGCCCGAGCGGCGCATCACGACTTCCTTCAGCGGCGGCAAGGTCGGATGCCAGCGCCAGAAGCCATCGATGAGCTTTGCGCCGTCGGGCGGGTCCATGCCGGCGCCCGAGCCTTCGATTCGCGCCTCGACGATCTCCAGGCCAGCGGGCGTCTCGCGCCAGACCTCCTCCCACAGCGTTTTCTGTACCGAGTGGCGCCAGCCGAGCGTGATCTCGCCGCGGCCGAGCACTACCACGAGCGCACCGGCCACGAGGCACAGGCTCATGCGACCGCGGTCTCGGCCCTGCGCGCGGCCAACCAGTGCCGCGCGACGATCGCCGCGGCCAGCGCGTAGCCGAGCGGGTCGCTATAGGCGAACTCGCCGAAGAGCAGCACCGCCGCGCCGAAGCAGAGCACGCGTTCGAGGATGGTGAGCTTGCCGAAGAGATAGCCGATCGCGACCATGCCGAAGAGGCCGATGGCGACCGCCGCCTTGAAGGTGGCGTAGACCACGGCGGGCCAGAAGCCGATGACATCGGCCATGGGATCGCCCGGCTGTAACATCAGCGCCGGCGAATAGACCGCGATGAAGGGGATGACGTAGCCGGCGAGCGCGACGCGCATCGCCTCCCAGCCGATCTTGTCGGGGTTCTCCTTGGCGATCGGCGCGGCGGCAAGTGCGGCCAGCGCCACCGGCGGCGAGAGGTCGGCCATGATGCCGTAGTAGAAGGCGAACATGTGGCTGACGATCAGCGGCACGCCGAGCTTCTCCAGCGCAGGGGCGGCCAGCGCCGCGACGATGATATAGGTCGGGATCGTCGGAATGCCGGTGCCGAGCAGGATCGACAGGACCATCGTCAGGATCAGCGCCAGAAACAGGCTGGACTGGCCGAGCCCGATGATCCAGGCGCCGAAGGTCGTGCCGATGCCGGTCTGCGTCATCAAGCCGATGATCGTGCCGACGATGGCGCAGGCGATGCCGACCGGCAGCGCCGTCTTGGCGCTGTCGGCGAGTGCGTCGCGGCTGACTGTCAGCGTCGTGCGCCCGCCCAAGGTGAAGGCGTTGGCGAGGATCAGCAGCGCGATCAGCCCGGCGACGATGCGGATGTCCATGCCCTCGCGGAAGAGCGCGGCGGCGATGAGCCCGAGCCCGATCCAGAAGATCACGCGCAGCGTCTGCGTGCTGAACCCCGCGGCGATGCCCGCGCCGAGCAGCAGGCCGACCGTCAGCGCAAGCCCGATCGTGCCGGCGAAGAGCGGCGTGAAGCCGTGGAACAGCATGAAGACCAGCACAGCCAGCGGCAGTGCCAGGTACCAGCGCTCGCGCAGGGCCTTGAGCGGGCTCGGCAGCATGGCGCGCTCGATGCCTTTCAGCCCGTATTTGCCGGCTTCCAGATGCACCATCCAGAAGGCCGAAGCGAAATAGAGCACGGCGGGGATCGCCGCCGCCTTGACGATCTCGGCATAAGGCACGCCCAGCGTCTCGGCCATGATGAAGGCGACGGCGCCCATCACCGGCGGCATGATCTGGCCGCCCATCGAGGCGGTGGCCTCGACGCCGGCGGCGAAGGCGCGCCGGTAGCCGAACTTGATCATCAGGGGAATCGTGAACTGGCCGACGGTGACGACATTGGCGACGCCGGAGCCGGAGATCATGCCCATCATGCCCGACGAGACTACGGCGACCTTGGCCGGGCCGCCGCGAGCGCCGCCGAAGATGCCGAGCGAGACGTCGTTGAAGAGATGGATCATCCCGGCCTTCTCGAGGAAGGAGCCGAAGACGATGAACAGGAAGATATAGGTCGCGGAGACGTAGATCGGCGTGCCGTAGAAGCCCTCGGTGCCGAAGGAGAGGTGGCCGATGATCTGGTCGAAGCCATAGCCGCGGTGGTTGAAGGGCGCAGGCAGGTACTGGCCGAAGAACCAGTAGAGCAGGCACACCCCGCACATGATCGGCAGGGCGTTGCCCATCAGCCGGCGGGCCGCCTCGAAGATCAGCACGATCAGCAGCGTACCGACGACGAGATCCATCGTCGAAGGATCGCCGTCGCGCAGGATCAGGTCGGCGTAGAAGATCCACTGGTAGAGGCCGAGGCCGAAGCCGACGACGCCGAGCGCCCAGCCGAACAGACGGCCGGGCGTGTCCTTGGCCCGGAAATTGGCGACGAGGCCGAAGGAGAGCAACAGCAGGAAGCCGACATGGACGCCGCGTGCTGCCTGGCTCGGCAGGAAGTTCCAGGCGGAGATTGCGATCTGGAAAGCGGCGAAGGCGAGGCCCAGCCCATAGGCGAACACGCCCCAGCCGCCGGGGCCGAAACCTGGCGGGAAGCCATGCTCGAAATTGTCGAGATCGGCATGCTCGACCTCGCCCGGCTTGGCGCCTGAGAGGGTTTCCAACTGGTCGGTCTCGGTAGCGGCCATGGTCGAAGTCCTGCCGGTGTTCATGTGTCATCCCGCGCGCCTCGCGGCACGTCAGTGCTGCGGGGCTGATGCGGGATCGTTCTCAGGAAAAGGCGCCTTCTTGTCGCGCGGTCCCGTGTCTGCGCAGCAGCGTTGCACGCTGCAGCGCGCACGGGATGACACGCTTCATACGCACGCGCTTTACGAGCCGACCTTCAGGCCCTTTTCCTTCAGGTAGCGCGCGGCGCCGGGATGCAGCGGGATCGGCATGCCGTCCAGCGCCTTCTCCAGCTTGATCTCCCTGCCCGCCGCATGCGAGGCGGCGAGATCGCCGAGGTTGTCGAAGATGGCCTTGGTCATCTGGTAGACTAGCTCCTCCTTCACGCCCTCATGGGTGACGAGGTAGTTGACCACGGCAGCCGTGTTCACGTCGGCGGACTGGCCGGTATAGGTGTTAGCCGGGATCGGCGCGCTGATGAAGGGCGGGCCGGCCTTGTCGATCACCGCCTTGGGCACCTCGACCACATTGATCTCGACGGAGGTCGCGAGATCGCGCAGCGAGGCGACGCCGAGCCCGGCCGATTGCAGGGTGGCGTCGAGCTGGCGGTTCTTCATCAGCTCGACCGACTCGGCGAAGGGCAGGTACTCGATCTTGCCGAGATCCTTGTAGGTGATGCCGGCGGCGGCGAGGATCGCGCGGGCATTGAGCTCGGTGCCGGATTTCGGCGCGCCGACCGAGAGGCGCTTGCCCTTGAGATCGGCCAGCGTCTTGATGCCGCTCTCCTTGGAGGCGACGATCTGGACATAGTTCGGATAGATCGCGGTGATGCCGCGCAGCTTCTTCAGCGGTGCCTTGAAGCCGGCCTCCTCGTCGCCCTTCCAGGCGGCGTCGAGCGAGTCGCCGAGCGTGAAGGCGATCTCGCCGCGGCCCTGCTGGAGGAGGACGAGGTTCTCGACCGAGGCTTTCGTGGCCTGCACGGTCGGCCGGACGTTCTGGATCTTCTCGCCGTAGATCTTCGAGAGCGCGACGCCCATCGGGTAGTAGACGCCGGATGTGCCGCCGGTCAGGATGTTGATGAAGTCCTGGGCGCTGGCCTTCACGGGGGCGGCTGCGAGCGCGACAGCGGCAGCAAGGCCGGCAAGATGCCGGGCCCGGAACAGCGATTTCATGACGTCTCCTCGATTGCGTGATCCGGCTCATGCGGCCAGTTGTCGCAATTTTAGAGCATGCTGAACCGGAAAGGGAAAGCACGCGACGACAGGTGGCCGTTCGCCTTTAGCCGCAGGGGCAGACTGGTTTCGCCATGATTGGCTGCCTATCTCCGGGCGGCGCCATCGCCTTGCCATAGGGTAGGGGGACCGCGCATCCGAACAACGAATGATCAGGGACGACATGCACGATCGCGCCGAGCAGGGTAGCAGCCAGGGGCCTCGCCTCGACCGACGGACTCTTCTCGCAGGTGCGGGTGCGACAGCGACGCTGGCAGTGCTCGGCTTTGCGCCGGGAGCGCTGGCGCAGCAGGGGTTGAAGCTCGGCGATAGCAAGGATTTCGGCTTCGACGCCTTGAAAGCGCGCGCGAAGGAGATGGCGGCCAAGCCCTACGAGGCGCCGCCCAATCCGCGGCCCGAGGTGACGCAGCGGATCGATTACGACGCGCATGGCAAGATCCGGTTCAAGCCGGGATCGGCGCTCTGGGCGAACGGCCCCTCGCCCTGGCCGGTGACCTTTTTCCATCTCGGCCGCTTCTTCCAGAAGCCGGTCCGGATGCATGTCGTCGAAGACGGCAAGGCCCGCGAGATCATCTACGACGCCAGCTATTTCGAGATGCCTGCCGATTCGCCGGCGCGCGACCTGCCGGCCGGGGCGGGCTTCGCCGGCTTTCGCCTGCAGGAAAGCCGGAGCGGCCACCCCGGCCGCAATGGCGAGGCGCTGGACTGGAAGACGAATGACTGGGTCGCCTTCCTCGGCGCCTCCTATTTCCGCGCCATCGGCGAACTCTATCAGTACGGCCTGTCGGCGCGCGGCGTCGCGATCGACCCGGCCGTCTCCGGCAAGGTCGAGGAATTCCCCGACTTCACCCATATCTGGCTGGAGACGCCGCAGGCCGGCGCCGAATATGTCGTGATCTACGCGCTGCTCTCGGGGCCGAGCCTGGCCGGCGCCTATCGCTTCCGCATGCATCGCGGCAAGGGCGTCACCATGGAGATCGAGACTGCTCTGCACCTGCGCAAGGATGTCTCGCGGCTCGGCATCGCGCCGCTGACCTCGATGTTCTGGTATTCCGAGACCGCGAAGCCGACCGCGATCGACTGGCGCCCGGAAGTGCATGATTCCGACGGGCTCGCCCTCTGGACCGGGCCGGGCGAGCGCGCCTGGCGCCCCCTGAACAATCCGCCGCACACCATGGCCTCGGCCTTCGTCGACAATGATCCGCGCGGCTTCGGGCTGATGCAGCGCGACCGCGAGACGGGACATTATCTCGACGGGGTGCACTACGAGCGCCGCCCGAGCCTCTGGGTCGAGACCGATGGGCAGTGGGGCCGGGGCTCAGTCCAGCTCGTCGAGATACCCACGGACGACGAGATCCACGACAATATCGTCGCGATGTGGGTGCCGGAGGCGCCTGCCCGGGCCGGCAACGCCTACAATTTCCGCTACACGCTGCACTGGCTCGCCGACGAGCCCTTCCCGACCCAGCTCGGCCGGGTTGTCGCGACGCGGCTCGGCAATGGCGGCCAGCCGGGGACGGCGCGGCCGCGGGGCGTGCGCAAGTTCATGGTCGAATTCCTCGGGCCGGCGCTGGAGGCGGTTCCCTTCGGCGTGAAGCCCGAGGTGGTGCTCTCCACCTCGCGCGGCAGCTTCTCCTATGTCTTCGCTGAAGCCATGCCGGATGATGTGCCCGGCCATTGGCGCGCCCAGTTCGATCTCTCTGTCGCCGGCAGCGAGCCGGTCGAGATGCGCTGCTATCTCAAGACGGGCGATACGGTGCTCACCGAGACCTGGCTCTACCAGTACCTGCCGTTCTGAACGGGGACAGGTGCCGGCGGCTTTGAGAAGAACCACCTTTGTCATTCCGGGGCTTCGCGGAACGAAGAACCCGGAACCCGCGGCCGGGCGAGCCCTTCCCAACCGGACATCTGACCGTCCTGCCCAGTGTGGGTTCCGGGTTCGCGCCGATGGCGCGCCCCGGAATGACAAGGGCCGGAGCAGACCCTGCCATTACGCAGCGGGGACAGGCTCGGATTCATACTTGCTCCGGCATGGGCGTAACATTATATCGTTTCTCATGGCTCACGCGCACGCCCATCCCACGCATCGCGCTGCCTCGGAAGCTCCGGGGTGGTCATTGTTGCGTCTCTCGGCGGGAGCGCGCGTGGGATTGGCCGCTGTCGTCGTCGCGCTGCTCTGGCTGGCGACGCTGGCCGTGATCCTGTGAGTTTGCGTTGATGTCCGCCATCCGCCTGACCGACCTGACGCTGGGCTATGACCGCCACCCGGCGGTGCATCACCTCTCCGGCGAGATCGCGGCCGGGAGCCTGACCGCCATCGTCGGGCCGAACGGCGCCGGCAAGTCGACCTTGCTCAAGGGCATTGCCGGGGCGCTCGCCCCGCTCTCCGGCGGCGTCGCGCTCGCCAAGGGCAAGCGCCTCGCCTATCTCCCGCAATCGGCCGATCTCGATCGCTCCTTCCCGATCCATGTCTACGATCTCGTCGCCATGGGCCTGTGGAACCGGGCCGGCATCTTCGGCCGCATCGGCGCGGGTTCGGCCCACAAGATCGAGCATGCCATCGCGGCGGTGGGACTTACCGGCTTCGAGCGCCGGCCGATCGGCACGTTGTCCGGCGGGCAGATGCAGCGGGCGCTGTTCGCGCGGCTCCTGCTGCAGGATGCCGACGTGATCCTGCTCGACGAGCCCTTCACTGCGATCGATGCGCGCACCACCGCCGATCTGCTCGAACTCGTCCGGCGCTGGCACGGAGAGAGCCGCACTGTCGTTGCCGTGCTCCACGATATCGAGACGGTCCGGCAGGCCTTTCCGCAGACGCTGCTGCTGGCGCGCGAGGCCGTGGCCTGGGGCGAGACCGCGACGGTTCTGACGCCCGAGAACCTCTTGAAGGCGCGGCGCATGGTCGAGTCCTTCGACAGCCACGCCGCTCCCTGCCAGCGCGACGCCGCCTGATCCGCCCAAACAGGCCAGCCGATGCTCTATGACCTCCTCATCGGCCCCTTCGCCGAATTCGATTTCATGCGCCGCGCCCTCGTGGGAGTCGCGGCACTCTCCGTATCGGGAGCACCGATCGGCGTCTTCCTGATGCTCCGGCGGATGAGCTTGACCGGCGACGCGATGGCGCATGCGATCCTGCCTGGCGCGGCGCTGGGCTATCTGGTCGCCGGCTTCTCCTTGCCGGCGATGACGATCGGCGGGCTCGCAGCCGGTTTCGCGGTGGCGTTGGCGGCCGGCGCCGTGGCGCGTGCGACGGTGCTCAAGGAGGACGCCTCGCTCGCCGCCTTCTACCTGATCTCGCTGGCGCTCGGCGTCACCATCGTCTCGCTCCGGGGCTCGGCGATCGATCTGCTGCATGTGCTGTTCGGCAATGTGCTGGCGCTCGACGATCAGGTGCTGATCCTGCTCGCCGGCGTCGCGACGGTATCCTTGCTGTCGCTGGCGGCGCTCTATCGGCCGCTGGTGTTGGAATGCGTCGATCCCGGCTTTTTGCGCTCGGTCAGCCGCTCCGGCGGTGTCGTCCACCTGACCTTTCTGGCGTTGGTCGTACTCAATCTCGTCGCCGGTTTCCATGCGCTGGGAACCTTGCTCGCTGTCGGCATGATGATGCTACCGGCCGCCGCGGCGCGTTTCTGGACGGCGGATATCACGCGCCTGCTGCTGCTCGCGGCCGGCTTCGGCATGGTCTCCGGCTATGCAGGGCTGGTGACGTCCTATGCGGCCGGATCGAGCCTGCCGGCGGGGCCGTCGATCATCCTTGCGGCAGGAGCGATCTATATCGGCTCGCTCCTGTTCGGCTCGCAGGACGGACTTGCACGACGCCTCTTGCCTCGGGCCCATCTCCAGAGATAGAAACGTTATATCATTTCATTTCTTGGAGTCGCTCATGCCCACCCGTCGCGCCCTCGTCGCCGGCCTCGCTTTCGGGCTTGCCGCAGTCGCCACGCCGTTCGGTGCTTTCGCACAGGAGAAGCTGCAGGTAGTGGCGAGCTTCTCGATCCTCGGCGATTTCGCCCGGCAGATCGGCGGCGATCGCGTCAGCGTGACCACGCTGGTCGGTCCCGACGGCGACGCACATGTCTATTCGCCGACGCCGGCCGATGCGAAGGCGATGGCCGCCGCGAAGCTCGTCCTCGTCAACGGCCTGCATTTCGAAGGCTGGCTTCCGCGCCTCGTGAAATCCTCAGGCACCAAGGCGACCATGGCCGAGGCGACGAAGGGGATCGCGCCGATCGAAGCCGATGACGATCATGACGACAAGGCCAAGGGCGGCCATGCGCATGCCCACGGCCATGACGACCCGCATGCCTGGCAGAGCATCGCCAACGCGAAAATCTATGTCGCCAATGTCAGGGATGCGCTGAGCGCGGCCGATCCCGCCGGCAAGGCGAGCTACGACGCGAATGCCACGGCCTATCTCGCCGAGCTCGACAAGCTCGAAGGCGAGGTGAAGGCCGCCATCGCCCGCATCCCGGCCGATCGGCGCAAGGCCATCACCACCCATGATGCCTTCGGCTATTTCGTGAAGGCCTATGGCATCGACTTCATCGCGCCGCAGGGTGTCTCGACCGAGGCCGAGGCGTCCGCCAAGGATGTCGCCCGCATCATCCGGCAGGTGAAGGCACAGAAGATTCCGGCCGTCTTCCTTGAAAACGTCACCAATCCGCGCCTTGTCGAGCAGATCGCGCGCGAAAGCGGCGCCAAGGTCGGCGGCCGGCTCTATTCGGATGCGCTCTCCTCCGAGACCGGGCCGGCGGGGACTTACATCCGGATGATGAAGCACAATATAAGCGAAATCGAAAAGGCGCTGACCGCCGGCCCGGCTTGACCGGGCGGTGTCCTCCTCGCGTCGCAGTCATTCAGGTCAAGCCATGTCCGAGAAAATCCCCGTCACGGTGCTCACCGGCTATCTGGGCGCCGGCAAGACCACGCTCCTCAACCGCATTCTGACCGAGGACCACGGCAAGAAGTTTGCCGTGATCGTCAACGAGTTCGGCGAGGCCGGCATCGATGGCGACCTCATCGTCGGCGCCGACGAGGAAATCTTCGAGATGAACAACGGCTGCATCTGCTGCACCGTGCGCGGCGACCTGATCCGCATTCTCGACGGCCTGATGAAGCGCAAGGGCAAGTTCGACGCGATCATCGTCGAAACCACCGGTCTCGCCGACCCCGCGCCGGTCGCGCAGACCTTCTTCGTCGACCAGGATGTCGGCGACGCGACCCGCCTCGACGCGGTCGTGACGGTCACCGACGCCAAGTGGCTGAAGGACCGGCTGAAGGATGCGCCGGAGGCGAAGAACCAGATCGCCTTCGCGGATGTGATCGTGCTCAACAAGACCGACCTCGTCACGGCGGAAGAGCTCGCCGATGTCGAGGCCGCGATCCGCGCCATCAACCCCTATGCCAAGCTGCACAAGGCCGAGCGCGCCAATGTCGATATCGCGGCCCTGCTCGACCGCAAGGCCTTCGATCTCGACCGCATCCTCGATATCGAGCCGGATTTCCTCGAGGCCGGGCACCACCATCACCATGCCGAGGACGTGCGCTCGATCTCGCTGACGATCCCCGGCGATGTCGATCCCGAGAAGTTCATGCCGTGGATCAACGACCTCACCCAGATCCAGGGTCCGAACATCCTGCGCTCCAAGGGCATTCTGGCCTTCAAGAACGAGCCGCGTCGCTTCGTCTTCCAGGGCGTGCACATGATCCTGGACGGCGACCTGCAGCGCGACTGGAAGGATGGCGAGACCCGCGAGAGCCGTCTCGTCTTCATCGGGCGCAATCTCAACGAGAACGAATTGCGCAAGGGGTTTGAAGCCTGCGCGGCCTGAGTTAAAGCCGCGTCATGACGACGATGACTCCACCCGTCTCGCTGCGCGAGCATGTCACCCCGATCACGGCCGAGACGCATGTCGTCGCGGTCCACTGGCTGAAGCAAGGGCTCGTGCTCGCGCTGGCCGATGGACGCGTCCTGCGCTGGCGCGACGGCGCGCTCATCGACAGCGTCGAAGCCCATGCCGGTGGTATCCTCTGCGCGACTGGTGACGGCGAGCGCCTGATCACAGGCGGCGATGACGGGCGCGTTGTCGCGACGGGCTTCGAAGGCGAGCCGGTCGAGATCGCGAAAGACCCGAAGCGCCGCTGGGTCGATGCGATCACGCTGTCGCCTTCGGGCAATCTCGCCTGGAATACCGGCAAGAGCGTGCAGGCCCGCGACGAGAAGGGCCGCGTCCGCACGCTGGACGCCGCGAGCACGCCGCAGGGCCTCGTCTTCGCGCCGAAGGGTTATCGCCTCGCCATCGCACAGATGAACGGCGTCTCGCTCTGGTACCCCAATACCGAGGCGAAGCCGGAATTCCTGGAGTGGAAGGGCTCGCATCTCGACGTGGCCTGGTCGCCGGACGGACGCTTCGTCGTCTCCTCGATGCAGGAAAATGCGCTGCATGGTTGGAAGCTCGGCGACAAGCCCGGCCATATGCGGATGACCGGCTACCCCGCCAAGCCCCGATCGCTGTCCTGGTCGCATGACGGGCTCTGGCTGGCGTCGAGCGGCGCGGATGGCGCGATCGTCTGGCCGTTCCAGGGCGATGGGCCGCAGGGCAAGGCGCCGCGCGAATGCGGCGTGCGCCATGCCCGTGTCACCCGCGTCGCTTTCCATCCGGGCGCGTTGGTGCTGGCGATCGGCTATGACGATGGCTGCATCCTGATGGTCCGGCTGACCGACGGCTCCGAATTGCTGGTGCGCCCGGCCCTGCGCGGCAGCGGCATCAGCGCCTTCGCCTGGGACAAGGCCGGCAAGCGGCTCGCCTTCGGCGCCGAGGATGGCGCGGCCGGCGTGCTCGTGCTGCCGAGCTGAGCGCCATGCGCTTCGGTCTCTTCGGCAAGCCTGAGACCCGCAAGGGCGGCGATGCGAAGGCTGAAGCCAAGGTTCTGGCCGAGCGACTGAAGGCGCAGGTCAGGGCGTTGCTCGGCCTGCCCCAGAATGCGGCAATCGCCGTCAACGAGATCATCTGCGCCGATCCCGCCTGCCCGGGCAGCGAGACGGTGATCCTGGTCATGAAGCCGGGTGAGAAGACCCGCGCCTACAAATTGCAGATGGCGATGGCCGAGGTGACGGCGGAGGTACTGGCAGAGGCGCTCCGATCATAAGGCGGCGCAGGCAAAGGATGGATCGTTCGCGGCCGACGCCACCTTGTCATTCCGAGGCTTCGCGTAGCGAAGAACCCGGAATCCACGACCGGGTGAGCCGATTGTAATAGGCATAGGGCGCCTAGTGGTGGGTTCCGGGTTCACGCCTTTGGCGCGCCCCGGAATGACAACCGGGTGGCTCCTTGTCCGGACGCCGGATTTGTTCGAAAAGTGGTGCCCACCTTTCGGTCCGATGGTCTAAGCTTCCACCTAATGTCTCTGCTCTCGCTCTATGCCCGCGTCCTCGGTGAACTCGGCCCCGAAAAACGGCTAGGCGTCATTCTCGCGCTGGCCAATATCGTGCTGGCGGCGGTCGCCTTCGCCGAGCCGATGCTGTTTGGCGCGCTGATCGACCGTCTGACCACGATCCAGGCCTCGGGCGGGACGCTGACCTGGGCCAGCATCAACCTCCTGATCGTCGCCTGGGTCGGCTTCGGCCTCGCCAATATCGCGATGGGCGTCTTCGTCGCCCTGCATGCCGACCGGCTGGCCCATCGCGCACGTCTTGCGGTGATGGCCCGCTATTTCGAGCACGCGCTGTCGCTGCCGCTGGCCTATCACACGCAGACCCATTCCGGCCGCGTGCTCAAGGTGATGCTCGACGGCACGAACGCGATGTGGGGCCTGTGGCTCTCCTTCTTCCGCGAGCATTGCGCCTCGGCGGTCGCGCTGTTCGTTCTCCTGCCTTTCACGATCTGGAAGAACTGGCAGCTCGGGCTGCTGCTGATCGCGCTTGTCGTGCTGTTCGGCTCGCTCACCGCCTTCGTGCTGCGCAAGACCGATCGTTTGCAGCGCAATGTCGAGGCCTATCACTCGAACTTGGCCGAGCGGGCCTCGGATGCGCTCGGCAACGTGCCGGTGATTCAGAGCTTCACCCGCGTCGAGGCCGAGGTGCGCGGCCTGCGCACCACCATCGCCAACGTGCTGGCGGCGCAATTGCCCGTCCTGTCCTGGTGGGCGGTGGCGAATGTCGCGACGCGGGCCTCGGCAACGCTGACCGTGCTGCTGATCTTCGTCGTCGGTACATGGCTCCTGATGCATGGCCAGACCACGGTCGGCGAGATCGTCACCTTCATGGGCTTCGCCACCATGCTGGTCGGGCGGCTCGAGCAGATCGTCAGTTTCGTCAACTTCATCTTCATGCAGGCACCGAAGATGCGGGAGTTCTTCGAGGTGCTCGACACGCTGCCGAGCGTACGCGACCTACCCAACGCCAAGGATCCCGGCCGGCTCGAAGGTGCGGTCGCCTTCGAGGACGTCTCGTTCTCCTATGACGGCAAACGCTCGGCGGTGCGCGACGTCTCCTTTACCGTCAAGCCGGGCGAGACCATCGCCGTCGTCGGCTCGACCGGCTCCGGCAAGTCGACGACGCTTGGCCTGCTGCACCGCGCCTTCGACCCGCAATCGGGCCGGATCACCGTGGACGGCACCGATATCCGTGAAATCTCGCTGCTCTCGCTTCGGCGCAATATCGGCGTCGTCTTCCAGGAGCCGATGCTGTTCGCCCGCTCGATCCGCGAGAACCTGCTGGTCGGCAAGCCGGACGCGACCGATGCCGAGATGATGCAGGCGCTGGAACGCGCCCAGGCAGCCGAGGTGATGGGGCGCCAGCCCGACGGGCTCGACACGCTGGTTGGCGAGCGCGGCCGCACACTCTCCGGGGGCGAGCGCCAGCGTTTCTCGATCGCGCGTGCGCTGCTCAAGAACCCGCCGGTCCTGATCCTCGACGAGGCCACCTCGGCGCTCGATGCCGCGACCGAGGTCAAGCTGCAGAAAGCACTTGAGGAGGTGATGAAGAACCGCACGACCTTCGTCATCGCGCACCGGCTCGCGACGATCCGCAATGCCGACCGCATCCTGGTCTTCGAGCAGGGGCAGGTCGAGGAAATGGGCACGTTCGACGAGCTCGTCGCCAAGGGCGGGCGCTTCGCGGCGCTGGCACGGGCGCAGTACCTCGTCGCCGACAAGCCTGTGTCGGAGCCGAGTGCGGCGACTCCGAGCCCGCTGGCGCAGAAGTTGCGAGTGGATTGACGAGGGGCAGGCCCTCTTGCTGGAATGGTCCGGCAAAGATCAGGGGGACTTTCTCATGCGATGGCTGGCTGCCGGTTTCGTTGTCTCGGCTCTCGTCATCGGCGCCGGCGCCGCCCTGGCACAGACCGTCTGGGAGATGCCGACGGAATATCCGGAGACGGCGATCCCCGGAGAAGGCGTCGCCAGCTTCGCCAGGCTCGTCAATGAACAGGCCGGTGGGCGCCTGACGATCAAGCCGAGCTTCGATGCCAAGCGCGGCATCAAGTCCGGGCAGATGATCGCTGCCGTGCAGAAGGGCGAGGTTGCGGCTGGCGATGCCTTCGCCGGCGCGCTCGGTGCGGTCGATCCGTTGTTCGGTCTGTCCTCGCTGCCCTTTCTCGCGACCTCGATCGCGGATGCACGCCGCCTGACCGATCTCGCCCGGCCGGTCTACGAGAAGAAGCTCGCGAGCTTCGGCCAGAAGATCCTGTACACGACGCCCTGGCCAGCCTCTGGCATCTGGTCGAAGGCGCCGCTCGATTCGGCGGCTGCGCTGACAGGCCTGTCGATCCGGACCTACGACGCGACCTCGACCGCCGTGATGAACGCGGCCGGCGCGAAGGCCGCCAATCTTTCCTTCACTGACGCCATGCCTAAGGTGAAGGACGGCTCGGTCGTCGCCGTGCTCTCCTCCGGCGATGGTGGGGCGGGGCGCAATCTCTGGGATTTCCTGCCGCACTTCACCGAGGTGAACTACGCGATGCCGATCTCGCTCGCGACGGTCAATCTTGCTGCCTACGAGGCACTGCCGGCCGATCTCAGGCAGGTCGTGGACGCTGCGGCGAAAGAAACGGAGCAGCGGCAATGGACGGCGATCCGTACGCGTCTCGACGAGAACTATGCACGCATGCGGGCGAACAAGGTCGCGATCCGTGCCACGGTGCCGCCGGACGTCGCCCAGGCGCTCGCCAAGGCCGGGCGTGGCGCGGTCGAGGATTGGCGGCGCAGCGTCGGTGCGGACGGGGCGGCCCTTCTCGACCAGTACGAGAAGAAATAGCGCCTGATCGGGAACCGGATTGCCGCAGCGGAGGCATCGGTCGAGACAAAGCCCCGGGGATTGTGCGACTGTCGCCGCATTGCCGCCGATTGTCCGAGTCATTTCAGCATGATGATGCTTCGCCTTGCCGCCGCCTGGGCTTCCGTTGCCGTTTTCCTGCTGTTCGGCGATACCGTGCTCGGCCAGCTCGGCGCGCCGCTGCCGTCGCTGTTCGTCTTCGGCTGGCTGCTCGGCGTCATCATCTGGTCCGCCTTCGGCGTGGTCCATGAAGCCGAGGATATCGCGCATCGATTGGGTGAGCCCTACGGCACGCTGATCCTGACGCTCTCGATCGTGATCATCGAGGTGGCGCTGGTCGGAGCCGTCATGCTCGGGGCCAAGGGTGCGCCGACGCTCGGCCGCGACACGATGTTCGCGGTGCTGATGATCGTGCTCAACGGGGTCGTCGGCATCGGGCTATTGATCGGAGGGCTGAGACATTTCCAGCAGCGCTACAACCTTAAGGGCGCGACTTCCTATCTGGCCGTGATCATCCCGCTGACGGTGATCCCGCTCTTCCTGCCCAATTTCACCACCTCGACGCCAGACGGCACGCTGACCTCTTTCCAGGCGATCGCTTTCTCGATCTTCACGGTGGCGCTCTATGGCGCCTTCCTCGCGCTCCAGACAGGGCGGCACAGCATGTTCTTCCGCGAGCCGGATGAGGAGGGCAAGCCTGTCCTCGCGGCAAACGAAGACGGCGAGGCCGCATCTCCGTCCTCGATGCGGGAGGTGCTGCCGCATGTCGGGCTGCTGCTCGCCAATATCCTGCCGATCGTCATTCTCTCGAAGGGCCTCGCGGCCGTGCTGGATTTCGGCATCGCCAAGCTCGGCGCGCCGGCGGCGCTGGGTGGTATCCTGATCGCGATGGTGGTGTTCACGCCGGAATGCATCACGGCGCTGCGGGCGATCACCTCGAACCAGCTCCAACGCGCGATCAATCTCTGCCTCGGTGCCGCCGCCTCGACGCTCGGCATGACCGTGCCGGCCGTATTGCTGATCGGCGTCTTCACCGGCCAGCCGGTCGTGCTCGGCCTCTCGGCGACCAATATGGTGATCGCGGCGATGACGCTCCTGCTGTCGACCCTGACCTTCACCGGCACGCGCACGACGATGCTGGAAGGCGCGGTGCATCTCGCCGTGTTCTTCGTCTTCATCGTGCTGGTTTTCAGCCCCTGACGGCGGCGCGATTACCCCTGTGGTAATCGACCTCATGCCCTCCGAGCGTCATGGTCCTTCGCAACGAACGGCCTGCCGGCCGCGATCTGCAGGAGAGAAACATGACTGCCTATGCCATTGCACATCTCCAGGATGTTCGCCTCGGCGCCGAGATCATCGACTACATCGCGCGGATCGACGAGACGATTGCGCCGTATGACGGCCAGTTCCTGATCCATGGCGCGACGCCGGAGATCGTTGAGGGGCCGTGGCCGGGCGACATCGTCATCATCGGCTTTCCGGACATGGAGCGGGCACGCGCCTGGTACGATTCACCAGCCTATCGCGAAATCCTGCCGCTCCGGACCGAGAACTCGCGCAGCGTGACGATGCTGGTCAAGGGCGTGGCGCCCGGTTATCGTGCGAGCGATTTCCTGGCCAAGGTCGGACCGGCCTGATCTTGCTCAGGCGGCGAGCTCGTCCTCGATGAAGCCGCGTACTTCCTCAGCGGCGACGCCGTGAGCGATGAAGCTCTTGCCGATGCCGCGGGCGAGGATGAAGGTCAGCACGCCGCGCTTAACCTTCTTGTCCTGCGCCATGGCGTTGACGATCTCCTCGGCGCTGCCGGTTCCGCCCGGGACCTGCTGCAAGCGGCTTGGCAGACCGATATGGTCGAGATGGCGCGCTACACGGATGGCGTCTTGGCCCGAACAAAGCCCGAGACGCTGCGAGAAGCGGAAAGCCAGCGCCAGGCCGATCGCGACCGCTTCGCCATGGACGAGGCGGGCGGAATCGTAATTCGTCAGCCGTTCCAGCGCATGGGCGAAGGTATGGCCGAGATTGAGCAGCGCACGGTCGCCCTCCTCGCGCTCGTCACGGGCGACAATGGCGGCCTTGGCGCGGCAGGAGACGGCAACGGCATGGTCGCGCTCCGGGCCGCCGGCGATGATGCGGCTCCAGTTGACTTCGCACCAGTCGAAGAAGTCGGGATCGTCGATCAGCCCGTATTTCACCACTTCGGCATAGCCGGCCTTGAACTCGCGCTCGCTCAGCGTGTCCAGCAGGGCGGTGTCGGCGATGACCAGCGCCGGCTGGTGGAAGGCGCCGATCAGGTTCTTGCCGTGGGGCGAGTTGATGCCGGTCTTGCCGCCGACCGAGGAATCGACCTGGGCGAGGAGGGTCGTCGGCACCTGCACGAAGCGCACGCCGCGCCTGAGCACAGCTGCCGCGAAGCCGGTGAGATCGCCGACGACGCCGCCGCCGAAGGCGATGACGAGGTCATTGCGTTCGATCTTGGCCGCCAGCAGCGCATCGCAGAGTGCGACGAATTGGGCATAGGATTTGGACGCCTCGCCCGGCGGGATGGTGATGCGCGTCGCCGTGATGCCTTCCTGCTGAAGGCAGGTCTCGAAGGCCGCGCCATGCAGGGCTGCGACGCTCTCGTCGGTGACGAGGGCCGCCTTGGCGCCCGGCGCGAAGGCGGCGATCAGGGCTGCGGCCTCGCAAAGCTGGTGGCGGCCGATATGGATGTCGTAGCCGCGGCCTTCGAGCGCCACGGGGACGACAATGCGGGCGCCGGTCTTCTCGGGCGTCGTGGCGGTCATGGCATCGTCGCTCCGGCTGCCGGCCCGAGATAGTCGCCCAATGCGGCGATGGTTTCGCCGACCACGATTTCGTGAGGCTCGTCGCTCGACAAGATGGTGATGTCGGCCAGCGCATAGACCGGCTCGCGCTCGGCCAGCATCCGGCGGAGCGTCGCCTCGGGGTCGGCGGTAGCCAGCAACGGCCGGTTCGAGCGCTTGCGGACCCGGCGCATCAGCACGTCGGGCTCGGCCTTGAGCCAGACCGAGATGCCGAGCTCCTTCACCCGGGCGCGCGTCTCGGCATTCATGAAGGCGCCGCCGCCGGTCGCGAGCACCAACGGAGCGCGCGTCGTCAGCACGCGGCTGATCACCCGGCGCTCGCCCTCGCGGAACTCGGCCTCGCCGCGCTGCGCGAAGATCTCGGGGATCGTCATATGCGCCGCCGTCTCGATCTCGGTATCGGCATCGACGAAGGGCAGGCCGAGGCGCGTCGCCAGCCTGCGGCCGACCGAGCTCTTGCCGGAACCCATCATGCCGACGAGCACGATCGCGCGCTGGCCGAGAATGGCGCGCAGGTCGGTCGTGCCGGGGGCGGCGATGGTGGCGGCGGCGGTCATGGCAATCTGGTCCTCGGCACGGCTGTAGCACCAGGCGGCCGCTGCGTCATGCCCTTGTCATGCGCTTTACACGGGCTGAGGCTCGCTGGCTCTTGCGCGGGCCGGTTGTGATCGGGGATACTCAGGTCCGGTGCCGGGATCGCGCACCGCAAGCGATTGCGAGAGTCCGCCCGACGTGCCGACGCTGTTCCGTTTCCTGGCTTTCATCGCGATCATCGCCGGGCTGATCTTCGGGGGCATGATCGCGCTCGTCACTTTCGTCCAGCCGGTCCAGCGGGCGATGATCGAGATCGTGCCGCCGTCCAAATTGCAACCTAAGGGCCTCTAACAAAACTGGGAGGGGTCTCGATGGGCTTTGGAGGAGCCGAATGCCAGGAGGAGCGCGCCGCCGATATCTCTCGATATCGGCAAGTCGCTCCGACGCCGCAGGCGGCCCTCCAAAGCCCACCTTCGGCGCCGGGAATTCGACCGCCCGCGGCGTCGCGGCGCTTGCCGATACCAACGGTATCGGCTTCACCCCGCTCCTGGCGGAGCGGACGAATTGCCGGCGTCGAGACCCCTCCCAGTTTTGTTAGAGGCCCTCAATGAGCCGGTTGGGACGCCAGAGGCTCAACGCCTTCCTCGACATGCTCGCTGCCGAGCGCGGCGCGGCGCGCAACACGCTCGACGCCTATGAGCGCGACATCGCGGATTATCTCGAATTCCTGGGCGGCAAGGCGCCGGGCGACGCCGCGGCCGAGGATATCCGCGGCTGGCTCGCCGATCTCGCCGCGCGCGGTCTCAAGGCGTCTTCGGCAGCGCGCCGGCTCTCGGCCGTGCGTCAGTTCCACCGTTTCCTCTACACGGAAGGGCTGGCGGGCTCCGATCCATCGGCCGCAATCGCCGGGCCGCGGCTGGGCCGGCCCCTGCCCAAAGTGGTGACGGTCGCCGATGTCGACCGCCTGCTGGAGGCAGCGCGGGCCGCTTACGAGCGGGAGGAGATATCGAAGGCGGCCCGGCTCAAGGCCCTGCGCATGCGCTGCCTCGTCGAGATGCTCTATGCCACAGGCCTGCGCGTTTCCGAGCTGATCGCGCTGCCATTGTCGGCAGCGACGACGCGCGAACGCTTCCTGATCGTGCGCGGCAAGGGCGACAAGGAGCGTCTGGTGCCGCTGAACGATGCGGCGCGGCAGGCTGCCCGCGATTGGTTGGAGGCGCTGAGGGAGACTGGATCGGCGGATAGTCGCTGGCTCTTCCCATCGGAAGGCGAGAGCGGGCATCTGACGCGGCAGGTCTTCGCCCGGGATCTCAAGTCACTGGCCGGGGCGGCTGGGCTCTCGGCCGCAGCCTTAAGCCCGCACGTCCTGCGCCATGCCTTCGCCAGTCATCTCCTCCAGAACGGCGCCGATCTCCGGGTCGTGCAGGAATTGCTGGGCCACGCCGATATCGCGACGACGCAGATCTACACCCATGTCCTCGACGAGCGGTTGAAGAGCATGGTGCGCGATCTCCATCCCCTCTCGGATGGGGAGTGAGGCGAGATGTCATCCCGCACGCGCCGCGGCACGCAGTGCTGCGGCGCAGATGCGGGATGACGCGCTGAGCTCACGCCTCGGAGCAGCGGATCTGCTGGACGCGCTTGGGCATCTCGCCGACAGCCGGGATGAACTGGCCGGTCGCGTTGTCCAGGATCATCAGCACACCGGTCGCGACGGCGAAATAGGCGCCGTGCAGATGCAAGCGGCCCTTGCTCTCCAGGATCTGCACGCAGGGGAAGGTGCGCAGGTTGGCGAGCGATTGCTGGATCGAAGCCAGCTCCAGGCGCTGGAGATAGTCGTCGAAATTCTCGTTGCGGCCGCGCCCGCCGGTGCGCTCGGCGGCCGGGCCGATCAGCGTGATCCATTTGCCGATGAAGTCACCCGGCGACAGCGCCTGCTGGCTATCGTCGGCGAAGGCGCGGATGCCGCCGCAGCGGCCATGGCCGAGCACGACGATATGCTGCACCTTGAGCGCCTGGATGGCGTATTCGAGCGCGGCCGAGGTGCCGTGGAGCTGGTCGTCCGGCTGGAAGGGCGGCACGAGATTGGCGATGTTGCGCGCGACGAACATCTCGCCCGGCTTCGCATCGAAGATGACTTCCGGCGAAACGCGCGAGTCGCAGCAGCCGATCAGCATGATCTGCGGCGTCTGGCCGTGCTCGCCGAGCTCTTCGTAGCGGCTCTGTTCGCGGATGAAACGATCGTCGAGGAAGGAACGATAGCCTTCCGTCAGGCGCTGCGGGAATGGCTCTGCAGGCTTGTCCATAGCCTCTCTCGAACAGGAAACCGGCGGCTTCGTCAAGTCTATGTTGCGGTGCGGCATCGCTCAGCCCGTCTGCCGGCCTGCGCCCAGGCGCGTTTCGAGCATGGTGGCGATAGCAGCGGGATTGCCGCTTAAGGCGATCGTCTTCAGCCGGGCGGTTGCACCTGAGGCAAGCGTCACCTGCGAGCGGGGCAGCCCGAATTCCTGTGCCAGCAAGCGGATCAAGGCCGTGTTCGCCTCTCCCTCGGTCGGCGCGGCACGGACGCGCGCCTTCAGGACGGCACGGCCATCCGCGAGCGTCTCGACGCCGTCGAGGGCGTCGCGCCCGCCGCGCGGCGTCAGACGGACATCGAGCGCGATGCCCTCTTTCGTTTCCCGCCAGGGCCGGGCGCCCGGATTGCTCATCGGACCTCCCATGGGGAAGGGGCGGCCATGCGCGGCCGGGACATGGACATCTCGGTCTCGTCGCCTAGTCTGGGCGGATTACCCGGCGTGACATAGCGCGTGCGCCGGGCCGCGCGCAACGGAGTGACCTGTCTTGACCGAACCCTGCGACCTCAGCGCCGTTGCCGCGCGCGCCCTCATCGGCGCCAAGAAACTCTCGGCCCGCGAACTGCTCCAGAGCTGCATCCGCCGGATGGATGCGATCGACCCCGCCGTGAACGCGATGGTCGCGCGCGACGACGACAAGGCGCGCAAGGATGCCGGCGTGGCCGACGAGGCGACAGCGCGCGGCGATGCGCTGGGTGCCCTGCACGGTCTCCCGGTCGGCATCAAGGACCTCGAGAACACGGCCGGCCTGCGCACGACCTATGGCAGTGCGCTCTATCGCGACTTCGTGCCGAAGGAAGACCAGCTCATCGTCTCCTCCGTGCGCAAGGCCGGCGGAATCGTCGCCGGCAAGACCAACACCCCCGAATGGGGTGCCGGCGCCAATACCCGCAACGCCGTCTATGGCGCGACCGGCAACCCGTTCGATCCCTCGAAGAGCGCGGCCGGCTCCTCCGGCGGTTCGGGCGTCGTGCTGGCCACCAACATGGTGCCGCTCGCGACCGGCTCCGATACCGGCGGCTCCTTGCGCAATCCGGCCGCCTTCAACGGCATCGTCGGCTTTCGGCCGACGCCCGGCCTCGTGCCTAGCGAGAAGCGTCAGCTCGGCTGGTCGCCGCTGCCGGTGCTCGGCCCGATGGCGCGCAATGTGCCCGATCTCTGCCTGTTGCTTTCCGCCATCGTCTCCGACAACGCAGCCGATCCGCTGGCGACCACCATCCATGGCCGGACCGTGCGGCGGCCGGCGGATTTCGCCCGCCCCGATGCTATCGATCTCGCCTCGCTCAAGGTGGCTCTGACGCCGGATTTCGGCTTCGCCCCGACCGAGCGGCTGATCCGCGACACGTTCTTCGACAAGACCAAGGCCTTCAGCCACCTGTTCCGGGCTGCCGAGGAAGCCACGCCGGATTGCGAGGGCACGGACGAGGTGTTCGAAATCCTGCGCGCGAGCAATTTCCTCGCGGCCCATCTCGACAAGGTGCGCGAGACGCCGGACATGGTCGGGCCCAATGTCCGTGCCAATGTCGAGGAGGGCTTGCGCTATTCGGCGCTCGACGTCACCCGCGCGATGAAGCAGCAGACGGGGATCTACCAGCGCTGGCAGCGCTTCTTCGACGATTATGACGTCATCCTCTCGCCGGCGGTGACATTGAGCCCGCGGCCCTGGACCGAGCTCTTCCCGTCCGAGATCGATGGCAAACCGACGCGGACCTATTTCCACTGGCTGGCGGCGGCCTATGCCGTCACCATCGTCGGCCATCCCGCGATCTCGCTGCCGGTCGGGCTCGACCGCAACGGCATGCCGTTCGGCCTGCAGATCGTCGGACCGCGTGGCGGCGACGCCAAGGTTCTGGCGGTAGCGGCGGCACTGGAAGCGGCGCTCGCGGGCGATCCTCTGACCGCGCGTCCGGTGCCGGACCTCGCGAAGCTCGCCAAGGCCCGGCCGCTCAGCGAGAGCCCGAATTTCATGGGTTTCGCCTGAGTCCGAGCCTACATTCCAAAGCAACCATAATGGGGAGAGACCAGATGAAACGTCGTGATTTTCTGATGGGGACGGCCGCGCTCGGTCTGGCCGGGCCGGCTCTGCCGCGGCCGGCCGCGGCGCAGGCCAGTGCAACGCTGATGAAGTTTGTGCCGCAGGCCAATCTCTCGGCGCTGGACCCGGTCTGGACCACAGCGACCGTCACCAACAACCACGGTTACTATGTCTTCGACATGCTCTACGGGGCGGACGAGAACCTGAAGCCGCAGCCGCAGATGGCGGAGGGGCACGAGGTCTCGGCCGATGGCAAGACCTGGCGCATCAAGCTGCGCGAGGGGTTGACCTTCCATGACGGCACGCCGGTCAAGGCGATCGACTGCGCCGCCAGCGTCAAGCGCTGGACGCAGCGCGACCCCTACGGCCAGCTGCTCGGCAGGGCGGTCGAGGAATGGGGTGCGCCCGACGATCGCACGATCGAGATCAAGCTCAAACGGCCTTTCCCGCGGATGCTGGAGTGCCTGGCCAAGTCGGACCAGCCGCCGGTAATCATGCCTGAGCGCCTGGCGAAGACCGACGCCAACACGCAGGTCACCGAGATGGTCGGTTCCGGTCCCTACAAGTTCGTTCCCTCCGGCTATGTCTCGGGCAGCAAGGTCGTCTACGAGAAGTTCGAAGGCTACAAGCCGAGGAACGAGCCGCCAAGCCGCAACGCGGGCGGCAAGGTCGCCCATTTCAAGCGGATCGAATGGAGCATCCTGCCCGATCCGGCGACAGCCGCGGCGGCGCTGACACGTGGCGAGATCGATTGGTGGGAACGCCCGCTCGCCGACCTGCAGCCGATGCTGGCCGGCAGCCAGGACATCAAACAGGAGGTGATCGACAAGGCCGGCCGCGGCGCGATCATGCGCCTCAACCATCTGCAGGCGCCCTTCAATAATCCGAAGATCCGCGCCGCGGTGCGGATGGCGGTCAAGCAGGAAGACTACATGCGCGCCACCCAGGGCGACGACACCTCGCTCTGGCAGACCTGCCGCAGCCTATGGTGGCGCGGCACCCCGTACTATGTGGGGGAACAGGAAGACCTGATGCCGCAGAGCCTCGACAAGGCCAAGGCGGCACTCAAGGAATCCGGCTATAACGGCGAGAAGGTCGTCATCATCAACCCGACGGACTTTCCCGATATCGGGCCGCTTGGCGAGGTGACCTTCGAGCTCCTCAAGAAGCTCGGGATGAATGTCGAGATGGCGGCGAGCGACTGGGGCACCGTCGTGCAGCGCCGCGGCAGCCGCGAGGCGGTCGAGAAGGGCGGCTGGAGCATCTTCCACACCACCGGATCGGCGATCAGCTGGGGCGATCCCGCGCAGTCGACCATCATTCGCGGTCAGGGCGAGAAGGGCTGGTTCGGCTGGTGGAAGAGCGACAAGGCCGAGGAACTCGCCGAAGCCTGGCTGTATGCGTCCGACGAGGCGGCGCAGAAGGAGACGGCCAAGCAGCTCGGCCGGCTGGCGCTGGAGGAGGTGGCGACCATTCCGCTCGGCCAGTTCCTCAGCCGAACGGCCTATCGCAAGGATATGACCGGGATGCTTCCTGGCTCGGCGCCCTATCCGTGGGGCCTGAAACGGGGCTGATCGCAGAAAATAGGCAGGAGGGCGGCCGCTGCGGCCGCCCTTTTTTTGTTTCAGCGCCTTGCGGCAACCGCTGCCGACCAGGGCGAGGCGGCGTCGCTCGATCCTTCCGCGCCGCTCTTGTCGACACGGACGAAGTTCGGGCAGGCGAAGTTGATCGGCAACACGCTATGCTCGACGATGGCGGTCGGCCCCGCCGCTTCCAGAGCGGCCAGCGTCTCGGCCGGCAGGCGCAGGTCGGCGCTGGCCGAATCCGGGCCGGAGACGTCGATGCGCGGCTGATGCGCAGTCTCTTCCGTGCCCATGTCGAAATCGAGTTGCCAGGCCAGCGTCTGGTAGACGCTGGCAAGGATGCGGCGTCCGCCGGAGGAGCCCATCGCGTGACGCGGCCAGCCGCCATCCTTCGGTGTGACCACGACCGGGCACATGTTGCAGAGCGGCCGGGCGCCGGGCGCGATTGCATTGGCGCTGCCGGGGCGCGGATCGAACCACATCATGCCGTTGTTCATCAGCACGCCGGTCGAGGGCAGCACGACGCGGCTGCCCATCGAGGAGAGCAGCGTCGTGGTGACGGTGACGAGATTGCCCTCGCCATCGACCACGGTGAGATGGGTGGTGCAGGTATCGCCCGGCTCCTTGGCCGTCACGGCGGCGCCGAGGCCCTCGAGCCTCTCCTTGTAAGCCTCGCGCATGACGCGCGAGAGCTGGGCGAACCAGGCGGCCGATGGGCCGTCGCCCTCGAGCGAGGCATCGGCCATGCCGGCGACGACGCGCTCCAGCGTCGGCGCAGCGGTCAGGCCGCCGGCCGTGTGAATGAGGTGGCTGCCGCGCCAGTCGATCGTCGGGGCGTCGCGCAGTTCGGCCTTGCAGTTCGCCAAGTCCTGGGCGTCGACCACGCCGCCTGCCGCGGCGATATCCGCCACGAGCCGGTTGGCGACATCGCCGCGGTAGAAGTCCTCGAGTCCGGCCTTGGCCAGCCGCTCGATCGTGTCGCCGAGATTGCCCAGCTTCATGAAGCCCGGAACGCCCTGATAGGGTGGCACCGGCGGCAGTCCGCCGGGCAGGTAGATGCGCGCGCTTTCCGCATAGAGGCGCAGGACCGACGCCGAGGAGGCGATCTTCAGCGTCGTGTACCAGTCGGCCGGCAGGCCGCGCTTGGCGAGCGCGATGGCCGGCGCGAGGATGTCGGCGAGCGGCAGCTTCGAGCCGAAGGCCTCCTTGAGCTTGGCATAACCGGCGACGGAGGAGGGCGTGACGAAGGAGAGGGGGCCGTGGATATTACGGTCACCGACCACCTCGGGCCACGTGAAGAGGTCCTTCTTCATCTCGCCGGTGAGGGGGTAGTCGGCGGGATCGGCACGGCGCGGTGCGACCGGCCCGAAATCGACGACCTGCGCGCGGCTATCGCCGGCCTTGAGCACCACCGCGAAGCCGATGCCCCCGAGCCCACTGTTCCAGGGCTCGACCGCGGCGAGCGCGAAGCAGGCGGCGACGGCGGCGTCGGCAGCATTGCCGCCTTGCTCGAGGATCGCGGTCCCGGCTTCCGCGGCCTCACGGCTCTGCGAGACGACGATGCCGTGCCTGCCGCGCGCGGCAGGTTTGGTCAGAGCCCAGTTCTGGCTGCGATAGGGGGCGGGGGTAGCGGCCATGCGGCGACCTCGAACAGATTTGCGAGGTCGCCATACTGCATACCGCCCGGCATGGCGTCGAATGCGTCGTGGCGGATCGAGGGCCGCGCCGGGCGCAGGGCGCGAATGGTCGCCATGCGCCCTACCGGTCCGATGCCCGGGTCAGAACACGTTGGGGTAGAGATAATGCGTGATCACGCTTTGGATGAAGTAGATGATCAGCAGCAGGATGATCGGCGAGATGTCGAGGCCGCCGAGATTGGGCAGGCGCTCGCGAATCGGCCGTAACACGGGCTCGGTCACGCGATAAAGCACATCCCAGACGGTGGAGACGAACTGGTTTCGCGTGTTGACGACATTGAAGGCGATCAACCAGCTCAGTACGGCCGAAGCGATCAGAACCCAGATATAGAGGTTCAGCGCGATCATGATCACGTCGAGAACGGCACGCATCGGGCTTCCTTTTAGGCCTGTCCGGAAAGGTGACGCGGAATATCCCCCGCTTGCGCCAAAATCAGATGGCGGAAGTGATTGACATCCACGCGACGCACAGCCTAGAAGGCCAGCGCCTTGGGGCTGTAGCTCAGATGGGAGAGCGCTGCAATCGCACTGCAGAGGTCAGGGGTTCGAATCCCCTCAGCTCCACCAAGGCCTTCCACCTAGACGCTGATGTTGGATCGCTCTCCACGAGCGGCCTGCGCTGATTCCAGCTTTCCCGACGCTCGATACGGCCGTGCCACGCACCGTCACCAGGTCTCCTTGACAGTCTCCATCGCGACGTTGGTCGAGGTGTTCGCGACATGGGGCAGATTCGAGATCTTCTCGCCCAGTACGGCTCGGTAGCGCCGGATATCCGGCGTCCGGATTTTGAGGAGATAGTCGAAGCGCCCTGCGATCATGTGGCATTCCTCCACCTCGCGGATCTTTTTTACCTCCTCGTTGAATTTCATCAGCGCCTTTTCGGTGGTGTCCGAAAGCTTCACCTCGGCGAAAGCGATGTGATCGAGCTTGAGCTTCGCCGGATTGAGCGTCGCCCGGAAGCCTTCGATGTAGCCATCATCGAGCAGTCTGCGGAACCGGATCTGGCAGGGCGTCTTCGAGAGGCCTATCCGCGCGCCGAGCTCGGCTATCGATATCCGGCCGTCTTCCCTGAGGACATCGAGAATCTTGCGATCGAGCGCGTCCAGATCGCCTTCGATTGGCGTTTCCTTGGACCTTTTCAATTCCACTCTCCAAATCTGAAGTCCGAATGGACTACAGGATAGCGAAAATTGGACCGCGTGAGAATCGTGCTCGTGATAAACTCCCGCGCAAAGAACGGGAGAGGGTATCGCCCTCGGCCCGTCGTGCTCGAACCCGCCGGGAACCGCCATGAGCCAAGCCACCGCTGCCGCACTCGACGCCAAAGCCGACCCGGCCGCCTTCACGGGTTTCGCCCCGCCGATCCGGGAGCAGTCGCCGCTGCGCCAGGCGATCACCGCCGCCTATCGCCGCCCCGAGACCGAGTGCCTGCCACCTTTGCTGGTTGCTGCGAAGCTGCCGCCGGCGAGCAAGCAGGAGATCGCCCGCACGGGGCGCAAGCTGATCGAGGCGCTGCGGGCCAAGCACAAGGGCACCGGCGTCGAGGGGCTGGTCCAGGAATATTCGCTCTCCAGCCAGGAGGGCGTGGCGCTGATGTGCCTTGCCGAGGCGCTGCTGCGCATCCCGGACACGGCGACGCGCGATGCGCTGATCCGCGACAAGATCGCCGATGGCGACTGGAAATCCCATGTCGGTGGCGGCAAGTCGCTCTTCGTCAATGCCGCGACCTGGGGCCTCGTCGTCACCGGCAAGCTGACCTCCACCGTCAATGACCGCAGCCTCGCCGCTGCCCTGACACGCCTCATCGCCCGCGCGGGCGAGCCGGTGATCCGCCGCGGCGTCGACATGGCGATGCGGATGATGGGCGAGCAGTTCGTCACCGGCGAGACGATCGACGAGGCGCTGAAGCGTGCCAAGCCGCTGGAGGCCCGCGGCTTCCGCTATTCCTACGACATGCTCGGCGAGGCCGCGACGACCGCCGCCGATGCCGCCCGCTACTACCGCGACTACGAGAACGCGATCCATGCCATCGGCCGGGCGGCGAACGGGCGCGGCGTCTATGAAGGGCCGGGCATCTCGATCAAGCTCTCGGCGCTGCATCCGCGCTATAGCCGCGCGCAGGTCGGCCGCGTCATGAGCGAGCTGCTGCCGCAGGTGCGCGAGCTCGCGCTGATCGCCAAGAGCTACGATATCGGCCTCAATATCGATGCCGAGGAAGCCGACCGGCTGGAGCTTTCGCTCGACCTGCTGGAGGCGCTGAGCTTCGACGATGGCTTGAAGGGCTGGAACGGTCTCGGCTTCGTGGTGCAGGCCTATGGCAAGCGCTGCCCCTTCGTGCTCGACTGGATCATCGATCTCGCCCGTCGCGCGGGCCGGCGCATGATGGTGCGCCTGGTCAAGGGCGCCTATTGGGATGCCGAGATCAAGCGCGCCCAGGTCGACGGCCTCGCCGATTTCCCGGTCTATACCCGCAAGGTCCATACCGACGTCGCCTATGTCGCCTGCGCCCGCAAGCTGCTGGCGGCGCCGGACGCGGTCTTCCCGCAATTCGCCACGCATAACGCCCAGACGCTGGCGACGATCTATCATCTCGCCGGCAACGACTTCGCCGTCGGCAAATACGAGTTCCAGTGCCTGCACGGCATGGGCGAGCCGCTCTATGACGAGGTCGTCGGCAAGGACAATCTCGACCGGCCCTGCCGCATCTATGCGCCGGTCGGCACGCATGAGACACTGCTGGCCTATCTCGTGCGGCGCCTGCTCGAGAACGGCGCGAACTCCTCCTTCGTCAACCGCATCTCCGATCCGAAGGTGACGATCGACTCGCTCGTCGCCGATCCCGTCGATGTCGTCGAGGCGATGCCGGTCATCGGCATGATGCATGAGCAGATCGCATTGCCGGAAGACCTCTATGGCGCCGACCGCGCCAATTCGAGGGGTATCGACCTCTCGAACGAGGTGGCCCTCGCGGAGCTTGCCGGCAATCTCACTGCCACGGTCAAGCGAAGCTGGCATGCCGTGCCGTTGCTGGCGGACAACTCGACCGCCGGCACCACGCGCCCGATCCTGAACCCGGCCGATCATTCCGACGTCGTCGGGCAGGTCACCGAGCTTGCGGTCGAGGAAGCCGCCAAGATCGCGCGTCTCGCGGCCGAGGGCGGCAAGGCCTGGGCCGCCGTGCCCCCGGCCGAGCGCGCTGCCTGTCTCGACCGCGCCGCCGATATCATGCAGGCGCGCATCGAGACGCTGATGGGCATCGCCATGCGCGAGGCCGGAAAATCGGCCGCCAATGCTGTGAGCGAGGTCCGCGAGGCCATCGACTTCCTGCGCTACTATGCCGACCAGGCGCGCAAGACGCTGGGGCCGACGCATGCCCCGCTCGGACCGATCGTCTGCATCAGCCCGTGGAACTTCCCGCTGGCGATCTTCACGGGGCAGGTCGCGGCGGCGCTCGTCGCCGGCAATGCGGTGATGGCGAAGCCCGCCGGCGTCACGCCGATCATCGCGCATGAGAGCGTCAAGATCCTGCACGAGGCCGGCGTGCCGCGCGGTGCCTTGCAGTTCACGCCGGGCAGCGGGCGCCTCGGCGCCGCTCTGGTCGGCGCGGCCGAGACGGCCGGCGTGATGTTTACCGGCTCGACCGAGGTCGCGCGCGGCATCCAGGCACAGCTTGCCGAGCGCCTCTCGGCCGAGGGCAAGCCGATCCCGCTGATCGCCGAGACCGGCGGCCAGAACGGTATGATCGTCGATTCCTCGGCGCTGGCCGAACAGGTTGTTGCTGACGTCATCGCCTCGGCCTTCGACAGCGCCGGACAGCGCTGCTCGGCCCTGCGCGTGCTCTGCCTGCAGCAGGATATCGCAGACCGCACGCTCAACATGCTGCAGGGCGCGCTGAAGGAGCTCACGATCGGGCGCACCGACAGGCTCAGCGTCGATATCGGCCCGGTGATCAGCGAGGGTGCCCAGCGCGAGATCGACGAGCATGTCGAGCGCATGCGCGGCCTCGGCCGCAAGGTCGAGCAGCTCCCGCTGCCGGACGCCGCGGCGAAGGGGACCTTCGTGCCGCCGACCATCGTCGAATTGAAGAGCCTGACCGATCTGAAGCGCGAGGTGTTCGGCCCCGTGCTGCACGTCATCCGCTATCAGCGCGACGATCTCGACAAGCTGATCGACGAGGTCAATGGCTCGGGCTACGGCCTGACCTTCGGCCTTCACACCCGGCTCGACGAGACGATCGCCCATGTCACCAGCCGCATCAAGGCGGGCAATCTCTACGTGAACCGCAACATCATCGGCGCGGTGGTCGGCGTGCAGCCCTTCGGCGGGCGGGGCCTTTCCGGCACCGGGCCGAAGGCGGGCGGGCCACTCTATATCGGCCGCCTCGTGCGCAAGGCGCCGATCCCGCCGCAGCACAGCTCGGTCCATACCGATCCGGCTTTGCTCGAATACGCCGCCTGGCTTTCGGGCAAGGGGCTGAAGGCGGAAGCCGATGCCGCCCGCGAGATCGGCGGCCATTCCGCGCTCGGCCTGCATGTCGAACTGGCCGGTCCGGTCGGCGAGCGCAATCTCTATGCGCTGCATCCACGCGGCCGCATCCTGCTCGTGCCGCAGACTGAAGCGGGCCTCTACCAGCAGGTCGCGGCGGCTCTGGCGACGGGCAACCAGCTGATCATCGATGCGGCTTCCGGGTTGAAGGGCGCGCTGTCGGGTCTCCCGGCGGCTGTGGAAGTCCGCGTCAGCTGGACCTCGGACTGGGAGGCTGACGGCCCGTTCTCGGGCGCGCTGGTCGAGGGCGACACCAAGCGGATCGGCGAGGTGAACCGCCGGATCGCCGGATTGTCCGGCCCGCTCGTGCTGGTGCAGGCAGCGAGCACGGAGGAGCTGAAGCGCCATCCCGATGCCTATTGCCTGAACTGGCTGCTGGAGGAGGTTTCAACCTCGATCAACACCACCGCGGCCGGCGGCAATGCCAGCCTGATGACGATCGGCTGAGGCGCAAACGCAGGTCCGGACGCCTTGCGGATGGCGCCCGGACCTGCTCAAGGCTGCACCGAGGCAGCGCGATACCAGGGGGGAACGATGCAGGCCGATCGCGTCATCCAGACCGTCGAGGCCCATACCGGCGGCGAGCCCTTCCGGATCGTGACGAGCGGGCTGCCGCGATTGCCCGGCAAGACGATCGTCCAGCGGCGCGATTGGGTGAAGAATAATATCGATGAGGTCCGGCAGGCGCTGATCTTCGAGCCGCGCGGCCATGCCGACATGTATGCGGGCTACCTGACCGAGCCGGTCTCGCCCGAGGCCGATTTCGGCGTCATCTTCGTCCATAACGAGGGCTATAGCGATCATTGCGGGCATGGCGTCATCGCGCTCGCGACCGCCGCGGTCGAACTCGGCTGGGTGAAGCGCACGGAGCCGGAAACGCGGGTCGGGATCGATGCGCCCTGCGGCTTCATCGAGGCCTTCGTCACCTGGGACGGGAAGCGCGCGGCCAGCGTGCGCTTCGTCAATGTGCCTTCCTATCTCGTCCATCGCGACGTCTCCGTGGAGACGCCTACCTTCGGCAAGGTCACCGGCGACATCGCCTTCGGCGGCGCCTTCTATTTCTACACCGATGGCCGCCCCTTCGGCCTCGCGATCCGCCGGGAGAACGCCGAGGCGCTGATCCGCTTCGGCGCCGAGGTGAAGATCGCCGCCAACAAGGCCTTCCCGGTCGTGCATCCGGACATCCCGGAGCTGAACCATATCTACGGCACGATCATCGACGGCGATCCGCTCGACCTGAAGGCGACGCAGGCCAATTGCTGCATCTTCGCCGACCGGCAGCTCGACCGCTCGCCGACCGGCTCCGGCACCGCCGGACGGACCGCGCTGCTCCATGCCAAGGGGCTGCTCAAGCCCGGCCAGGTTCTGGTCAACGAATCCATCGTCGGCTCGATCATGACGGGGCGGGTACTGCAGGAGACGAAACTAGGAGCGATCGACGCGGTCATCCCCGAGGTTTCGGGCAGCGCCCATCTCTGTGGCCAGGCGACATGGTTCATCGACCGAGACGACCCGCTGCGGCAGGGCTTCCTGCTGCGATAGGGCGTCCCGAAGCGGCGTCAGCTGCGGGTGGGTGGAACGCCAGCCGCGAGAAGGGCTGTTGGAAACGCGACGCCGAGCCGGCTGGCATGGCTTCGCAGCGCTTCGAGCGTCTCCGATCCGAGAGGGCAGTGGCCTTCGAAGCGGCTGCGCGCCTGGGCTGCGCGATCGCCGGGGACTCGGACAGGAGCCGCTCCGGGCGCGCCACGCGAGGCGCGGATGCGATCGGTCAGGCCCGATGCAGCCGCGGCGAAATCCGCAGGGGGCCGCAAACCCTCGATCCGGATCGCCAGGAACAGGTTGGCGCTGTCATAAGGGCGAGCCATGTCGCCATAAAGCGGCTGCACGGCTTCGCCCATGCCGCCGGCAGAGAGGCCTCCGGCGATGAGGTCGATCATCAGCGCGAGCCCGAAGCCCTTTGCGCCGGCTGCCGGCAGCAGCGTGCCCTTGAGCGCTTCCAGTGCGTCGCGCGTCGGCAGGCCGTCAGTCGTCTGCGCCCAGCCTTCGGGAATCGGCTCGCCCTTGCCTGCTGCCAGCCTGATCTTGCCCATGGCACCGGCACTCATCGCGAAATCGAGGACGATGGGCTCGTCATGGGTCGGGACTGCGATGGCGAGGGGGTTGTTGCCGACGACCGCCTCCGTTCCGCCGGGGGCGGGCAGCATCGGGCGCGTATTCGCCATGACGATGCCGATCTGTCCGGAGAGCGCGATCTTGCGGGCGAAACGGCCGGCGGCGCCGAAATGGAAGGCGTTGCGGACGGCGACCAGCGCGAGACCATGGGCCTCGGCGCGGGCGATCGCGATGTCGCTGGCCGTTTCCGCGGTAACCTGCCCCAGCCCATTGCAGGCATCGATCGTCAGGCGCGCGCCCTGATCCACCACGATCTCGCCGGTGGCGCGCGGATCGACGGAACCGCCCGCGATCCGGGCGAGGTACATCGGCAGGTGCAGCAGCCCGTGCGAGGGCAGGGCCTCGCTATCGGCCTCGACCAGCGCCTCGGCCACGATCGCGGCATTGTCGGGCGGCGCGCCGGCCGCTTCGAGCAGTGCTACGGCGAAGCTTTTCAGGCTCTCCGCGGGATAGGTGTTCGAAGCCGCCATCAGCCTGTCCTCGATGCAAAGACGCCCGGCGCTGAGGCCGGGCGTGGTCGCCAGGTTGTCGAAAGCGGCGCTCAGCGCACAGGCGGGGCGTATTGCAGGCCGCCCTGGGTCCAGAGCTTGTTCAGGCCGCGGGCGATGCCGAGCTTCGAGCCCGTACCGACATTGCGCTCGTAGACCTCGCCGTAATTGCCGACCTGCCTGACGATCTGCAGGGCCCAATCCTGCTTCAGACCCATCGATTCTCCGAAATTGCCGTTGCTGCCGAGCAAGCGTTGCACTTCGGGCGAGCCGCTGGTCTTGAGCTGATCGGCATTGGCTGAGGTGACGCCCAGCTCCTCGGCCACGATCATGCCGTAGAGCGCCCAGCGCACGATGCTGGTCCAGGTCTCGTCGCCCTGGCGCACGACGGGACCGAGCGGCTCCTTCGAGATCAGCTCGGGCAGGATGACGTATTCGGCCGGGTTGACCAGCTTCAGCCGATAGGCGGAGAGCGCAGAGACGTCGTTGCTGAACACGTCGCAGCGGCCGGATTCGAAGGCTTTCGCGACCTGGTCGCCGGCTTCGAAGGCGACGCCCTCGTATTTCATGCCGTTCGCCCGGAAATAATCGGCGATGTTGAGCTCCGTCGTGGTGCCAGTGGGCACGCAGACCGAGGCGCCGTTCAGGTCCTTGGCCGAGGCGATGTTCGCGGACTTGCGGACCATGAAGCCTTGGCCATCGTAATAGCCGATGCCGACATAACGCAGGCCCATCTGGGTATCGCGCCCCAGCGTCCAGGTCGCCTGCCGGGAGAGCACGTCGATCTCGCTGGTCTGCAGTGCGACGAAGCGGTCCTTCGGGCTGAGCGGGGTGAAGCGCACCTTCTTGGCATCGCCGAAGACGGCGGCCGCGACCGCGCGGCAGATATCGACGTCGAAGCCGCCCCAGAGCCCCTTCTCGTCGGGCACGGAGAAGCCGGCCACGCCCGGGCTGACGCCGCAGACCAGCTCGCCACGGTTCCGGACGTTTTCGAGCGTGCCGGCGGCGGCGGGCAGGGCGGAGGCGGCGAGCATGCCGGCGAGCAGCAGGAGGCGCTTCTTCATTGCGATGGCCTTTCAGACGGTACGATCCGCCGTTTCGTTGATCCCTGCGCGATCCTGTCGGCTTTCTGACCCAGGGGCAGGCCAGTGTCGATGCATTTCGCAAAATGAAACGAAGCCAATTCCGACGGCGATCGGTGCTGGTCGTGCCCATCATCACGACCATCGAAACCGGCAGGCCGCAGCATGCAGACTCCCGCACCGAACAGCTTCCGTCAGCGCCTGCTCAGCGGCGCCTTCCTGGCCGGGAGTTTCATCAAGACGCCGACCGCCCATGCGACCGAAATCCTTGGGGCTTCCGGCTACGATTTCGTCGTCGTCGACCAGGAGCATGCGCCTTTCGACCGCAACACGACCGATATCGCGCTGCTGGCGGCCCGTGCCGCGCGCATCGCCGGTGTCGTCCGCGTTCCCACGCTCTCGGCAGATGCGATCCTCGCGGTGCTCGATTGCGGCGCCGAGGGCGTGCTTGCGCCCCATATCGCCACGGTCGCCGATGCCGAGGCGCTGGTCGCGGCCTGCCGCTACCGCGGCGGCAAACGCGGCTTTTCGGGCGTCACCCGTGCCGGCCGCTATGGGGGCTCGAAGATGTGGGACCTCGTCGACGCCTCGGACGCCGCCGTCGCGACCATCGCGATGATCGAAGACTCGTCGGCGCTTGAGAAGATCGACGCGATCCTCGCGGTCGAAGGGCTCGATGCCGTCTTCATCGGTCGAGGTGACCTGACGGTTGCCTTCGGAGCCCCCACCCGCGATGCGCCGGTCGTCCGCGACGCGGTCGACACGATCTTCCGGGCCGCGAAGGCTGCCGGCAAGCCGGTCTGCGTGATGACCGACAACGGCGAGGAATCCGCCGCCTTCGCCGAGCGCGGCGCCAGCGCCTTCATCCTTTCCTCGGATCAGGGGTTCCTGCGCAAGGCCGCGAGCGACACCCTCTCACAGATGCAGGCCGCCCGGAGCCGGGTCGAAGCCGCCGCCGCGCGATAGGAGAACCGAACCCGTGTCCAGCTATCCTTCCAGCGATCCGCGCTCGCAACTGGCGACACAGCCAGCGGGCAAGGCGCCTGCGGTCAAGGCCTATGCCGGGGCCGACTATGCCCGCTTCTATGCCGAGGAACCGCAGCAGGCCGGCGCCGGGTTCAAGACCTGGCTGGCGCGCGGGCAGAACTTCATCGTCGCTTATTCCGATGTCGAGGCTGGTGCCTCCCTGGCCCGCCCGGCGCAGCCCGACGAATACTGCCTGATCCTGCCTGAGGAGACGCTTGGCGCAACGGTCACGGCTGGTGGTGAGACGGTCGAGGTGTCCGGCCGCTCGATCGCCTTTATCCCGCCCGGCGCGTCGAAGGTGATGGTGGCCGGCAAGGGGCGCCTGATCCGCATCTTTTCCAGCGCGGCGCCCGACCTCGCGGCCGCCTGCTCCAACGCGGCGTCCTATGCCGAGCCCCATGTCAATGTCGCGCTGCTCAAGCCCTGGCCGGAACCGCGTGGCGGCTGGAAGGTCCGATCCTACAGCCTCGATGTCGATGCCGGCGGCACGGGGCGCTTCGGCAGCATCTTCCGCTGCACGACGCTGATGGTGAACATGCTCGACCCGCGCTTCGGCCTGCGCGACATCACCACGCTCTCGCCGCACCATCATGACGATTTCGAGCAGGGCTCGCTGGTTATCGACGGCGGCTATATCCACGACATCCGCTGGCCCTGGACGCCGGACATGCGCATCTGGCGCGAGGACGAGCACGAGCTGATGGCCGCGCCCTCGCTCACCGTGATCCCGCCGCCGTCGATCCATACCTCGCGCTCGGTCCTGCCGGGCCTGAACCAGATGATCGACATCTTCTCCCCGCCTCGCCTGGACTTCTCGCTGAAGCCCGGCTGGGTCATCAACGCCGCGGATTATCCGATGCCCGGCGAAACCGCATGAGGGCCACGGACATGAATGCCACTGTCACGAATGCCGATGCGCGCAGCCGCCAGATCGCCGATCTTCTGGTCGGTGCCGTCGACCTGCATTGCCATAGCGGCCCGGCTGCGATGCCGCGCATCCTCGACCATCACGAGGCAATGCTGGACGCCGCCGAAGCGAAGTTCCGCGCCGTCGTGTACAAGGACCATTTCTACCTGGGTACCGCGCATGCGATCCTGCTGGAGAAGCTCGTGCCGAATACCGGCGTCAGGCTGTTTTCCGGCATCGCGTTGAACAACGCCTCGGGCGGCTTCAATCCGCATGCCGTCGACCATGCGATCAAGCTCGGCGGCAAGATCGTCTGGCTGCCGACACTCTCGGCCAAGAACCATATCGACGTGCTCGCCTCCGGCGCGGTGAAGACCTTTCCCAAGACCGCGCAGAAGATGCTCGATCCGATCCCGCTGACGGCCTTCGGCCCGGACGGCAAGTTGATCGACGAGGTCAAAGTAATCCTCGATCTGATCGCTGAGGGCGATATCATCCTGGCCGGTGGCCATCTCTCGACGCCCGAGCTTTTCGCTGTGTTCGAGGAGGCGAAGGCCCGTGGCGTGAAGAAGCTGCTCGTCAATCACCCGACCTACATGGTCAATCATTGCAGCGATGCTGAAATCCGCCATCTCGTCGATCTCGGCGCGGTGATGGAGCATTCGATCTGCATGTTCGTCGAGGGCAAGTCGAAGAAATTCGATCCGCCGGAACTGCGCCGGGTGATCGAGGTCGCCGGCGTCGACAAGACGGTGCTTTGCTCCGATCTCGGCCTCACCGGCTCGCCGCGTCCGGTCGACGGCTATCGCGAGATCGTCGGCCATCTGCTCGACCTGCAGTTCACCGAGGCCGAGATCAAGCGGATGACCGGTGGCCATGCCGCGGAATTGCTGGGGCTCGATCAGGCCGCCTGAGGACAAACGAAAAACGGCCCGGGTTGTCCCGGGCCGCCCTGTTTTGACGTCAGGCTGCTTCGCGGCTCAATCGAGTGAAATGCCCGCAGCCTTGATCACGTCGGCCCATCGGGCAATCTCCATGGCCTGCGCCGTCCGCATCGCCTCGGCATCGCCGGTGCGGGCGCGCACGCCGATGACGTCGAGCTTCTGGCGACCTTCCGCACTGTCAATGTAGGCGCGCGTAATCGAAGCCAGCCGCGTCACCATCGGAGCCGGCAGGCCCTTGGGGCCGACGAGCCCGAACCAGCCGGTGGCATTGATATCGGGCAGGCCTGCTTCCGCGAGCGTCGGAATATCGGGCAGTTGCGGTGCGCGCTGGTCGCTGGTGACGGCGAGCCCGCGGATCGCGCCGGTCTTGATCTGCGGGATATAGGTCGGGATGAAATCGATCGCGACATTGACGGTCCCGGCGAGCAGGTCGGTCGCGAGCGGCGCCGAGCCGCGATAGGGCACATGCGTCATCTGGAAGCCGGCCTTGCGCTGGATCAGTTCGCCGGCCATGTGGCCCATCAGGCCGAAACCGGGACTGCCGAAGGTGAGCTTGCCCGGATTGGCCTTGCCGTAGGCGACGAGCTCCGCGAAGGACTTCACCGGCAGCGAAGGATGCACCGCTACGATGCCCTGGACATCGCCGAGCAGGGCGATCGGCGTAAAATCGGTCAGCGGATCGAAGGTGAGCGTCTTGTAGAGCAGCTTGTTGGTCGCGAGCGGGCCCGAGGACGAGAACATCAGGGTGTAGCCGTCGGGCGCTGAGCGGACGACGCTGCTGGCGGCGATATTCCCGCCGGCGCCGGTCTTGTTCTCGACGACGAAGCCCTGTCCCAGTTCGGCGCGCAGCCGCTCCGCCAGAAGCCGGGCGACGACGTCCGTCGAGGCGCCCGCCGGGAAGGGCACGACGATATTGGTCGCGCGGCTCGGCCAGGTATCGGCGAGAGCCTGCGAACGGCCTGCGAAAACGCTCGCTCCGGCGATGCCAGCCAGGACATGGCGGCGTGAGAGCTGTCGCTGCATCTGAAATCTCCTCCCAAGGCGCCGCTGCGGACGCGTTGCGCGAAGACTAGGAGCGAGCCGTCGACGGGCTCTGGAAATGGGGCATCATTTCTCTCCTTGAAACGCGACGCCCATGGATTGCGAGAGCGCTTCCAACTGCGCCTCGATGCTGGCGGCCGCCTTCTTCAAGGGATGGATGATGCGCGCCTTGTCCTCGGGATTGGCGACAGCCGCGCGGAAGAAGGTGACGCCGAAGGTCGCGAGCACCCGTTCGCCGAGCTTGATCGGCACGGCGATCGTCGCCGAGTTGCGCGGCTCGGCTGTGCTGTCCCGCTCGGTATAGCCGCGCCAGCGGGCCTGCGCGATCAGGCGCTCGATATCCTCGTCGGCGAGGCTGCTGTTTTCAGCGTCGGAGGAGGCCCGCATTGCCGCGAGCAGCACGGCACGCTCCTCATCCGGACAGAAGGCGAGATAGGCGCGTCCGAGCGCCCGCCCGCCGAGGCTGAGGCGATAGCCGAGCGTGGCGTGGAAGGGCGAGATCGGGCTGTCCGGAATCGTGCTGAAGCGGACGATGACGGCGTCGTAGTCGAGCAGGCAGACGGCGCAGGGCCACTTGATCTGGCGGGTCAGCGCCGTCGCCCAGGGGCGCGCGGCTTCGATCACCATCGGCGCGCCATGGAAACCCGAGCTTAGCTGCGTGACCTGCGAGGTGACGAGATAGCCGCGCATGCGCTCGTCGCGGCTGACATAGCCGGCCTCGATCAGCGTCTCCAGCAGGCGCACGATGGTCGGCTTCGGCAGGCCGGTGCGGCGATGCAATTCGCCCACGGTCGCCGGGCTGGAGCGATTGACCTCGGTGAGCAGCTTGAGCGCCTTGAGGACGGATTGAACGGGGGCGAAGGAGAACAATCTGCGGGTCCGGCGTGACGACAACGAAGGCCGACACTAGAGCAGAACCCGCAGCGCTTGCTTGCAGTTTTTGAGGCTTTGCTCCGCGATACTCAGCCCGGCATGGTCAGGACGACCTTGCCGATCTGCTCGCCCGCATCCATCAACGCATGGGCGTCGCGGACATCGGCCCAGTCGAAGGTCGCGCAGATATGGCTGCGGATTCTGCCGTCCGCGAGCCGGGGCCAGACCTGATCGACCAGCTCCATGGCGATCCGGCCCTTATAGGCGGCGGTGCGCGGGCGTAGCGTCGAGCCGGTCAGGGTCAGCCTGCGGCGGACGATGTTGCGGACATTCACCTCCGCGGTCTGACCGAGATGGCTCGCGATCAGGACGACGCGCCCGTCCGGCGCGAGCAGGCCGAGCTGCATTTCGGTATAGGGGCCGGCCTGCGCGTCGAGCACGACATCGACCTTTTCCTTGCCGATCGCAGCCTCGATCTCGGCGACCCAGTCGGCGCGATAATCGACGGCGTAATCGGCTCCGATCTCCAGGCTGACAGCGCGTTTCTTGGCCGAGCCCGCGGTCGCGATCACGCGGGCGCCTCTAAGCTGCTTGGCGAGCTGGATCGCGGCCATGCCGACGCCGCTGGTGCCGCCCTGGACCAGCAAGGTCTCGCCTTCGGCCAGTCGGCCGAGCCAGATCACGTTGTTCCAGGCGGTGAAGAAGACTTCCGGCAGCGCGGCGGCCTGCGCGAAGGAGAAACCATCCGGCAAGGGCAGGCATTGCGAAGCCGGCACCACGCAGAACTCGGCATAGCCGCCACCATTGGCCAGCGCGCAGACGCTGTCGCCGACCTTGGGCCAGGCGACATCGGCGCCGACCGCCTCGACCACGCCGGAGACGTCGAGACCAGGCAGGTCGGTCGCGCCGGGCGGTGGCGGATAGAGCCCGCGGCGCTGCTGGATATCGGGGCGGTTGACGCCGGCGGCGCGGACGCGGATCAGCGCGTCGTTCGGGCCGAGCTCGGGCCGCGGGCGTTCGCCGAAGGCCAGGACCTCTGGGCCGCCGGGCCGGGTGATTTCGATCACTTTCATCGCGATGTCTCGTTGTTGCCCGCAGAGGGGTGAAGCGATTGCAGGATGTCGGGCATCCGTTCGCGCGCCGATGCCATCAGGCGCTCGTAGATCGAGTTGCCGTGCGCATCGATGGCGATGATCACGGGGCCGAAGCCGTCGAGCCGGATGCGGTTCAGGCGGAACTGCATGATCAGGTCGGTCCAGGCGCAATCCGTCACGGCCTGGACGCCCTGGCTCAGCAGCGCGGAAGCGCCGCCGACGAAGGAGAAATAGACGCAGCCGATGTCGCGCATCGCTTCGACGCTTTCACGCCCGAGCCCGCCCTTGCCGCCGGTCGCGCTGAGGCCAAGCGTCCGGATCAAGGTCGGCATCAGATGGTCGAAGCGGCTCGACGTGGTCGGGTTGACGTAATGCAGCGGGCCGGGGCCGTTCGGGGCTTCCTCATAGCTCACGCCCATGTGGAAGAAGGCGCCGCCGCGCAGTGGCAGGGGCAGTTCGCGGGCGGCTGCGAGTTCCGCGACCATGCGCTTCTGCGTGGGCATGCCGACGGTCGCGACCGCGTCGCCGTCGAGCAGCACGACCTCGCCGAGCTTCAGCGATCGCGCGTCTTCGCGGGACAGGGGCAGGGTGAGGCGGCGGAGCGACGGGGTCGTCATTCGATCCGCTCCACCACGCCGGAATTATGGATGCGCGCGCGGGTGCGCCGGTTGATCCAGCAATTGAAGGAGACTGCGATCGGCGTGAAGCCATGGCCCGAGGCGTACTCGATATGGACGCCGAAGGTCGTGGTCGAGCCGCCGACGCCCATCGGGCCGAAGCCCATCTGGTTGACCGCGCGGGTCAGGCGTTCCTCCATCTCGGCAACCATCGTCTCGGGATTGCGCTCGCCGAAGGGTCGTAACGTCGCGTCCTTGGAGAGCTTGGCGGCATGGTCGAAGGTACCGCCGATGCCGACGCCGATCACGACGGGCGGGCAATGCTGTCCGCCGGCACGCAGGACGAGCTCCAGAATGCAGCGCTCGATCTCCTCCAGGCTCGGGCTGACCAGCGTCTCGATCGCGGCCCAGCGCCCGCCGCCGAGCGCCTTGGGCGCGCAGGTGATGTCGAGATAGTCGACATCACCGATCAACTCGCAGGAGACCAGCGGCATGTCCTTGCCGTGGAAGCTGCGCTCATTGGTCAGGGGATTGGTGACGAAGCGCAGGAGCGGCGGCTGGATCGTGCGGACGAGATCGGCGAAGCCGTCGACGATGGCCTGGCGGATATCGCCTTGCATCCGGGCGCCGGAGCCGATCTTGAGCGTGTATGAGGGCACGCCGGCATCGGAGCAGAGGAATTTGCCGGTCTGTTCGGCGCGTTCGGCGCTGTCGAGCATGAAGGCCAGCGTCTGGCGCGCCTGCGGTTCGGTTTCTGTCGCCAGCGCCTTGCGAAACTCGGCCTTTGAGGATTCCGGGATGCGGCGCAGCGACCAATCATAGAGATTGGCGGTGACCTCCTTGACCAGATCGTAGGTGATCGCCATGCGCTCAAGCCCGTTTCAATGATCTGAAACTAGCGGATCCGGGGCGAGCGGCCGTGCGGCCGTGCTCTATTTCAATGAATGAAACGAAAGCGTTTCCCGGTCGCATGCGCGTGCTTCCCGGCCATCACGGAATCGGTCAGGGCTGCGCATACGGTGTTGCGTTCGCGCGCTGAAGAACAGGCCGGGTGGCGGAGAAACTCTCCGAATGTCAGGCGGTCGTGCTGGGGAGGTAATTGCCATGAGCCATGTCGACATCACAGGTTTCGACCTCACGATCGATCAACTCGTCCGCATTGCCCGGGAGAAGGTGGCGGTTTCGCTCACGGCGGAGGCGGTCGAGCGGATGAAGGCGGCCCGCGCCGTCGTGGATGGCGCCGTGGCGCGCGGCGAGAAAGTCTATGGCGTCACCACCAGCGTCGGCGCCAAGACCGGCGTGCCGTTGGCGCACGACCGGATCGGCGAGTTCAACCGCCGCCTGCTGCTAACCCATAACGTCGCGCATGGTCCGCTGGCGCCACATGAGGCCGTGCGGGCGATGATGGCGGTTCTGCTCAATTCGATGGCGAGCGGGCGTCTCGGCGTCCGGCCGCTGCTCGCCGAGCGACTGGTTGCCGCCTTGAACGCGGATCGTCAGATCGACGTCCATATCTGGGGCTCGATGGGCCAGAGCGACATGGCGCCGATCACCGATCTGGCTCTGACGCTCTACTCCGACATCGAATTGCAGGCCGGCGAGGCGCTGGCGATGCTGAATTCCAGCGCGCTCGCGCTCGGCACGGCGGCGCTGGCCATGGCCGATTTGCGGGATGTTCTCGACCAGTGGAGCCTGATCGCTGCGTTCAGCATGGAAGGCTTCGCGGCCAATCCCTCCATCGTCTCGAACGCCGCCCTGCAGTCGCGGCCTTTCGCCGGCCTCAAGCGGCATGGCACCCGTATTCGCGGCTATCTCGCTGGGAGCTATCTCTTCGCCAAGGGCGGACCGCGCCATCTGCAGGATCCACTGAGCTTTCGCTCGCTGCCGCTGCTCCATGGCACGGCGGCCGACAGCCTGTCCTTCGCCTATGGACAGGTCGAGGCCGAACTCAGCGCCAGCCAGAACAACCCGATCGTCTCGATCGAGGAACAGGCGCTGGTCTCGGTCGCGAATTTCGACACGGTCTCGCTGTCGATGGCGCTCGATATCGCGCGGCTCGGCTTCGCGCCGGTGATGACGAGCTCGGCTGAGCGCGTCGCCAAGCAGGTCGATTCCTTCTGGTCGGGGCTGACTGTCGGGCTGATCGAGGAAGACGGCGTCGGCTTGCCCGGTTTCAACGGGCTGGCGCAGTTCCACAAGGCGATCACCTCCGAGGCGCGCCTCGCGACCGCGCCCGTGGTGCATGAACTCGCCAGCTCCAGCCACTCCAATGGGAATCTCGACCGGGCCGGCATGGCCGGCCTCGCGGCGCGCAAGACCGGGGAGGTCGCGTCGCTGTGCCGGTCGATCGCGGGGGTCGAATTGATGGTCGCCGCGCAGGCCGTCGATATCCGCAAGGCGACGCCGCTTGGTGCCGTCACCGGCAAGCTTCATGCGCTGGTGCGGGAGGTGGTGCCTTTCGCGGCGGCTGGCGACCGCGTGCCCCATCTCGATCCGTTATTGCGGCATCTCGGGGAACACCGCAGTGCGCTTCAGGCCATGCTGGACCTCGTCTGACGTGTCAGGCTTCGGCCGCCTGTTCCGGCAATCGCGAGATCACGCCGACCATCGGCCGCAGATGCTGTTCGAGGATGGCGAGCGCCTTCTCCTCGTCCCATTCGGAGAGAGCTGCGACCAGAGCGTGATGCTCCTTGCTGATGCGTGCGACGCGCGTCGGATCGGTATTGATCGCGGTCATCGCGACACGCTGCTGGCGGGCGCCGAGCGACTGGTAGAGCTCCGACAGCACGACATTGCCGAGCGCGGCGATCATGACGAAGTGGAACTCGCGGTTGAGCTCGACCCGGCTGAAATAGTCGGTCTGCGGCAGGCGCTCCAGTTGCTCGAGGATCGCGTGCATGGCGGCGGGAACCGGTAGTTCCTCCTGGCAGATCCGACGGATCGCATGGCCCTCGATCATGCGCCGGGTCTCGTAGAGATCGAGCAGTTCCTTCGCCGTCACCTGCCGGACGAGCGCGCCGCGGCGCGGCAGCAGGTCGATGAAGCGCTCGGCTTCGAGACGGTGGAACGCCTCGCGGACCGGCGTCCGCGACACGCCTAGAGCGGAGGAAATCTCTTCCTCCTCGATGAAGCTGCCGCCGAGGAAGCGGCCGCGCAGGATCTGCTCGCGCACATAGAGGTAGACCCGTTCCCGGGTCGGCTTGCCGCGCAATGCGGCCATCTCGTCCTGTTCGATCACGGCCATCGACATCGCGCCCCTTTCGCTCTTCCATAGGGCGTTCGAGAGTAGACAACAAAAAATCCGCCACGTATACATGGCGCATCAAGAGCGTGGCTCGCCCATTCGTCTATGGCGAAGCCACGCCGGGGAACCGCATGACCGTGCACGCCACCATCGCGACAGAGAGCCGGAGTCCGGGCCGTTTGACCGGGCGCGGCCGGCCTTGTCGGATCGCTGGCGCGGTTATTGCTCGCGTCCGCCCGGCTCCGCCCCTCCCGCCATCGACGGGACGCGACAGGGCTTGAAGCCCTCAGGCAGCCGGACCCAGCAGCAGAGGATCAGCCGATGACCATCTCTCGCCGTTCCGTCCTTGGTGCCGGTCTTGCCGGTCCGCTGCTGGCCTCGCCCTTCCTGATACGCCCCGCGAGCGCGCAACGCGCCGCCGGGATCATCCGCTACGGCCTCTCGGCTTTCCCGCCGAACCTGCAGCCCTGGGTTTCGACGGGTGCGTCGGCCGGCACGGTCAAGATGCTGATCAACCGCAGCCTCGTTTCCTATGACGGCAAGGGCGAATTGCGCGGCGAGCTCGCGGAATCCTGGTCGCGCGATGCCGATGGCGCCTGGGTCTTCAAGCTGCGCAAGGGCTGCGTCTTCCATAATGGCGAGCCGGTCACGGCAGACGACGTGAAATGGTCGATCGAGCAGATCGCCGGCGAGAAATCGACCGCCTATATGCGCTCGCAGTTCCAGTTGATCGAGCGCATCGAAATCCCCGATCCGCAGACGGTCCGCCTCATCACCAAGGAACCGCTGGTCACGCTGCCGAGCTGGTTCGCCAACTACAACACCTTCGTGATCTGGCGGAAATCGACCCCGAACGAGCCGATCGGCGCCGGCCCCTTCCGCCTCGTCGGGCAGGAGCGCGGCACCTCGCTGGAGCTTGCGGCCTTCGACAAGTTCTACAAGCCGGGCATTCCCAAGGCGAAGGGCATCAAGTTCATCGTTTATGCCGACGAGAACCTGCGCAACGCGGCGCTGATCTCGGGCGACGTCGACATGATCGAATACGTGCCCTGGCAGTCGATGGCGACGGTCCAGGCCGATCCGCGCCTGAAGCTCGACACCCAGGAAGGGCCGTTCATGGACGTGCTCTTCAACGGCACGAAGCCGCCCTTCAACGATCCGCGCGTGCGCCGCGCCGTCGCCCACGCGGTGAAGCGCGAGGACATCGTCAAGGTCGCCTTCTTCGGACGCGGCAAACCGCTCGAAGGCGTGCCGATCGTCGAGGGCACGCCCTGGTACGACAAGGAGCTGGCGCATGGCTGGAACTACGATCCGGCCCGGTCCAAGGCGCTGTTGACCGAAGCGGGCTTCGCCAACGGCTTCCAGACCACCATTCTCGCTACCGCCCAGTTCGGCATGCACAAGGACACCGCCGAAATCGTCCAGCAATATCTCGCGGCGATCGGCATCCAGGCGGAACTGCAGCTTCCCGACTGGTCGACGCGGGTGAGCCGCGGCACGCGCGGCCAGTACGACATGGCGATCCACGGCGTGTCCTCGGACAACAACGATCCGGACGGGCTGACCGTGGTGCTCGACACCTCGCTTTCGCCGACGCATGGGCGTTCCTTCAAAGTCGACGCGCCGCGCACCGTCGCCGCGCTGGCCAAGGGCCGGGCCGAGTTCGACCAGGCCAAGCGCGTCGAGATCTACAAGGAGATGCAGCGTGCCGCCCTCGAGGAGGTGCCGATGGTCGGCCTCGCCTGGCGTGAGCAGGGCTATGGCATGGACAAGGGCGTGATGGGCTTCGTCAACCAGCCCGGTGCGCTCTCGACCTCCTCCGGCAACATGCTTGAGGAGACGTATTTCGGATGAGCGCGGGCTGGCTCGGACGACGGCTGTTCCTGACCCTGGCGATGGCCTGGGTCGTCGCGACGATCGTGTTCCTGGCGCTGCACATGGTGCCCGGAGACCCCGCCGAGCTGCTGCTTTCGACCTCCGGCGCCATGCCCGATCCGGCGACGGTGCAGGAATTGCGCGAGAAGCTCGGGCTCGACCAGCCGCTGATGGTCCAGTACGGCCATTTCCTGGCGGGCCTCGCCCGCGGCGACCTCGGTACTTCGCTGGTCGACGACTACCCGGTCATCCAGGAGATCGCGCTTCGCCTGCCACGTACGCTGGAATTGATCCTCGCGGGGACGTTGATTGCGGTGGTCGTCGGCGTGCCCGCCGGCGTCTATGCCGCGGTCCATCGCGGCGGCGCCTTCGATCGTGTCGCCTCCTGGATCACCGCGCTCCTGCTCGCCGTACCGGTCTTCGTCGTCGGCACGCTGCTGGTCCTGCTGTTCGCGCAGACGCTTCGCCTCATGCCGGCGGGTGGCTTCGTGCCCTTCACACAGGATCCCGGCCAGCATCTCAAGCTCCTGGCGCTGCCGGCGATCGCGATCGCCAAGGGCCTGGCCGCCGTACTGTTCCGGATGACGCGGGCGGCGACGCTCGATGCGCTCGCCCATGATTATGTCCGCACCGCCCGCGCCAAGGGGCTGTCGCCGAAGCGTGTGCTCGTCGTGCATGTGCTGCGCAATGCGCTGAACCCGGTCGTCACCGTGCTGGGTCTGCAGATGGGCACGCTGCTCGGCGGCACCGTGCTGGTCGAATACGTCTTCAACTGGCCGGGCCTGTCGACGCCGCTGCTGCGTGCGGTCGAGGGGCGCGACTATCCGATGGTGGTCGGCATCATCCTGACCATCTCGGTGCTGTTCCTGCTCATCAATCTCCTCGTCGAACTGCTGCATGCGGCGATCGATCCAAGGGTGCAGCACGGATGAAGCGGCGCGGCATCAAGAAGCTCATCCTGCCCGGCAGCGTGGTCGCGGCGATCCTGCTGATCGCGATCGCGGCGCCGCTGCTACCCTTGCCCGATCCGATCCGGCAGGATGTGGCGCGGCGCCTCGCCGGGCCGATGCCGGGCTCCTGGCTCGGGCGCGACGAGTTCGGTCGTGACGTGCTGTCGCGACTGGTCTGGGGCGCGCGCACCAGCCTTTCCGTCGCCTTCGTCTCAGCATTGTTCGCCGGACTCGTCGGCATCACGCTCGGGCTGATCGGCGGCTGGGCGCGCAGCTGGGGCGCCTTCCTCACGGTGCGCAGCGTCGAGATCATCATGTGCTTCCCGCCGGTGCTGCTGGCGCTCTTGGTGGTGACGCTGCTCGGCCCCGGTGCCGGGACGCTGATCCTCGTCCTCTCCGTGCTCTATGTGCCCGGCTTCGCGCGGGTGACCTATGCCGAGGTGCTGGCAGTGAAGGGGCGCGACTATGTCGAGGCGACGCGGGCGCTCGGCGCCACGCAGTCGCATCTGCTGTTCCGCACCGTGCTGCCCAATATCGCCGGGCCTCTGCTCGTGCAGTTCTCGCTCGCCGTCGCCGCCGCCGTGGTGATCGAGAGCGGCCTGTCCTTCCTGGGGCTCGGTGTCGTGCCGCCGGCGCCGTCCTGGGGGCTGATGATCCGTGGTGCGCGCTCGACCATGGAGCAGGCGCCGCTGCTGCTGCTCTGGCCCTGCGCCGTGCTGACCCTCACCATCCTCGCCATGAACCTGCTCTGCGACGCGCTGCGCGACGTCCTCGACCCACGCACCAGCGAACGCTGAATACCAAGCCGATCCCAAGGCAAAGCTGATCTCAAGGAAGGACCAAGCCATGGCTACCAAGACCGATCCTCTCGTCCATATGGGCACCATCTCGGGCGGGGAGGCGCGCGAGCTGCTCAAGTCCAATCCCGTCATCCTGCTGCCGATGGGCAGCCATGAGGACCAGGGCCCGCATGCGCCGATGGGCGACTACCTGCTGGCCGAGAAGATCGCCGAGCTCGCCGCCTTGCAGGCGAGCAAGGCCGGCACGCGCACGCTCGTCGCGCCGGTGCTGCCCTATGGCGGCGCCGACTGGTTCGGCCCGATGATCGGCGGCATCGCCATTTCGCAGGGCACGCTGACGGCGGTGATCGCCGAGATGGTCGACTCGCTGCATCGCAACGGCCTGACCCGGATCATCGTCATCAACGGCCATGGTGGCAATGTCGGCCCGATTGCGGAGGTCGCGCGAGAGCTCTACCAGCGCGAGCGCATCGTGCTGCCGAGCCTCTATCTCTGGCGCATCGCCTACGGCATGCTGCCGGGCATCGTCGGAGCCGAAAAGTCGGCGAAGGTCTCCGGCCACGGCGCCGATCCGCTGACCAGCCTCGGCCTGCACCTCTTCCCCGAGCTGATCCGGAAGGACCTCATCCCGGCCGGCAAGCCGATGAAGCGCGATCCGATCCTCGACCTGCCCTTCACGGGCCTGGGCACCGCGAGCTTCGACGGCGCCGAAATCGGGGTGCCGCATGAATATGACGAGGTCTATCATGACGGCGTCGGCAAGGGCGATCCGACGCTCTGCTCGGCCGAGACCGGCGTGCAGCTCGCGGAGAAGCTGACGGATGTCTGCGCTCGCTTCATCGCGCATTTCGCGTCGAAAGTCCCGGCCTGAGCCGATCGGCCTTTAGCTAGCCGCCCGAGGCGGCGCTACAGCAGGAGATTTCCCATGCTCACCCGCCGCCTCGCTATCCAGTCCGGCCTCGCGACCATTGCGATGCCGGCCGTCCTCCGGGCGCAGACGCTCTCCGGGCAGATCACGTTGATGTCCTATGCGGGCATCTTCCAGGACAACTATACCAAGACGGTGATCGAGCCGTTCCTGCAGGCGCATCCCGGCGTCAAGGTGAATTACGTGCCCGGCGGCACCTCGGCCCAGATGGTCGGATCGGTCCGGGCGCAGAAGGCCGATCCGCAGACCGATGTCGTGATCATGGACGTCACGACGTCCAGCATCGGTAATCTCGAGGGTCTGTTCGAGAAGCTGGCGCCGGCCGAGTTCCCGGTGCTGAACGAACTCCTGCCGGAGGCGCGCGCGGCCGGCGGCGAGTTCGGTCCGGCTGTGACCTTCGACCATCTCGTCATCGTGCAGGATGCGGCGCTTCAGCCGCAGATCGCCAAGCTTGCAGATCTCTGGCGGCCGGATCTCAAGGGCCAGATCGCGCTCGCGGCGCCGCCGAACATTCAGGGGCTTGCGCTGACGGCCATGGTCGAGAAGATGGCGGGTGGCGACTACCGCAAGTCGATCGATGCAGCGATGAAGAAGCTGAAGGAGCTCGCCCCCGGCGTTAACACCTTCGATCCCAATCCGGACGGCTATTCGCTGATCCTGAACGGCGTGGCCAAGGTCGCGACTGGCTGGAACGCCCGCGCGCAGCTCTATTCCGATCAGACCGGCGGCAAGATCAACGCGTTGCTGCCGCCGGAAGGCTCGGTCTTCCAGGTCAATACGATCAACCTGACGGCCAGCTCGAAGAACCGCGCCGCGGCCGCCGCCTTCGTCGCGCATGCGCTGTCGCAAGGCGCGCAGAAGGCCTTCACCGAGCGGATGTTCTATGCGCCGACCAACGGCAAGGCCGATATCGACGCCAAAGCACTGGCTCGCACCGCCGCCTCGCCCGAGAACCGCGCCCGGATGATCCCGGTCGATTGGAACGAGATTCTCAAGGTGCGCGACCAGTGGAACAACCGCTGGCGGCGCGAGGTCATCGCGGCGGCACGCTGAGCGGCAGGCGATGAGCTATCTCGAACTCGCCGGGCTGCAGAAGCGCTACGGCAACTCGATCGCGGTCGACGACGTCTCGCTCTCGGTGGAGCAGGGCGAGGCCGTCGCCCTGCTCGGCCCCTCCGGCTGCGGCAAGACCACGACCTTGCGGATGCTCGCCGGACTGATCGAACCGAACCACGGCACGATGACGCTCGACGGCAGCGAGATCACGCGGCTGCCGGCCCATAAGCGCAATATGGGCTATGTCTTCCAGTCCTATGCGCTGTTCCCGCATCTCTCCGTCGGCCGCAATATCGCCTTCGGCCTGGAGGAACGCGGCGTCTCCCGCGCCGAGATCGAAAAACGCGTTCAGGAGGGACTGGCACTGGTCCGGCTCAGCGGCCTGGAGCAGCGCCGCCCGAAGGAGCTCTCCGGCGGCCAGCAGCAGCGCGTTGCACTGGCGCGAGCCCTGGTGATCCAGCCTTCCGTGCTGCTGCTCGACGAATCCCTGTCCAATCTCGACGCCAAGCTGCGCGACGCGATGCGTCACGAGATCCGCTCGATCCAGCGCACGCTTGGGATCACCACGCTCTTCGTCACCCACGATCAGGTCGAGGCGCTGACGATGTGCGACCGGATCGCGGTGATGCATCGCGGCCGCATTGCCCAGATCGGCAGTGCCGAGGATATCTATGACCGGCCGGCGACGCGCTTCGTCGCCGAGTTCGTCGGCCGCGCCAATGTGCTGCCGCTGGCGCGCGACGGGCAGGGCCGAGCGACCGTCTGGGGGCAGGCGATGCCGGTGGAAGCGGCCGACAATGCCGATCTCTTTGTCCGGCCGCAGCGCATGCGGATCGTGCCGGTCTCCGAACCGGCCGGCGGCGACACGGCGCGTTTGACCGGTCGCGTGCTGCGCAGCGTCTTCGTCGGCGACCATGTCGAGGTGCTGGTGGAAGGCACTGGGGGCCAGCTCACGGTCGAAATGCCTTCGGGCTCGGCTGCGCCGGCCGAGGGGACCGAGGTCGCAGTCGTCTGGCCGCGGTCCGAGAGCCGCGTCTTCGCGCGCGACGCGTCATGACCGTCTCCCGCCGCCTGCCGCTGCTGTTGATCCCGGCGACGCTGTTCCTGCTCGTCGTCTATGTCTGGCCGTCGCTGGGGTTGTTCCGCAATGCGTTCAACGAGGTCGGGCCGACCGGCGCGATGGTCGAGGCCTGGTCGCTGGAGACCTGGCGCGCCACCTTCCATGACAGCTTCACCTTCGAATTGACGCTGAACTCGCTCTGGCTTTCGGCTGTGGCGACGCTGGTCGCGCTCTGCCTTGCCTATCCCGTCTCGCTTTTCCTGTTCCGAACCGATTCACGCTTCCGCGGCCTGCTCGCGGTGGTCGCAATCCTGCCGATGCTGGTTTCCGGCGTGGTGCGAGTCTTCGGCTGGCTCGCCATTCTGGGTGATCGCGGGCTCGTCAATACGACGCTGCAATCGCTCGGCTTGATCTCGACGCCGTTGAAGCTCGTCTTCAACTGGACCGGCGTCACCATCGGCCTCGCCGAGAGCATCATGCCCTACATGATCCTGGCGCTGCTCGCCGGCTTCGGCCGGCTCGACCGCACGCTGGAGGAGGCTTCGCGTTCGCTCGGTGCCTCGCCGTTCCGCACTTTCCGGCGTGTGACCTTGCCGCTCAGCCTGCCGGCGATTGCTCTGGCGGCGGGTCTCGGCTTCGTGCTGTCGATGTCGGCCTATATCACGCCCAAGCTGCTGGGTGGCGGGCGCGTTTTCGTGCTGGCGACGGAGATTTTCGAGCAGGCGACGACCAATACCAATTGGCCGGTCGCGGCGGTGCTGGCGATCTACACGCTCGTCCTGCTGCTCGCCCTGCTCGTGGTCTCCAATCTGGTGGCGTGGAGGCTGCAGCGATGACCGGGGCGGGGCGCGTTCTCTCCAGCTTCGCGGCGCTGGTTTATGCGATGATCCTGGCGCCGATCGTCGTCGTGGTCATGCTGTCCTTCTCGGCGGACAACTTCATCCTGTTTCCGCCTTCGGGCTATTCGCTGCGGTGGTTCCAGCAGCTCGCCGGCAACGGGCCGTTGCTGGCGGCGCTCTGGCTCAGCGTGCAGGTCGCGGCGGTGGTGACGCTGCTGTCGCTCACGGTCGGCGTGCCCGCCGCACTCGCCTTGGCGAAGGGGCGCTTCGCCGGCAAGGCGGCGCTGACCAGTTTCTTTCTGGCGCCCCTCCTGCTGCCGACTCTGATCACCGGCCTCGCGCTGCTGCTGTTCTTCTCGCCCTTGAAGCTGACGGCGACGCTGCCGGGCCTGGTGCTCGGCCATATGACGGTGACCGTGCCCTTCGTGATCCGGATGATGGCGACGGCGCTGGCCAACCTGCCTGACGATATCGAGGCGGCCGCAGCCACGCTCGGCGCCACGCCCTGGCGCGTTGTGCGGCGGGTGACGCTGCCTTTGGCGACGCCGGGCCTGATCGCCTGCGCCTGCCTATCCTTCCTGCTCTCCTTCGACGAGACGGTCATCTCGCTGTTCATCGCCGGCCCGCGCGCTTCGACCCTGCCGGTCGAAATGGTGCGCTATGTCGAGGGACGTACCGATCCGCTCATCGCGGCCCTGTCCGTGGTGCTCATCGTCGCCACGCTCGCCGTCGTTCTCGTGGTCGAACGCCTTGTCGGCGTCGCCCGTGCTGTTGGAAAGTAGGAGAGAAACATGCCCGATTATCGCATCGAAGCCATGCCCGAGCAGCTACCGGCTGCGCTGGTCGAGAAGCTGCAGAAGGTCGAGACAGCGACCATCGGCCATTCCCAGCACTGGGGCTTCATGGATCGCGGCATCCAGCCGCTGCTGCGCGGCAAGCGTATCGCGGCGGCGGCGGTGACGCTGGCGATCCCCGGCCAGGATTCGACCCTGTTGCACCATACGCTGGGCCTGTTGCGTCCCGGCGATATCCTCGTCGTCGATCGGCTCGGCGACGACAAGCATGCCTGCTGGGGCGGCGGCGTCACCGTGGCGGCGAAGGCGGCCGGCGCGGTCGGCGGCATCGTCGACGGGCCCTGCACCGATCTCGCGGAGATCGAGGATTCCGACTTCCCGATGTGGTGCCGCGGCATGTCGCCGATCACCACGCGACTCTACAATCTCGGCGGCACGCTCAACCTGCCGATCTCCTGCGGCAATGTCCCGGTCAAGGCCGGCGACGTCATTCTCGCCGATGAATCCGGCGTGCTGGTGCTACCGCGCGCGGAGGCCGAGGCCATCGCGGACGCCGCCATCGCCCGGCAGGAGCGCGGCGAGAAGACGCAGAACCGCGTCAAGCTGGGCGAGAAGCTCGGTGACATCTCAGGCGCGACCAAGATGGTGCTTGACGCCATCGCGGCGACGAAGGCCTGAAGAGGCCGCCATGAACGCTTCTGTCTCCGTCCCGCGCGTCGCCGACTTCACCTGCGAGAAGAAGCCGGCGACCGGCTCGCGCGGCATGGTCGTCACCAATCACCCGCTCGCCTCGGCGGCGGGGGCGCAGATGCTGCTCGCCGGCGGCAACGCCATCGACGCGGCGGTCGCCTCGCTCTTCGCGCTGACGGTGGCCGAGCCGATGATGGTCGGCATCCTCGGCGGGGGCCTGAGCCATATTCGGCTCGCCGACGGGCGTCATGTCGTGATCGACAATCTCTCGACTGCGCCGGGCCAAGCGACGGCCGACATGTACGAGTGCCTGTCCGACGAGATCGGCAAGCAGCGCGACACGCGTGACCGCGAGAACGTGGTCGGCGCCAAGGCGGTCGCGGTTCCCGGTGCGCTGAAAGGTTGGTGCGAGGCGCTCGCCCGCTTCGGCACGCTGCCGCTGGCCGATGTCCTCCAGCCGGCGATCGGGTTGGCGGAGCGCGGTTTCGTCGTCACGCCCTATCTCTCGAACTGCATCACCGACAACGCCAGTGATCTCGCCCGTGATCCCGGCCTCGCCGCGATGCTGCTGCCGGGCGGGCAGCCGCTGCAGCCGGGCATGCGGCTCGTGCAGTCTGATTACGCTGCGAGCCTGAAGCTGATCGCGGCAGAAGGGCCTGAGGCGCTCTATGGCGGGAAGCTCGGGCGGGCGCTGACCGACTACATGGCGAAAAATGGCGGCCTGATCGATCAGGCCGATCTCGCCAATTACCGTATCGAGTTGCGCGAGCCGATCCGCGGCTCCTATCGCGGCTACGAGATCATCGGCCCGCCGCCGCCCTCGTCATCCGGCGTGCACATCACGCAGATGCTCAATATTCTCGAAGGCTACGATATCGGCGCGCTCGGCTTCGGTTCGACCGATGCCGTGCATCTGCTCGCCGAAGCGCTGAAGATCGCCTTCGCCGACCGCGCGGTGGCGACCGCCGATCCAGCCTTCGTCAAGGTCCCGGTCGCGAAGCTGATCGACAAGGCCTATGCCGATGAGCGCCGCGCCCTGATCGCGATGGAGCAGGCGAAGAGCTGGACGGCCGGCCTTTCCGGCGGCGAATCCGCCGATACGACCCATGTCACCGTCGCGGACGCCATGGGCAATGTCGTCAGCGCGACGCAGACGATCAACGGGCTGTTCGGCGCCTGCGTGCAGATTCCCGGCACCGGGATGATCGCCAACAACTACATGTTCAATTTCGATCCGCATCCCGGCCGCGCGCTCTCGATCGCGCCGGGCAAGCGGGTCTTTACCTCAATGGCGCCGATGATGGCGGTAAAGGACGGCCGGCTCGCCTTCGCGCTCGGCCTGCCTGGTGCCTTGCGCATTTTCCCCTCGGCCCTGCAGGCGATCGTCAACCTGATCGACCATCGCATGAGCCTGCAGGAAGCCGTCGAGGCGCCGCGCGTCTGGACCGAGGGGGGCGTGCTCGAACTCGAGGAAGCGATTCCCGAGTCCGTGGCGCAGGCGCTGATCGCGCGCGGCCACAAGGTGGTGCGCTCGCCCCGCGTCGCCGGCGGCATGAACGCCATCGCCTTCAACCCGGACGGGACCTTGACCGGCGCCGCCTGCTGGCGCGCCGACGGCACGCCCGTCGCCATCTCCGGCGGGCTCGCCCGCGCCGGTGCCCGCTTCACCATCTGACCCGATCTTTTCGACTGGACCATCCCATGCCCGAGACCATCTGCCTCCTCGACATGACCACGCCCGAGCGGGCCGACCGCTTGCGCGCATTCCTGCCTGAGGGCTTCGTGCTGACCCATGGCACCGCCCGCGGCGACGAGCACATGAAGGAGATCATCGCCGAGGCCGATTATGCGATCTCCGGCCAGGTCGGCGTTTCCGGCGACGTGCTGCGCGCCGCGAAGAAGCTGAAGCTCCTGCATAAATGGGGCGTCGGCTACGACAATATCGATATCGAGACGGCGAAGGAGCTCGGCATCAAGGTGGCGCGCACGACCGGCTCCAATGCGGGCGCCGTCTCCGAATTCGCTGTTGGTCTGATGATCTCGACGATGCGCTACATCGCCTTTGGCAATGCCGAGTTGAAGAAGGGACACTGGGCGACCGGCAAGCTCCCCGGCGATACCTATACGCTTTCCGGCAAGACGGTCGGCATCGTCGGTTTCGGCGCGATCGGCAAGAATGTCGCCAAGCTGCTGAAAGGCTTCGGCTGCACGATCCTCTATAGCAAGCGCACGCAACTCGATGCTGCCGAGGAGGCGGCGCTGGGGGTGAAGCATGCCTCGATCGAGGAGATCCTGACCCAGGCCGACGTCGTCTCGCTGCATTGCCCGCTGACGCCCGAGACCAAGGATCTGATCGACCTTGCGGCGCTCAGGAAGATGAAGAAGACGGCGGTGCTGATCAATTGCGCGCGTGGCGGCGTCGTCAACGAAGCCGATCTCGTCACTGCGCTCCGGGCGAAGGAGATCGCGGGCGCGGCGATGGATGTCTACGAGATCGAGCCGCTGCCGGCCGACAGCCAGTTGCTCACCCTCGACAACCTCGTGACGACGCCGCATCTCGCCGCGATGGCGGCCGATAATTTCGCGCCGGTGGTGAAGCGCATGTTCGCGAATATGCAGCATGTCTCGCGCGGCGAGCCGGTGCCGCCGCTCGATCTGGTGGTGTGAGATAATGCCGGCGTCGGCGGCTCAGTGTAGCCCGCCGACGCCGATATAGCGTTCGAGCACGTCCGCGTCAGTGCGCAACGCGTCGGGCTTGCCTGACCAGACGATCCGACCGCGTTCGAGGATGATGACATCGTCGGCGAAGGAGAGTGCGCTTTCCAGGCGCTGCTCGACGAAGAGGATCGTCATCGCGCCGCTTGCGGCGAGGCGGCCGAAAGCCTCCATCAGCATGTCGCAGATCACCGGTGCGAGGCCTTCCAGCGGCTCGTCCAATAGCAGCACGGAAGGCTGACCGAGGATGGTGCGCGCGGTCGCCAGCATCTGCTGCTCGCCGCCGGAGAGCTGCGAGCCGAGATTGCGGCGGCGCTCGCCGAGGCGGGGGAAGAGCGCATAAGCCTCTTCGATCGCGCTGCGCGGCTGGCCCTTCAATCCGGCGAAGAGGTTTTCCTCCACCGTCAGGCCTTTGAAAATCTCGCGGGTCTGCGGGACGAGGCCGATACCGCCATGGGCGCGGGCTGCCGTGCCGAGCGCGGTGACATCCTGCCCGCCGAGGCTGATGCTGCCGGCATAGCGGCGGGTCAGCCCCATCAGGCTCGCCATCAGCGTGGTCTTGCCCATGCCGTTGCGGCCGAGGATCGAGAGGCGCCCGCCCGCCGGCACGGAAAACGAGACATCTTCCAGCACATGGGTCTGGCCGTAGCCGGCGCTGAGGTTGCGGATGTCGAGCTCAGCCGCCGGCATGGGCATAGCTTCCGAGATAGGCTTCGCGAACCTTGGGATCCCTGGCGACCTCGGCCGGCAGGCCCTGGAAGATGAGCTCGCCCGCGGCCAGCACGACGACGCGTCTGGCGAAGCGGAAGACGAGGTCCATGTCATGCTCGATCATCAGCACGGCGAGCGAGGCGGGCAGGCGAGCCAAGGCTTCCTCGATGCGCGGCGTATCGCTGGAGGGCACGCCCGCAGCCGGCTCGTCGAGCAGCAGCACCTTGGGGCGTTGCGCCAAGGCGATCGCGATCTCCAGCAGGCGCTGCTGGCCATAGGCGATCGTTGCGACCTTGCGGCGGGCGACCTCGGTGAGGCCGAGCGTCGCGAGGATTTCGGCTGCTTCGTCACGGACTTCGGAGGCGCCGTGGAAGCGGGCGAGGATGCGCGTCGCGCGGCCCAGCCGCTGCAGGATGGTCATGACGACATGCTCTTCCGGCGTCATGTCCGGGAAGAGACGCGTGACCTGGAAGGTGCGGACGAGGCCGCGCCTGACCCGCTTCACAGCGCCAAGTGCGGTGATGTCCTCGCCCGCGAGCTGGACGCTGCCGGCGCTCGGCGGGATGCGGCCGGTGACGAGATTGACGAAGGTGGTCTTGCCGGCGCCGTTCGGGCCGATCAGCGCGAGGCGCTCACCCTCGTGCATCGCCAGCGAGATGTCGCGGCTGACCTTGAGCCCGCCGAATTCCTTGGAGAGGCTGGAGACTGCGAAGACCGCGCTCATCGACCGGCCCTCCAGCGGTCGCGGGTCAGCAGGCGGACGAGTTCGTCCAGCGTGCCGGAAAGCCCGCGCGGGGCGAAGAGCACGATGGCGATCAGCACGGCGCCGACCAGCGTCATCCAGTGGAACGGGTTGATCGCGGCGACGACATGCTCGAGCGCCATGAAGATGACGGTGCCGATCAGCGCGCCGTAGAGATGGCCGATGCCGCCGAGCACCAGCATGACCAGCGCATTGGCCGAGATCTCGAAGCTGACGCTGTCGAGCCCGACGACCTGCGTCGCGATGGCTGCCAGTGCGCCGCCCATGCCGGCGACCGCGCCGGAGATGACGAACATCTTGAGCAGGACCGGGAAGGCGTAGATGCCGAGCGCACTGATCCTGAGCGGGTCCTCCTTCAGGCCGCGGCAGACCATGCCGAAGGGCGAGCGCGTGACGAAGCGCAGCACGGCGAAGACGATCAGGAATAGGCCGAGGCCGAAAAGATAGGCGCTGCGGCCCCAGAGATCGAATTCGAAGAGGCCGAAGAGCGGGGCAGGGCTCATGCCGGAGAGGCCGTCGCTTCCGCCGGTGATGGAGGAGGCCTTGTTGGCGGCCTCGTGCAGGAGCTGAACGATGGCGATCGAGAGCACGAGCTGCGGCAGTCCGTGGGCGCGCAGCATGATCGTGCCCATCAAGAGACCCATGACGGCGCCCGCCGCCGCACCGATCAGGATCAGCAGGACAGGGTCGGTGATCCCGTGCACGCAGGCGATGCCGGCCGCATAGGCGCCGGCCCCATAGAGCGCCCCCTGGCCGAGCGAGGCGATGCCGCAATAGCCGACGATGAGGTCGAGCGAGAGCACGAGCAGCGCGACCGAGATCACACGAGTGAGGAAGGCGAGGTTGTCGGGAAACAGCCAGTAACCGGCGAGGCCGACGCACGCGATCAGGGCGAGGCCGAGGAGATCGCGGCCGAGCGTGCGGCTTGCGGAGGCAGCAGCGGGCATGGTCGTTGCGCTCGCCATTTACTCCGCCCGCCCCATCAGGCCGCGCGGGAAGGCGCAGACGACCAGAATCACTGCGAGATAGAAGAAGAAATTGCCGAAATCCGGCACGAGATAGCGGCCGGTCACGTCGATCGCACCGAGGAGCAGGCAGGCGGCGAGCGCGCCGGGAATCGAGCCCGCGCCGCCGACCGAGACGACGACGAGGAAGGTGACCATGTAGCGCAGCGCGTAATAGGGCTCGATCGGCAGGAACTCGGCGCCGACCACGCCGCCGAAGGCCGCGAGTCCGATCGCCAGCGCGAAGCTTGCGGCATAGATGATCTCGGTGCGGATGCCGAGCGTGCGCGCCATCGGTGCGTTCTCGACGGCGGCGCGCAGATGAATGCCGAAGCCGGTCCGCTCGATCAGGAACCACAAGCCCCCGGCGACGACGAGGCCGCTTGCGATGACGAAGAGCCGGTGGCCGGCGATGCTGCGGAAGCCGAGATCGACCGAGCGGGCGAGTTCCGCCGGCAGGAGAATCGTCTTCAGGGTCGGGCCGAAGAAATAGTTGGTGATGCCGATGACGCAGAAGGTGATGCCGATCGTCATCAGTACCTGCGAGAGCTCGCTGCGATCGTAGATGCGTCGATAGAGCAGGCGCTCCAGCGGGACGGCGATGATCACCGTGCCGATCATCGCGAGGATGATCCCGAGCGTGTAGCCGAGGCCGAGATCGCGGGCGGCATAGGAGGCGATGTAGCCGCCGATCATGGCGAAGGCGCCATGGGCGAGATTCACCACCCGCATCAGACCCATGGTCAGCGACAGGCCGATGCAGATGATGAACAGCGCCATGCCATAGGCCAGCGCATCCATGGCGATGCTCAGCGCGGTCTGCATTCTGCGGGCCTCGTCGAACGGGAGCAGGGGGCGGGAGCTTGCTTGCTCCCGCCGTGTTTCAGGCTGGCGTCGTTACTTCGCCAGGCCAGGGTCCTTCTGGTCCGGCACGCTGGCGATCTCCTTGTTGATCCAGCGACCCTGCGCGTCCTTCGCGACTTCGCGCAGATAGATCGTCTGGGTGATGTGGCGGGTCTCCGGATCGATCTTGACCGGGCCGCGCGGGCTTTCCCAGCCTAGCCCCTTGACCGCCTCGACCGCCTTCTCGGCGTCCTGCTTGCCGGCGGTCGCCGCGATCATCTTCGAGATCACGAACAGGCCGTCATAGGCGCCGACCGCCGGGAAGGAGAGCAGGTCGGGTGCGCCGATCGCCTTCTCGGCGGCGGCGGCGAAGCGCTTATTGATCTCGGAATCATGCGAGACGGCGTAGTGGAACGAGGTGATCATGCCGGAAGCGGCCTCGCCCAGCGCCGGCAGATCCGATTCCTGCGTGAGGTCGCCGGTGGCGAAGAGCTTGACGCCCGCCTTCTTCAGGCCGGTATCGCTGAACGCCTTGACGAAGCCGAGCGTCGGCGGGCCCGAGGGCAGGAAGGCGAAGACGCCCTCGGCCCCGGCATCGCGGATGCGCTGCATGATCGGGCTGAACTCGGTGGTGTTCAGAGGAATGCGGATCGATTCCTTGATCTCGCCGCCGGCCGCCTCGATCGCCTTCTTGAAGGCGCCCTCGGCATCGACGCCCGGGCCGTAATCGCTGACGACCGAGACGAATTTCTTGACGCCGCGCTCCACCGCCGCCTTGCCGAGTGGGGTCGTGGTCTGCGCCGTGGTGAAGGAGGTGCGGACCACCAGCGGCGAGGAGGTCATGATCGCCGAGGTCGCGGCGTTGAAGATCACCAGCGGGACATTGCCCTGTTTCAGCAGCGGGGTGATCGCCATCGCGTCCGGCGTGAAATAGACGCCGCCGAGATACTGCACCTTGTCGCGGACGATCAGCTCCTGCGCCAGCGCGCGGGCCTGCTGCGGATTGGCGGTCGGCAGGTCGCGATAGACCAGCTCGATATCGTGGCCGGCAACGCTCTTGCCGTTCTGCGCCAGCCAGGCTTCGGCGCCGGCCTGGAAATTCTTGCCCTGCAGGGCGAAGGGGCCGGAGAACGGCCCGATGATGCCGACCTTGATCGTATCCGCCATGGCGGAAGCGCCAAGTGCCAGCGCCCCGGCCAGTGCCAGCGCGCTCGCGGGCAGCAATCTGTTCAGGAAACCCTTGGTCATTCCATCTCCTCCCGATCCTGCCTGACGATCCAGCAACGCTGTTGCGCGGATCGAAGCTCTAGCTGCTCGGACCAGTCGCCGCCATGGCGCCGGCCTCTTGTCGTTACCAACGCAATTTTCTGCCGCGGGGCAATGCCCTCAATATGGCAGGCCGACATAGTTCTCGGCGACGGCGGTCGCCGCCGCGCGGGAATGGACGAGATAGTCGAACTCCGCCTCCTGGATGCGCCGGTCGAAGCCGTCCCGCTCCGGGAAGCGATGCAGCAGGTTGGTCATCCACCAGGAGAAGCGTTCGGCCTTCCAGACGCGGGCCAGCGCGCGGGCGGAATAGCCGTCGAGCCCGGCCTGCGAGCCCTCGCGATAGTGCTCGCGGAAGGCATCGAAGAGATAGCGGATGTCGCTGGCGGCGAGATTGAGCCCCTTCGCGCCGGTCGGCGGCACGATATGGGCGGCGTCGCCCGCGAGGAAAAGACAGCCGAAGCGCATGGGTTCGGCGACGAAACTTCGCAAAGGCGCGATGCTCTTCTCCAGCGAGGGGCCTGTCTGCACGGCCTCTGCGACCTCGGCCGGCAGACGTCGGCGCAACTCGTCGAAGAAGGCGTCGTCGGACCAGCTCTCGACCTTCTCGTCGAGCGGGACCTGAACGTAATAGCGGCTGCGCTCGGCCGAGCGCATCGAGCACAGCGCGAAGCCGCGCTCATGGTTGGCGTAGACCAGTTCATGCGCCGCGGGCGGCCGGTCGACCAGCAGGCCGAGCCAGCCGAAGGGATAGACGCGCTCGAAGGTCTGTAAGGAGCGCGCCGGCACCGAGGCGCGCGAGACGCCGTGATAGCCGTCACAGCCGGCGATGAAATCGCAGCGCAGTTCCTGTTCCTGCCCGTTCGCCCGGAAGGTCACGCGCGGCGAGGTGCCATCGAAATCATGCAGCGCGACGTCTTCGGCCTCGTAGACGGTAGGGCGGCCGAGCGCCTGCCGGGCCTCGATCAGGTCGCGCGTGACCTCGGTCTGACCGTAGACGGTGACCGTCTTGCCGCCGCTCAAGTCCTTGAGGTCGAGGCGATGGAGCGCGCCATGGAAGGCGAGCGAGAAACCGTCGTGGACCAGGCCTTCCTGATCCAGCCGCTCGCCGACGCCGGCCTCGTGCAGGAGGTCGACCATGCCCTGTTCGAGCACGCCGGCGCGGATGCGCGAGAGCACGTAATCGGCGCTGCGCCGTTCGAGAATGACATTGTCGATGCCGGCGCGCGACAGGAGCTGCCCGAGCAGCAGTCCCGCGGGCCCGGCGCCGATGATGGCGACCTGCGTCCGCATTGTTCTTCTTTGCCTCCCGCGGAGCGACGGTTTGCACCGTTCGAACCGCAAGCCGATGCTAACGCGCTCGCCGCCGTTGACGGAATGGAGGATTCGCGCATTGTCTTGGACGAATCGATCGTGAGTGCGACATGCCCGGCAGAAGCGTCCCCGCCTACTGGCTCTATGGCGAGCGCCTGACGGAGCGCTTCCCGGACGCGTTGCATATCGAGCCGATCGTGGCGCGCAGCTCCCTGCATGGCTGGACGATCCAGCCGCATATGCATCACGACCTGTTCCAGTTCTTCCTGGTCACGGCGGGGGGAGGACGCACGCGCGTGGATGGGCGCGAGCACGCCTTGTCGCCCGGCTCGGTGCTGCTGCTGCCGCCTTCGACCATCCATGAATTCGCCTTCCTCGACGATACTGACGGCTTCGTCGCCAGCGCGGCCGCGACTTCATTGAAGCGCCTCTTCGCCAGCGAACCGGAGGCGCGCGCGCTGCTCGGGAGCGCAGCGGTGCTGCATGTACCGGTGGGTGGGGGGCATTATGCCGGGCTCGATGCCACGCTTCGGCTGGCGATGAGTGAATTCGCTGCCAACCGACCGGTGCGGGAATTCTCGCTCGGAGCCTATGCCGATCTGATCGCGGCGTGGTTCGTGCGGGCGATGCGCGGGGCGCGGGCGGTGGCGGAGCCGGCGCGGGATGCGCGGGCCGAGCTCGTCCACCGTTTCGTCGAGCGTGTCGAGACGCGCTTCCAGCATCATGACGCGCTGACGGACTATGCGCGGATGCTCGGCGCCTCGGTGCCGCATCTCTCCCGCTCGTGCCGGGAGCTGCTCGGCCGCTCCGCCGCGCGGGTGATCCAGGACCGGCTGATGATCGAGGCGCGGCGCGACCTCGTCTATACGTCGATGTCGATCTCGCGGATCTCGTTCCGGCTGGGCTTTGCCGATCCCGCCTATTTTTCGCGGTTCTTCTCCAAGCGGGCGGGCGTGTCGCCTTCGGACTACCGGACGAAGACCTGAAGCGGCCTAGCCGGCCGCCTCGATTTCCTTCATCACGGCAGCGGCCTCGGCGAAGGCGGTGTTGCCGGCAGGCACGCCGGCATAGATCGCCGTCTGCATCAGCACCTCCTTGAGGTCGTCCTGCGTGAAGCCGCCGCGCGTCAGGCCGGCGCGGACATGCAGGCGGAACTCCTCCCAGCGGCCGAGGCTCGCGGTGATCGCCAGCACGAGCAGGCGGCGCGTGCGGTCGTCGAGACCGGGCCGGCTCCAGATCTCATGCCAGGCGATGCGGGTGATCATCGCCTGGAATTCGGCGTTGAACGGCGTGCGATTGGCGAGCGAGCGGTCGACCCAGGCGTCGCCGAGCACGCGGCGGCGGTTCGCGAGGCCTGCTTCGAACAGGGCTTCTGCCGCATCGGTCGTGTCGGCGCCCGGTGCGAGGAAGGCGCGGAGCGCCCCGGCCAAGGCGGCCGGGGCTTCGACGGGGGCGAGATGGGCGCAGTCGAGATGTGCGTGCTTCGCGGCCGGCATCGCCGCGAGCAGGCTCTCGCCATGGTCGGCGAGGGGGGTCGAGACGTCGCGCCCGCCGGTAACGACGAGAACCGGGCAGGCGATCGCGCCGATCCGCCCGATCAGCTCCATGTCGCGGATGGCCGCGCCGGCTCCGGCATAACCCTGGCTCGCCTGGGCGACGAGGTTGCGCTTGAGGCTCGCGGCGATCGCGGGCTGGCCGGCTGCGAAGGTGGGCGAGAGGAAGCGCTGCAACGCCGCATCCGCGATGGAGGCGGTGCCGCCTGCGCGAACCTGCGCGATGCGATCCCGCCAGACAGCCTTGTCCATCGTGGCCGAGGTGCAGATTGCAGCGACGGCGGAAACGCGCTCGGGATGGCCGAGCGCCAGCTCCATGGCGATCATGCCGCCGAGCGAGACACCGGCAATGGCTGCGCGTTCGATGCCGGCCGCTGCCATGGCGGCGGCGACATCTTCGGCGAGCAGGACCAAGGTGTAATCTCCTTCCGGCGCATCGGAAGCGCCATGGCCGCGCGTGTCGATCCGCAAGGTCCGGAAGGAGGCGAGCAGGGCCGGCATCGCCGCGTCCCAGAGCGATAGGTCGGTGCCGATCGAGTTCAGCAGGACAAGCGCCGGCTTGTCCTCGGAGCCTTCCAGCTTCCAGTAGATGCGGGCGCCGCTGCTCGTCGCGAAGGGCATCGTAGCTTCCTCAGTCGTGCTGGACGAGCAGCGCGGCGACCAGGGCCGCGCTCTCGCCGATATCATTGCCGAGCCCGGCGGCCGTGAGGTTGCGGGCGATGGTCGTTTCGTCGATTTCCAGCCCTTCTCCGACCGTCGCCATGGCATCGGCCGCGCCGGCTGCAAGCAGGAAGAGCTCGGCCAGCGCCGGGCCTTCGGCCTGCCAGCCGCCGAGGCCGCGTTCCTGCTCGGCGGGGAGTCCGGCGAGGATGCTGGCAACGAGGCCGGGCGCGCGCAGGCTTGCCGAGAGCGCGACCTGGCAGCCGGTCGGGTTGCGCTTATGCGCCATGGCGGAGGAGCCGCCGCGGCCGGGAATAGCGGGTTCGCGCGCTTCGCCGATGCCGTTCTGGGCCAAAAGCGAGACGTCGCGCGCCATCTTGCCGAGCGCGCCGATGACAATGGCGGTCGCTGTCGCGATGCCGGCGATGCCGCCGCGGCGCGCGTGCCAGGGCGGTGCGTCGGGGAGGCCAAGCGCGGCGGCGAGGCGGGCGGAGACGGCAGCGGCCTTGCCGCCGAGACCGGCACGGGAGCCTGCCGCGCCGCCGAATTGCAGGACGGCACCTGTCTCGACTTCATGGCGCAGGCGGATCGCGGCTTCCGCGATGCCGGCCTGCCAATGCGCGATGCGCAGGCCAAAGCCGATCGGGAGCGCGTCCTGCAACAGGGTGCGGCCGATGGCTGGGGTGGTGGCATGGCGCCGGGCGAGGGCAGCGAGCGCCGTCGTGACGCGAGTCAGGTCGCGATCCAGAAGGCCGCTCGCAGCACGAATCTGACAAGCCAGAACGGTGTCGGCGACATCCTGGCTGGTGGCGCCCTTGTGCAGGGCCTTTGCGGCGTCACCGCTCAAGGCGGCACGCAAGCGCGCCACCAGCGGGATCGCCAGCGTGCCGGCGAGCGCCGCTTCCTCCGCCAGTTCGGCCAGATCGATCGAGATCGTGGCGCAGAGTACGGCGATGGCCTCGACAGCCTCCGCGCCGATCAGGCCCTCGGCCGCCTCGGCGCGGGCCAGCTCCGCCTCGAAGGCGAGGGCGTGACGTAACGTGGCCGCGTCCGAGAACGCGGCCAGCATCGCTGGGGTCGTCGCCGGCCTTGCGCGGAGGAGGTTGCTCACGCGGCCTTTGCGAGACTTGGCGCGACGGCGAAGGCGGCCTGGGTCTTGGCCTTGACCTCGTCGAGCGAGACGCCGGGGGCAAGCTCGATCAGGGTCAGGCCGCCGCCATTGGCCTTGTCGCAGGTCATCACGCAGAGATCGGTGATGATCATGTCGACCACGCCCGCGCCGGTCAGCGGCAGCGAGCAGCGCTCCAGCACCTTGGATTCGCCGGCCTTGTTGGCATGGTCCATCACGACGATGACCTTCTTCACGCCCGCGACGAGGTCCATCGCGCCGCCCATGCCCTTCACCATCTTGCCGGGAATCGTCCAGTTGGCGATGTCGCCATTGGCCGCCACTTCCATGGCGCCGAGAATGGTCAGGTCGATATGGCCGCCGCGGATCATCGCGAAGGAATCGGCCGAGGAGAAGAAGCTCGAGCTCGGCAGCACCGTGATCGTCTGCTTGCCGGCATTGATCAGGTCTGGGTCGGCCTCGCCCTCATAGGGGAAGGGGCCGATGCCGAGCAGGCCGTTTTCGGACTGCAAGGTGACGTCCACACCTTCGGGAATGTAGTTCGCCACGAGCGTCGGGATGCCGATGCCGAGATTGACGTAGAAGCCGTCCTTGAGCTCCTTGGCCGCGCGGGCGGCGACCTCTTCGCGGGTCCAGGCCATCAGGCTGCCTCCCTCTTGCGCTCGGTCAGCTTCTCGATGCGCTTCTCGTTGATCGTGCTCTTGATGACGCGGTCGACATAGATGCCGGGCGTGTGGATCGCCTCGGGATCGAGCGAGCCGACCGGCACGATCTCCTCGACCTCGGCCACCGTCACCTTGCCGGCTGTCGCCATGTTCGGATTGAAGTTCCGCGCGGTCTTCCGATAGACGAGGTTGCCGGCGGTATCGGCCTTCCAGGCCTTGACGATGGCGACATCGGCGCGCAGCCAGGTCTCGCGGACATAGAGCTGGCCTTCGAACTCCTCGACCGGCTTGCCCTCGGCCACGACCGTGCCGACGCCGGTCTTCGTATAGAAGGCCGGGATGCCGGCGCCGCCGGCGCGGATGCGCTCGGCCAGCGTGCCCTGCGGGTTCAGTTCCAGCTCCAGCTCGCCGGCGAGGTACTGCTGCTCGAACAGCTTGTTCTCGCCGACATAGGACGCGATCATCTTCTTGATCTGCCGGGTCTGCAGCAGCATCCACAGGCCGAAGCCGTCGGCGCCGGCATTGTTCGAGATCACCGTGATGTTCTTCACGCCGGAATCGCGGATCTGCGGGATCAGGCTCTCGGGGTTGCCCGACAGGCCGAAGCCGCCCGACATGATCGTCATCCCGTCGAAGAGCAGCCCTTCGAGCGCGGCGCCCGGGCCGTCATAGATCTTACCTGTCATTGCTCCTCCCAGGCGCGGCCTGATGCCGCGACACGCATGCCTCGCCGGGACGGAGCGGGCCGTCCCGATGGTTCCGGCGCGATCAGAATACGATCGTCGGCGAATGTCCATGGCTGCCGTAGCATAGACCGGCGGCAGGCGGGGAGGGCCTTTGGCGGCGCGGCGGCTTCAGGCCGCAGAGAGGCTCAGGCTGCGGCCATCCGCGGCAGCGCTGGAACGGGGAAGACCCGGTCATAGGCCAGATTGAAGAGGAAGGCGTAGACCACGTAGAAAACGACGATGGCGAGGTCCATCACGAAGGTCTGCCACAGGCCCATGCCGAGATACCAGGCCATCGGGGGCAGCAACAGGACCAGCAATCCGCCCTCGAACAGCAGCGCATGCAGCACGCGCAACGCCAGGCTCTTGCGGGTGTGGCCGGCGAAGCGGAGCATCGCGTGGTCGAAGCCGAGATTGTAGACGAAGTTCCAGAGCGTCGCGACGGTGGCCGAGCCGACGCCGATCACGCCCATATGGGTCGCCGGCAGGTTGAACAGCATGGCGCCGCCGGGGATCACCAGCGCAAGCCCGATGACCTCGAACATCACCGTATGGCGAATCCGGTCGGGGAAGGAGCGCATGGACATTCGAAACACCTGTCGTTCTCGTTGACGCGGTGCCTTCTATCGCCAAATCTGGATGCATCAAGTTAGGTTATATCTGGATATCAGATAGATGAATCTTTCCTTCGAGCAATTGGAGGCCTTCGTCGCGGCGGCCGAGCATGGCTCCTTCTCGGCAGCGGGCCGTGCGCTGCGCAAGGCGCAGTCGGCGGTGAGCACGCAAGTCGCCAATCTGGAGGAGGACCTCGGCGTCGCGCTGTTCAGCCGGGCCGGGCGCAATCCCGTGCTGACGGCGGCGGGCGAGAGGCTCCTGCGCGAGGCGAAGGTGATCCTGGATCGCCGGGCGCATCTGATCGGCGTCGCCAGCAGTTTCGAGAGCCATGTCGAGACGCGGCTCGTGGTCGCGATCGACGAACTCTATCCGGAGCATCTGCTCGGCGCGCTCTTCGCCGATTTCGCGCGGCATTTCCCGCATGTCGAACTGGAGCTGCTCTTCCCGCTGATGGAGGATGTCAGCCAGCTCGTGCTCGCCGGGCAGGCCGATATCGGGGTGATGTGGCGCCAGGAGGCGCTGCCGCCGGAGCTCGGCTTTCAGACGGTCGGCTGGGTGCCGATCAAGCTGGTCTGCGGCAAGGAGCATCCTCTGGCCGGCACGCGCGTCGACTGGGAGGAGCTGAAGCGCCATCGCCAGATATTGGTCGCGGCGCGCGGCGACGGGCCGGAAAAGCAGCGACTGCGCGTCGCGGCCGAGGTCTGGTGGGTCGAGAGCCATTGGGTGATCCTGCAACTGGTCAAGCAGGGCATCGGCTGGGCCTTCGTCTCCAGCTATGTCATCGCGAATTCGCCGGTGACGGCCGATCTCGTCACGCCCGATCTCCAGTTCGACGATTTCGACCTGCCGGTGGCGCTGGAGATGGTCTGGCACAAGCAGCGCCCCTGCGGACCGGCCGCGCACTGGCTGCGCCAGCGCTTTGCGGCCGCGCGGATCGGAGCGGCGTGAGCCTCTCGGTCACCTATTGGTGGAAGGTCCAGAGCAGGCTTTCGCTAAGTTCCTTGAGGGCCTCGACCGCATCCGGCCGCTCACGCGCGACGGCGGCGATCAGCGCATCGGCAAGCGCGAAGACGGCGGTCGGCGAGTTCGGCAGCAGGCGGCTGCGGGCCGGCGCGAACAGCGTGACATCGGCGATCGGAGCGAGTGGCGAGGTCGGGCTGTCGGTCAGGGTCAGCAGGGCCGCGCCGCGCTTCTTGGCAAAACTCGCGAGATCCAGCGTGGCGCGGGAATAGCGCGGCACCGAGATCGCGACGACGAGATCGTCGGGGCGAGCCGACATCATGTGCCGGATGGCGCGTTCCGGGCCGGTGCGCGATGACGCGAAGATCACGTCGGCATCGAGATAGAGCGCAAGTCCATCCTCCAGGAAGGAAGCGACGTGGTGGCTGGCGCCGGAAGCCGCGATGAAGACGCGTGGCGCCTTCAGCAACAACGCGACCGCCTTCGTCACGGAGGCTTCGTCGAGGCCGTCGCGGGCGGCCTGGAGATTGGCGTTCTGGTCGGCGAGCGCAGCTGTGAAGGTCGCGAAGGTCGAGCCGGCGGCAGTGCGGGCACCGGCGAAGCTGTCGACCGGGTCATGGGCGAATTTCAGGGCGGCGGAGAGCGCGCCGCGGAACTCGCCATAGCTGCCATAGCCGAGCGCCCGGACGAAGCGCGTCACCGTCGCGTTCGAGGTGCCGCTACCCTCGGCCAGGCCTTCGATGGTCATGGTCGCGACATCGAGCGGATGCTGCAGCACGAAATCGGCGGCGCGGCGATGGCCGTTGCTAAGCGACGGGTAGATCTGGGCGATCCGGTTGGAGAGATCCGTCGTCGGCTTCAGGCCCTGTGACATGCGCGGCTACCCGATTGACGTTCGAAAATTTTCATGTTTGCTACTAGACGAAAATAAAGCTGTCAAAAGCGGCTTCAACCGGGAGCGGATCCTATCATGCGTAAACCCCTATTCCTCGCGGCTTTCGCGGCCGCCTGCCTTGCCGGAACGGCCGTCTCGGCGCAGACGCTGCGCATCGCGCTAGCCTCCGAGCCGACGGCGGTCGATCCGCATTACCATGACCTCACCCCCAACAATGCGTTGGCTCAGCACATCTTCGACTCGCTGGTGCGCCAGGACGAGCAGCAGAAGCTGCATCCGAGCCTTGCCGCCTCTTGGGAGAATGACGGCAAGAACCGCTGGACCTTCAAGCTGCGCGACGGCGTCAAGTTCTCGAACGGCAAGCCCTTCACGTCCGAGGACGTGGTCTTCACCTTCTGCCGCACGCTGAAGAACGAGACCAAGGTCTCGGATTCCTTTGCCGACACCACCGGCAATTTCGCCTCGGTCGAGACGCCCGATCCGAAGACGCTGGTGATCACCACGAAAGAGCCCGAGCCGCTGCTGCCGAATCTGCTTTCGGGCCTCAGCATCCTCTCGGCCTCGATCGCCGAGCATGGCCCGATCAGCTATGACGTCGCCAAGAACTGCGGCGTCACCGGCCCGTGGCCGACCGTGACGGGCTTCAACGACGGCACGCTCGCCATCGGCACCGGCCCCTACAAGCTCAAGTCCTATGTGCGCGGCTCCGCGATCGAGCTCGAGCGCAATCCGACCTATTGGGGCAAGGCAGAGCCTTGGGCGACCGTGCGCCTGCTGCCTGTGACGAATGCCGGCCCGCGCCTCGCCGGCCTGCTCGCCGGCGATTACGACGTGATCGAGAACCCGGCGGCGCGCGACCTCGGCCGGATCAAGGACGACAAGCGCTTCGGCCATGTCATCACGCCCTCGACCCGCGTGGTCTATTTCCAGCTCGACGTCGCCCGCGACCAGAGCCCCTTCGTCAAGTCGGATGACGGCAAGAACCCGCTGAAGGACCTGCGCGTCCGCAAGGCGATGTCGCTCGCCATCGACCGTGACGCCATCGTCAAGCGCATCATGGACGGCGCGGCGGAGCCGGCCTACCAGTACCTGCCGACCGGCATGTTCGGCACGCGTCCGAACCCGCCGAAGCTGGCTTATGACCCGGCGCAGGCGAAGAAGCTGCTGGCCGAAGCCGGTTATGCCAAGGGCTTCCAGGTCACGCTCTCGACCACCAACGACCGCTATATCAATGACAGCCAGATCACCCAGGCCGTCGCGCAGTACCTGACCCAGGTCGGCATCAAGGCCGAGGTCGACGCGATGACCCGCGCGATCTATTTCCCGCGTCGCGCCAAGAAGGAATTCTCGGTTGCGATCGGCGGCTGGGGCTCCGGCACGGGCGAGGCGGCGTCCTTCCTGCGCCAGTGGCCGCCGACCCCGAACGAAGCCAAGACCCTCGGCGGCTCGAACTATGGCGGCTACAAGAACGACCAGTTCGACAAGATCATCCGCGAGGCCGTGACCACGCTCGACGACAACAAGCGCGCATCGCTGCTGCAGGAAGCCGGCAAGATCGTCGTCGACGATTACGCCTTCATCCCGCTGCACTTCGAGAGCGGCATCTGGGCCTTCAAGTCCGATCTCGACGTCAAGGGCCGTGCCGACCAGTTCATGCTGGCGATGTCGGTGAAGCCGAAAGCCAAGTAAGCCGCCGGCCGACAGGCCTATCGGAAAGCCGGGCCGCCTCTCGCAGGGCGGCCCGTGAACCATTGAGCGGAGCCGGTCGAGCATCATGACCGCCTATGTCCTGCAGCGACTGATCCAGAGCGTGCTCGTGCTGCTCGCGGTCTCGGTCGTGGTGTTCTTCGCCGTCTACGGCATCGGCGACCCCGTCGAATTGCTCGTCTCGCCCTCCGCCAGCGCGGCCGAGCGCGAGGCGCTGATCCGACGCCTCGGGCTCGACCTGCCGGTCTGGCAGCAATATTTCGTCTTCATGGGCAATGCCCTGACGGGCGACCTTGGCCGCTCCTTCGTGCATGGCGTGCCGGCGATCGAGCTCATTCTGGGGCGCCTGCCGGCGACCTTCGAGCTCGTCCTGCTCTCGATGACGCTGGCCATCGTCACCGGCGTGCCGCTCGGGCTCTATGCCGGGCTCGACCCCGAAAGCCGGCCCTCGCGCATCATCATGGGTGCCACCGTCCTCGGCTTCTCGCTGCCGAGCTTCTGGAAGGGCATGATGCTGATCCTGCTCTTCGCAGTCGTGCTCCACTGGCTGCCGACGGCCGGACGCGGCGAGACGGTCTCGGTCCTGGGCATCCAGACCAGCCTCCTGACCTGGGACGGGCTCGTCCATCTCGCCCTGCCGGCGATCAACCTCGCCATTCCCCAGATCGCGCTGATGATCCGCCTCGTCGCGGCCGGCACGAGCGAGGCGATGACACAGGACTACGTCAAATATGCTCGCGCCAAGGGTGTGAAGCCGCGCCGCGTCGTCGGCCGGCACGTGTTGCGCAACATCCTGATCCCGGTCGTCACCGTGGTCGGCATCGAGTTCGGCAGCCTCGTCGCCTTCTCGACGATCACCGAGACGGTCTTCGCCTGGCCGGGCATGGGCAAGCTCCTGATCGACTCGGTCTACCAGCTCGATCGGCCGGTGGTGGTCGCCTATGTGCTGCTGGCGACGCTGCTCTTCGTCACCGTCAACTTCCTCGTCGACATCCTCTATGCCGCGCTCGACCCGCGCGTGAAGCTGACGGGAGAGATGGCATGAACGCCCCAGCGAAAGCGCCGGCCATCCCTGATTATGCCGACACGCCGCTCCGCGAGAAGGTGCTGCGGCGCATCCGCAACCGACCGACGACGCGCGGTGCCGCGATCCTGCTCGGCATCATGGTCGCGCTGGCCTTGCTGGCGCCGGTCATCGCGCCGCAGAATCCGCATGATCTCGCCTCGCTCAGTGTGATGGACAACCGCCTGCCGCCGGGCGAGGCCGGCATGAACGGCATGACCTACTGGCTCGGCACGGATTCACAGGGCCGCGACATGCTGAGCGCCATCCTCTACGGCCTGCGCACCAGCCTGATGGTCGGGCTCACCGCGACGCTGGGCGCGCTGTTCATCGGCATCTCGGCCGGGCTTGTCGCCGCGCAGTTCGGCGGGGTGGTCGACGCCGTGATCATGCGCATCGTCGACTTCATGCTCGGCTTCCCCTCGATCCTGATCGCGCTCGTCCTGCTCGCCTCGATCGGGCGCGGGGTCGACAAGGTCATCCTCGCCATCGTGCTGGTACAATGGGCGCAGTACGCCCGGCTGATGCGCGCCTCCGCGCTGGTCGAGCGGCGCAAGGAATATATCGAGGCCGCGCTCAATTTCGGCCTGCCGACGCGGCACATCATGATCGCGCATCTGCTGCCGAACTCGGTCGGCTCGGTCCTGGTCGTCGCTTCGATCAGCATCGCCGGCGCGATCACGCTGGAGGCGACGCTCTCCTTCCTCGGCGTCGGCGTTCCCGTGACACAGCCCTCGCTCGGCCTGCTCATCGCCAACGGCTTCGAGTTCCTGCTTTCCGGCGAATACTGGATCGCGGTCTTCCCCGGCATCGCGCTGGTTCTGCTGATCGGCTCGCTCAACCTCGTCGGCGACCGGCTGCGCCGCAGCTTCAACGTGCGCTCATGAGTGATCCCTTGCTCGACGTCCGCGGCTTGCGAACCGTTTTCCATGCGCTCGACGGTGCCTGGCCTGCCGTCGACGGCGTCGATCTCAGCGTCTCGCGCGGCGAGGTCTTGGGGCTCGTCGGCGAATCCGGCTCCGGCAAGTCGGTGACCGGCTTCTCGCTGGTGCGCCTGATCGATCCGCCTGGCGAGATCGTCGCGGGGACGGTGAGCTTCGGCGGCGAAGACCTGCGCGCCGCGACCGAGGAACGCCTGCGGAGCCTGCGCGGCGACCGCATCGCCATGATCTTCCAGGACCCTCTGATGACGCTGAATCCGGTGCTCAGCATCGGCGAACAGATGAGCGAGGCGATCCTGGAGCATCGCGATTGCAGCCGCGATGAGGCGCTCGGTGAAGCCGCCAAGGCGCTGGCCCGCGTCGGTATCTCCTCGCCGGAAGCGAGGCTGAAGCAGTTTCCGCACGAGTTCTCCGGGGGCATGCGCCAGCGCGTCGCGATCGCGACGGCGCTGCTCAACGCGCCCGACCTGATCATTGCCGACGAGCCGACGACGGCGCTCGACGTCACCATCCAGAGCCAGATCCTGTTCGAGGTGCAAAAGCTCGCCCGCGAGACCGGTACGGCCGTGCTCTGGATCACGCATGATCTCGCGGTCGTCGCCGAGCTCGCCGACCGAGTGGCGGTGATGTATGCCGGCCGCGTCGTCGAGGTCGGGCCGGTGGACGAGGTACTCGACGCACCGCGCCATCCGTACACGCTCGGCCTGCTCAATTCCTCGGCGGCCAATGTCGCGCCGGGCGAGCGCCTGAACCAGATCGATGGCGTAGCGCCGCGCATCGACGCTCGGCCCAGCGGCTGTCCCTTCCGTCCGCGCTGCCCGCGCGTCCAGCCGATCTGCGCTGAGCGCGATCCCGAGACGACGAGCGAAGGCGCCCGCAGCTTCCGCTGCCACAATCCGGTGCCGGTGGGAGAAGCGGCATGAGTGCTTCGACCAGTGCTCCGATCATCGAGCTCAAGGGCATCACCAAGCATTTCCGCCGCAAGCCGACGCTGGCGGAACGCATCCTGATGGCGACCGGGCGGGGCAAGGCGCCGCCGGTGTTGCGCGCCGTCGACGGCATCGATCTCAGCGTGAAGCGCGGCGAGGTGCTCGGCCTCGTCGGCGAATCCGGCTGCGGCAAGTCCACGCTCGCCCGCGTCGTCACCGGCATCCTCAAGCCGACGACCGGCGAGGTGGTCTACGAGCAGCAGCCGGTTGGGGGCCTGAAGGGCAAGGAGCGGCTCGATTTCCTGCTGAAGGTCCAGATGATCTTCCAGGACCCCTATGCCTCGCTCGATCCGCGCATGAAGGTCAGCCGCATCGTCGGCGAGGCCTTGAGCGTCCACAAGCTTCTGCCCAAGGCGGAGATCGATGGGGCCGTCGATCAAGCGCTGAGCGAGGTCGGGCTCGATCTCGCCTATCGCGAGCGCTATCCGCACCAGTTCTCGGGCGGTCAGCGCCAGCGCATCGGCATCGCGCGGGCACTTGCCGTGAAGCCTGACTTCCTAGTTTGCGACGAGCCGGTCTCGGCGCTCGACGTTTCGATCCAGGCGCAGGTGATCAACCTGTTCATGGATGTGCGCGAGCGCCACGGCCTGACCTATCTCTTCGTCAGCCATGATCTCGGCCTTGTCCGCCATATCAGCGACCGGGTCGCGATCATGTATCTCGGCCGCATCGTCGAGGTCGGCACGGCGGCGGAGATCTTCGCCGAGCCGGCGCATCCCTATAGCGCGGCGCTGATCGCGGCGATTCCCTCGGCGGCGCGGCGCAAGCGCGCCTTCCAGCCGCTCAAGGGCGAATTGCCCTCGCCATTGGCGCCGCCGCCCGGCTGTCCGTTCCACCCGCGCTGCGACAAGGCGATGCCGGTCTGCCGTGAGGTCCGGCCGGTCCTTGCCGAGATCGCGCCCGGCCGCAGCGCCGCCTGCCACTTGCACAAGGCTCCGGAGGCCGCATGACCACCAAGACCCTGAACCCGCCAATCGGGCGCAGCACGCTGCCCTTCATCGACGTCAGCCATCCGGACAAGCCGCTGGAGGTCAATTGCTACCGACCGGCGCGGCGTCAGCCGAACGATCCGGTGATCGTCGTGCAACACGGCATGCTGCGCAACGGTGACGAGTATCGCGATTTCTGGATCGATGCGGCCGACAAGCACAACCTGCTGATCGTCGCGCCGACCTTCCCGAACGAGCCTTTCCCGAAGGCCGAGGGCTACAATAACGGCCTTGTCGTCTCCAGCGAGGGGACGATCGCGCCGCGCGCCGAGTGGCTCTATGCCGTGCCCGGCCGCGTGCTCGATGCGCTGCGCGCAGCGGGGGTAATCGACAAGCCGGTCATCCGCATCTTCGGGCATTCGGCCGGCGGCCAGTTCGTACATCGCATGCTGGCGATGGAAGGCGGCGCGCTGTTTGAGGCGGCGATGGCCTCCAATCCCGGCTGGTACACCTTGCCGACGCCAGAGCGGAATTTCCCGGAAGGGCTCGGCGGGCTCGGGCTCGACAAGGCGGCGCTGACGCGCTGGCTCGCCTATCCGATGATCCTGTTCGCGGGCGATCGCGATATCGTCACCGACGATCCGAACCTGCCAGCTCAACCGGAAGCCCTGGCGCAGGGGCCGCATCGCTATGGCCGCGCCCAGTTCATGCTCGATTTCGGCAAGGCGGAAGCGGCGCGCCTCGGCGTGCCCTGCAACTGGCAACTGATCACGGTTGCCGGTATCGGCCATGACGGAGCGGCGATGTCGCGCGCCGCTGCGTCCTACTGGTTCGAAGACGGCCGGATTCCGCCGGCCGAAGAGCTCGGCAAGCAGGCCGCTCCGGTTCTCTGACCAGCCTCTATCCGGCCTCGCCCGCTCAGGGCGGGGCCTTTTTCGATATCGCTCCGCTCCGGCCGCCCTTGCCGCCGGAATGGGCAACCTTGCCGTAATCTTCGCCCGCAATCTGCGCGTGCCGGCCCGCTCCGATCCACGGAGTCGAATCGGCTGGCAGATGTGTCGGCGGCGAGGAGCCGCGCAAGGAGTCATCGATGTCTCGTATCCTTCCTTTGGCCGGCCTCGGCCTGATGGCCCTGTTCGCGCTGCCCGCGCAGGCGGCCGACCGCGCCCGGCCACGGCCCCAGGAATGGCCGGCCTATTCGGCGCCGCGCGCCTATAACTGGAACGGCCTCTATGTCGGCGCGCATGCCGGCGGCGCCTTCGACCGCTTCAACGGCGTCAGCAAGAAGAGCCGTAACGAAATGCTGCTCGGCGGCCAGCTCGGCTACAATGTCCAGATGGGCACGATGGTCTTCGGCCTCGAAAGCGACCTGTCGATGAACGGTTTCGGCAAGGGCTCGAAGCGCGGCGGCGGCACCAGCGCCGACATGCGCTATGTCGGCACGCTGAAGGCGCGCGCCGGCGTCACCTTCGATCGCCTGCTGGTCTACGGCACCGGCGGTCTCGCCTATGGCAGCGTCAAGGCCAGCGACGGCCTCGTCTCCAAGACGCGCGGCAAAACCGGCTATGTCGTCGGCGCCGGCGCCGAATACGGCATCACCGACCATCTCTCGGCCAAGGTCGAGTACAATTATGTCTCGCTCGGCAAGGACAACTTCCAGCTCGGCAACAGCCGCACGCGGGTCGGCGTCAACGAGCATCTGGTCAAGGCCGGCTTGAACTACCGGTTCTGATTGGGAAGGCTCCGGGCCGCCCGTCAGCCGGCCCGGTTCGGGTTGCGGTATCGCGCGTGCGTCGCTGTCGCGCCGCCCGCAACCGGTCATGGGTGGAGCGTCATGTCTGGATTTGTCGCCCCTTCTCCGACATGACGTTCCATCCATGCATCACGACGGACGTGACATGCGCGCTTTGATTGTCGAGGACGAGCCCGAGCTCATGTCCTATCTCTCGCTCTTGCTGACCAATGCGGGGATGGTCGTGGATCGCACGGATACCGTGGAGACTGCGCTTGCGGCCTTGCGGACCGCGCCGTTCGACATTGCCGTGGTCGACCGGTGCCTGCCCGACGGCGATGGTTTGTCGATCGTCAAGGCGATTGCCTCGGCCGAGAACCGCCCGGCCTTCCTGATGCTGACGGCACGCGACGCCAAGCCCGACGTGATCGAGGGCTTGAACGGGGGCGCCGACGATTATCTGGTCAAGCCGTTCGAGCCGGGTGAACTGATCGCGCGGGTGCGCGTACTGGCGCGGCGGCGCCATCCGAAGCGCTCTCTTCTTCTCAGCGCCGGCAATCTCTCGCTCGACCTCGAAGGCCGCAATGCCTCGGTCGGGACGGAACCGCTCGACCTGCGCCGGCGCGAGGCCCTGATCCTCGAGGCACTGGTCCAGCGCAATGGCCGCGTCGTCACCCGCGACGTGCTGATCGAGGCGGTCTACGGCTTCGACGACCTGATCGAGTCGAACACGCTGGAAGCGCAGATATCGCGGCTCCGACGCAAGCTTCGCGATGCCGGCGCGGATGTCGAGATAACCTCGCTGCGCGGCATCGGCTATATCCTCAAGAAGGCGGAGCCGGCGCTGTAGCGAATAGTCGGCGCCACGATTGTCATTCCAATTACACCACACGGAAGGTCAGGCGGATCGTCGTGCCGCCGCCTTCGGTGTCGCTGAGATCGAGCGTGCCGCCATGGGCAGCCATGATGTCGCGCACGATCGTCAGGCCGAGTCCCGCTCCGGTCGAATGCGGCGACATCCGGTTGAACGGCTCGGTCACCTGCGCGCGCTTCGCCGCCGCGATCCCGATCCCGTCGTCGCTGACCTCCAGCACGCTCCCGTCGATGACCTTGACCAGGATGGAGGAGCGCGCCTGCGCGTGGCGCAGCGCATTGTCGATGAGATTTGCGAGTGCTGCGCGAGTGGTGGCCTCGTTGGCAGCGATCAAGACATCGCTCGCGCCCTCTTCCTCCAGCGCGATGCCGATGCCGTTGCTGAGTACGAGCGGGGCGAGATCGGCGAGCACGTCGCGGGCCAGCGCGTTCAGACGCAACGGCTCGAAGGGCAGTTCGGTGTTATGCAGGCGCGCGAGCTGCAGCATCGAGGAAACGATGATGGTGAGGCGGCTGACATCGGTCGTGAGCGCGAGGCGCGCAGCCTCGTCGGGCAGCGAATCCACCTTGGCCCGCATCACCGCGAGCGGCGTGCGCAGCTCATGCGCGACATTGTTCATGAAGCGCCGCTGAACCTCCATGTTGCCCGCGATCTGGTCGAGTGCTGAATTCAGCGCGGTCGTCAACGGCATCAATTCGACTGGGGTCTCCTCCGTCGGCAGCAGGCCGCGCGGGGCTCGTGGGTCGATGCGGGCGGCGGCTTCGGCCGCGCTGCGCAGGCGGCTGGTGATATAGGACACCGACATCGCGATGGCGGCGGCGATCATGATCCCGAACACGACCGAGATCGCCGCGGCCGAGCCCGCGATGGCTCGCAGGAAATAGCCGAGAATCACGTCCCAGCCCGGCCGCCCGCCGCCGGTGGCGACGAGGATACGGCTGCCGTCCTGCTCGGCGACGTCGACGGACAGCGCGTTGTCGCCGCCGACCCGCATCTGGGCGGCGATGGTCGGGCCGTCCAGCCGGATGTCGATCGGCAGACCGGGCCGCAATTCTGGCGCATACTCGACGACGGAACGTCCGTCGGAGACCAGATACCAGAGCAGCGGGCTGGCCTGCTCGACCTTGATCAGGCCCGGCGACTTCTCGACCCGCAGCGCAGCGCTGCCGGACGGGCGCACGCTTTGCCGAATGATCTGGGAGGTGACATCGTTGCGCAGGACCCCAGGGTCCTCGGTGATGAAGGTGAAGGCAAGCACGGCCGCGATGAAGGCGACGAACAGCACGATGCCGAGCAGCGTCAGCCGGATGGTGAGGGCGCGCGAGAGCGACCTCATTGCCGGCCACCCGCCAGCGACCGCGAGCGCTTCGACGCAGGGGATATCGAAACGGTTTCAACGTTGCGGGTCGTCACGGAGCCTCTGTGCGGGTATGGCTTCTCGGGCCGGGGGCTTCGCCCTGCCGGACACTGCATGGACCGTATCACCGTTGCCGTTCAACTCCCTCATGGATCGCCGGGCCTGATGCATGTGCTGCGCGCCATGACGGGATGGGTCCGGCTGCGCCATCTGGCGCTGGCGGTCCTGCTTGCCGCCGCGCAGGTTCAGGCGCCGGTGTCCGCGCAAGGCGTTCCCCGGCGGGATGACATCAAGCCTGGCCAGCTCGCGACTGTATCGCCCAAGGACATCGCCCGGCTGGTCGAAGGCGTGTTCGACACGGCGTCCAAGACGGTCAGCGTTCCGATCGAGCGTTCGCTCGCGCTGTTCGGCGAGCCGAACGCCTATATCGTCGGCGGCGAGCTCAGCGGCTCCTTCGTGGTCGGCGGGCGGCATGGCAGCGGCGAGTTGCGCTTCTCCGACGGGATACCGATACCGGTGATCTGGACGGCGCTCTCGGTCGGCATCGGGCTCGGCGCCGATTACGGGCGGGTGATCATGCTGGTCTACGGGCTGGACCGGTACGAGGACGTGTTCGGGACCTATGCCAGTCTTGGCGGCAGCGCCCATTTCCTCGCTGGCGCGAACGCGACAATCCTCGCCTCGAGCCGGGCGCGGATCGTGCTGATATCCTCGGGTCTGGGCCTCAGGCTTTCGGGAGACCTTAGCCGGATTCGGATCGAGCCCGGCGGCGAGCCGGAGACGCTGCGCCCGCCGGCGGATATCTGTGGGACGCCCGGCGGCTGCGCCACGCCACCCGGCCGCCGATGAAGCAAGGCGCGCGGTCAGCGTCAGCGGCCGACATTGCGTTGCGCGGTCGCATGGAGCTCGTCGAGGCGCTCCGAGATGTCCATGGCGATCAGGCCGACCTCGCGGGCGTCGGCGGCACGGCGGACATAGAGCGGCTCCGACCAGAGGATGCAGCCGCGTCCGAAGGGCAGGGCGATGCTGGCATGGTCCCAGTTCTCAAGATTGACACGCGCGCTGGTGACGGCTGCGAAGAGGTAGATCGGCCGGCCGGTGACGCGGGCGAGCTGCACCGCGCCCTTGCCGGCGACGCGCGCGGTCCGGGGTACGTCGGCGGTGAGCACGAGGCTCGTACCCTGGCGCAGGGCATCGCGCATCTCGAAGAACGCGGGCACGGAGCGTTTCGCCAGGATCTTGGCCCGGCTTTGCGTGCCCGAGCCGCGGATGCTGCGGTAGCCGGCGCGTTCGACGACGGAGGTCACGACCGCCCCGTCGAAATGCAGGGAAGTCAGGACCGCGACATGCGCGGCGCCCCCCAGCGCGGCGAGGCTCAGCATCTGCTGGCCATGCCAGGTCAGGGCGATGAAGGGCTCGCGGTTGCGCTCCCAGGGGCGTGCGCCGGGGATGACCGGCTTGAAGCGCGTCGTCCGCCGGACGAGGTCGAGATAGGCATGAAGGGCGCGGCCGGCGAGGGCTGCCGACCGATCGGGGCTGAAGAGCATCGTCCGATCTCCACGATGAGAATCATCGGGAGTGGTCGGCGTGCCGGCTTGCTCGAACATTGCGCGAGGGCCGGAATGCCCTCTGAGCGAGGCTCAGAGGGCGATTTTCAGTGCCGGCCGTGGCTGTGGTCGGTCTTCAGGCGCCGTTCGATGAAGCGGCTATAGGAACCCATACCGTAGCTGAAGACAGCATAGACCAGAGCCGCGAAGATATAGCCCTCCAGCACGGCGATGCCCTGCCAGACGGGATCGCGCATCGCCGAGCGGACCGTGTCCAGGAAGTCGAGCAGGCCGATGATGGTGACCAGCGTCGTGTCCTGGAAGAAGCCGATGAAGATGTTGACCAGCGGCGGGATGACGATCTTCAGCGCCTGCGGCAGCACGATCTTGCGCATCGACAGCCAGTAGCCGAGGCCGAGCGAGGCGGCCGCTTCGTGCTGGCCCTTCGGCACCGCCTGCAGGCCGCCGCGGACGGTCTCGGCGATATAGGCGCCGGCGAAGATGATGATCGCGACCTGCGCCCGCAGCAATTTGTCGATGGTCACGCCATCCGGCATGAACAGCGGCAGCATCACCGAGGCCATGAACAGGATCGAGACCAGCGGCACGCCGCGGATCATCTCGATGAAGACGACGGCGATGACCTGGATCGCCGGCAGCTTCGAGGAGCGCGCCAGCGCCAGGAGCACACCGAGGATGAAGCCGAAGGCGAGCCCGACCGAGGACAGCATGAAGGAGAGGGGCAGGCCGCCCCAGCTCGTGGTGTTGACCACGGTGAGGCCGAAGACACCGCCATACATCAATACGCCGCAGGTGACGACGACGGCGAGCCAGAGCCAGAGCAGGCGGCGGGACCAGAAGCGCGGGATCATCGAATAGATCATCGCGCCCAGGAAGAGCAGCACCGCCAGCGCCGGCCGCCAATGCTCGTCATAGGGGTAGAAGCCGAAGATCATGAAGCGCAGCTTCGCCGCCAGGAACGGCCAGCAGGCGCCGGCCCCAGCCGCCGCCTTGCAGGTCTGCGGGCCGCCCTCGACGATGGCGCGGGTGACGAGCCAGCCCCAGGCGCCGGTGATCAGACGATAGATCAGCCAGAGGCAAGCGAAGGTGACGACGGCGTTGAAGGGCGAGCCGATATAGGGCTTGAGCAGGGCGAACCAGCTTTGCGCCGGTCGCACAGGCCGCTCGTCGGGGACGGACGCCAGGGTGTTGAGCTGAGCGGTGTCGGTCATCTCAACGCTCCACCAGTGCGACGCGGGCGTTGTACCAGTTCATCAGCATGGAGATCGTGATCGACATGCCGAGGTAGACCATCATGAAGATGGCGATGCCTTCGATCGCCTGTCCGGTCTGGTTCATCGTCGTGTTCGAGACCATCACGAGGTCGGGATAGCCGATGGCGATGGCCAAGGACGAGTTCTTGAAGGTCGAGAGATAAGAGCTGGTCAGCGGCGGGATGATCACGCGCAAAGCCTGTGGGAGGACGACGAGCCGCATCGTCTGGCGGTCATGCAGGCCGACCGAGCGCGCGGCCTCCCACTGGCCGCGGCCGACCGAGAGGATGCCGGCGCGCACGATCTCAGCGATACCGGCGGAAGCCGAGAGGCCGAGCCCGACCAGGAGCGCGGTGAATTCCGGCGTGACCTGCACGCCGCCGGTGATGCGGAAGCGGCCTTTCTCCGGCCAGTTCACCACCAGGTCCGGCTGGAAGACCAGCATGGCCAAGAGGACCGGGACGACGAGCGCGGCCAGAACATAGGGCCAGGCCATGCGGCTCTGGCCGGTGGCGACCCGCTTGCGGCGGAAGGCCGAGGCGATGAAGCAGGCCAGCACGATGCCGAGCACGGCGGCTACGAGCACGCCGGTATGCGCCGGCGACCAGCGCAGCGAGGGCACGATCAGGCCGCCATTGCTGAGGAAGACGTCGGGCAGGATCTGCCAGGCTTCACGCACCGGCGGGAAGACCGCGACGATGAGCGCGTACCAGAGGAAGAGATAGAGCAGCAGCGGCACGTTGCGCAGCGCTTCGACATAGAGCAGCGCCAGCGTCGAGAGCAGCGGGTTGCGTGACAGCCGGGCTATGCCGACGGCGAGGCCGAACACGGTCGAGAGGGCGACAGCGAAGACCGAGACCCAGACCGTGTTGAGCAGGCCGACCAGGATGGCGCGGCCATAGGTGTCGCCGGAATCGTAGGAGATGAAGGACTGGCTGATGACGAAGCCGGCAGGGCGGGAGAGATAGGCGAAGCCGGTCGCGATATTCTGGTCCGCCAGCTTCCGCGAGACGGTGCTGAAGAGATAGAAGCCGATGCCGATGACGAGCGCGACCGCGACGACCTGATAGAGCACGGCGCGGACGCGCACGTCATAGAGCAGCCGCACCGGGCTGGAATCGGAGGTGGCCATCGGGCTGTTCCGGGCTGGGGACGCGCCGGCCGCAACGCGGCGGCCGGAGGTCTCAGGTCAATCGAGGGAACGCATGGCAGATCGCTTCGCGTCCCATTGGGCGCGGCAACAGCGATCCATATCCTTATTGCCGTATCGGACCGGGGCGCGGAGCCTCCCGCCCGACGCGGTCGCCGGGCTTACCGGAAGGGCGGGGAGTAGAGCAGGCCGCCCTTGGTCCAGAGCTGATTGGGGCCGCGGGACAGGCCGAGCGGGGTCTTCTCGCCGAGGTGACGCTCGAAGAGCTCGCCGTAATTGCCGAGCTGCTTGATCGCGTTATAGGCCCATTTGTTGTCGAGGCTCAGCATCTTGCCGAGGTCGCCGTTGACGCCGAGCAGGCGCTGGATCTCGGGATCCTTGCTCTTGAGCTGCTCGTCGATATTGGCCTGGGTGATGCCGTACTCCTCGGCCGCGATCAGGGCGTTGACCGTCCAGGAGACGATGTCGCGCCAGTTGCTGTCGTTCTGGCGGACGACGGGGGCGAGAGGCTCCTTCGAGATCGTCTCGGGCAGGATCACGTATTGCTTGGGGTCGTTGGCGATGGCGCGCACGGAAGCCAGGTCCGAGCGGTCCGTCGTGATGACGTCGCAGCGGCCGGAGAAGAAGGCGTTGCGCCACTCGTCGGGATTCTCGAAGACGACCGCCTCGTACTTGATGTTGCGCGGCTTGAAATAGTCTTCGAGGTTCTGCAGCGTCGTCGTGCCCGGCAGGATGCAGACGGCGGACTGGGACAGTTCGGCGGCGCTCTTCACGCCGAGCTTGGCCGAGACCATCAGGCCCTGGCCGTCATAGAAGACGACCGGCGCGAAATCGAGGCCGAGCGAGGTGTCGCGCGAGAAGGTCATCGTGGTCTGGCGCGAGAGCAGGTCGACCTCGCCCGACTGCAGGCCCTGGAAGCGGACATTGGTGTTGAGCGGGACGAAATCGACCTTGTCCGGCACGCCGAAGACGGCGGAGGAGACGGCACGGCAAACGTCGACGTCGAAGCCTTGGCGGACGCCCTTGTCGTCGGCATAGGAGAAGCCTGGGGCCGTCGGGGAGACGCCGCAGAGAACCTTCCCGCGCTTCCTGACGGCTTCGAGCGTCGCTTGCGCCGAGGCCGGTGCGGCAAATACGGAAAAGGCCGCAGCGGCGAGGCCGAATGCGACCATTTTGGTGATCATCTTTGACATAGGCGTTTCCCCTTGCGCGCGCCTGTCATCGGCGCGTCGAAGTGGAGCCTATTGGGCCGAGATGGCGTCCGCAAGAGCGTTTCACGCGTCTGCCACGAGGGATTTCTACCCTTGCGTCGCGTCACAGCACTTGCTCGTTACCCGACGGTGACGGCCCGCGACCGGCGCTGTAGGCTGGGCCGCAAACCGGATGGAATTCTTGACACCGCGCCTGGCACCGTTCCTGCTCCTCTGGATTCCGCTGGCGCTTGCCGGGTTGGGGCTCGGCGCCGGCGTCGAGTTCATGCGCGCGGGCGATGCGCTTCAGCGCGAGGGGACGACGCTGCACCGCATCGTCTCGCAACGCGTCGAGCAGCATGATGCGCATCTGACCAGTCTGGCGGCGGTGCTTGCCAGCTCGAATGCGGAATCGGCGAGCTTCCGGGCCGTGATCGAAGCGATGCAGCGTTTCTATCCGCGGATCGCGGCGGTGGAATTGATCGAGACCGCCTCTGCCGGAAACGTACCGCCCAGCCTGGCCGATTTCGATCCGGCCATGCTGTCGGCACGCGTGCGTGCGCTGGCGCCCGGCCAAGCCGTCACGCTCGCCAGCCGCTCGGGAAGCCCGTTCTACGTCGTGGTCAAGCGCGTGCCGGATGTAGGCCACGGGCCGCGGGCGCTGGTCCTCGTCATCGATGCCCGGCTTCTGACCGAGCCCGAAGGCGGGTTTCCCCGCGATGCCGCCCTGAAGCTGGGCGACACGGGCGGGAATGCGATCGTCCAGCGCGACTGGTCACCGCCAGCGGGTCGCTGGATTCCGAATATCTCCTTCGAGAAGGCTCTGGGCAGCCGGTCGCAGCCGTTGGTGCTGCAGCTCGCACGACGGCCGACCTTGGCGGAGTTGCTGCCGCCGATTCTCCTGTTCGGTTGGCCGATCGCCGCGGGCCTTGGCCTGTTCCTGCTGCTGGCAGTGCTGCGCGAGCGGCGCGCCAGCCGGCGGGCGCGCGAGGCGGTGCGGCTGCACGAGCACGACGCCCGGCTCGCCCATGCGATGCGGGTCAACACCGTCGGCGAGATGGCTTCCGGCATCGCCCACGAGATCACCCAGCCGCTGACGGCGATCCTGATGTGTTGGAACGGCCCGATTGCACCGTCTGCGCCTGGGAATAACCTCTCTGA
>NZ_CAMFKW010000008.1 GCF_945957345.1 uncultured Allobosea sp. | reverse complement strand
TGCCGACGCCCGGAGGGCCGACGAGGCACAGGATCGGACCGGCGAGCTTGTTGGCGCGCTGCTGCACGGCGAGATACTCGACGATACGGTCCTTGACCTTGTCGAGGCCGAAATGATCGTCGTCGAGCACCAGCTGGGCCGCGTTGAGATCCTTCTTGATCTTCGAGCGCTTGTTCCACGGGATGCCAAGCATCCAGTCGAGATAGTTGCGCACGACGGTCGCCTCCGCGGACATCGGCGACATCTGGCGGAGCTTCTTCATCTCCGCTGTCGCTTTGTCGCGAGCTTCCTTGGTCAGCTTGGTCTGAGCGATGCGCTCTTCCAGCTCGGCAAGCTCGTCGCGGCCTTCTTCGCCGTCGCCCAGCTCCTTCTGGATCGCCTTCATCTGCTCGTTGAGATAGTACTCGCGCTGGGTCTTCTCCATCTGGCGCTTGACGCGCGAGCGGATGCGCTTCTCGACCTGGAGCACGGACATCTCGCTTTCCATGAGCGAGAGCACCTTCTCCAGGCGGTGGGCGACGTTGGTGATCTCCAGCACGCCCTGGCGATCGGCGATCTTGACCGCCAGATGCGAGGCGACGGTGTCGGCGAGCTTGGCCGGCTCGTCGATCTGCGTGACCGCGGCGACGATCTCGCCCGAGATCTTCTTGTTGAGCTTCACATAGCTCTCGAATTCGCTGACGACCGAACGGGCGAGCGCCTCGACCTCGACCTTCTTGCCCTCTTCCTCGGCAAGGCCGGTAGCCTCCGCCTCGTAGAAGGAATCGGACGCGGAATAGGACGAGGCCTTGGCGCGGCCGACGCCCTCGACCAGCACCTTCACGGTGGAGTCGGGCAGCTTCAGGAGCTGCAGCACGCGGGCGAGCGTGCCGATCTCGTAGATCTCGTTGGGCTGCGGGTCATCGTCGCCGGCATTCTTCTGTGTCGCCAGCAGGATGAGCCCGTCCGTCTTCACGACTTCCTCGAGCGCGCGGATGGACTTCTCGCGGCCGACGAAGAGCGGGACGATCATATGGGGGAAAACGACGATGTCGCGCAAAGGCAGAACCGGGTAGGTGCCGGTCTCGCCTGTGACGAATGGAGCGCGGGGCGTCGAGCCAGTCATGGCAGTTCCTTTGCAGTTGCGCCCGGCGGACCCCCAAGATGGGCGGAACGATCGGACGTGTGCGGCCAAGGCGACCATTCGCCTTTCCGCCCTCGCGCATCGCACCCTCGCTAGGCATGCGACTCTCGCAAGTGCACCTAAAGTGGAGACTTCCTCGCCGGCTTTCAAGCGAGGTATCAGCTTCATGCACTACTGCCTTGCATGGCTGGAAGATCGGGGGAACTCCTGATCTTCAGCTTTGAATTCGCAGTGCTTTTCGATCAGGCAATCTGGCCGTCTTTGCGAGGGACAGAGCGACGAAGCAATCCAGGAGGGCTGGGTTGGACCGTTGCGCCCGGTTCCCCTGGTTTGCTTCGCTGCGCTCGCAATGACGTTCATAGCCGGATCGGAGGCATCTCGTGTTTCGACTTCGGACCAGGTTGTCGCGATGCGAAACCGCGATCAGCCCATGCCATCTGAAACGCAAAACGCGCGCCAAGGGCGCGCGTCCTGTTGTCGCAATGCGGGAGAGATCAGGAGGCCGAGGCCGTCTTGGTCTCGTCCTCGCGCTCCGCGTAGATGAAGAGCGGACGCGCCTTGTTCTCGACAGCCTCGGGGCCGATCACGACCTGCTCGACGCCTTCGAGGCCGGGAAGTTCGTACATGGTCTCCAGCAGGATGCCCTCCATGATCGAACGCAGGCCGCGCGCGCCGGTCTTCCGCTCGATCGCCTTGCGGGCGATCAGGCTGACCGCCTCGTCGGTAAAGGTGAGCTGGGTGTCCTCCATCTCGAACAGGCGCTGATACTGCTTGACCAACGCGTTCTTCGGCTCGGTCAGGATGGTCTTCAGCGCCGGCTCGTCGAGATCCTCCAGCGTCGCCAGGACCGGCAGGCGGCCGACGAATTCGGGGATCAGGCCGAATTTCAGGAGATCCTCGGGCTCGACCTGACGGAAGATCTGGCCGATGCGGCGATCATCGGGGGCCTCGACCTTGGCGCCGAAGCCGATCGAGGTGCCCTTGCCGCGGCTCGAAATGATCTTGTCGAGACCGGCGAAGGCGCCGCCGCAGATGAAGAGAATGTTGGTGGTGTCGACCTGCAGGAATTCCTGCTGGGGATGCTTGCGCCCGCCCTGCGGCGGCACGGAGGCAACGGTGCCTTCCATGATCTTCAGCAGCGCCTGCTGGACGCCCTCGCCCGAGACATCACGGGTGATCGAGGGATTGTCCGACTTGCGGCTGATCTTGTCGATCTCGTCGATATAGACGATGCCGCGCTGCGCCCGCTCGACATTGTAGTCGGAGGCCTGGAGCAGCTTGAGGATGATGTTCTCGACATCCTCGCCGACATAGCCGGCCTCGGTCAGCGTCGTCGCGTCGGCCATGGTGAAGGGCACGTCGAGGATGCGGGCGAGCGTCTGCGCCAGCAGCGTCTTGCCCGAGCCGGTCGGCCCGATCAGCAGGATGTTCGACTTCGCGAGCTCGACGTCGTTCTGCTTCGTCGCGTGCGAGAGGCGCTTGTAGTGGTTGTGCACCGCAACCGAGAGCACCTTCTTGGCGTGCTCCTGGCCGATGACGTAGTCGTCGAGAACCTTGCGGATTTCCTTGGGGGTCGGCACGCCGTCCTTCGACTTCACCAGCGCGGATTTGGATTCCTCGCGGATGATGTCCATGCAGAGCTCGACGCATTCATCGCAGATGAACACGGTCGGGCCCGCGATGAGCTTGCGAACCTCATGTTGGCTCTTGCCGCAGAAAGAGCAGTAAAGCGTGCTCTTCGAGTCGCCGCCGGGCTTGTTAGCCATCCGTCCATCTCCAGTTCGGGAGCCGGGAGCCGCATCGCCGGTGGCGGGTGCAGCCGTCGTCTCTCCGTCATAACTTAAGCGCTCAGATCACGATGATTAGGTTAACGGCCCGTTCCGGTACATTCGGATACGCAGGGCCAGCCTAAGCCGGATCAGAATGGAGCGCCCGTCCGCTCACCCCCGACCCCATGCAAACACGGGGCCGTCCCTCATTCAATATGGGGGCTCGGATGAGCCGGGCCAACCCACAGGATCGCGAGCGCCCGATCAGGCCTCGGTCTCCGGCCGGCGCTCCATGACCTTGTCGATCAGGCCGAATTCCTTGGCCTGCTCGGCGGTCATGAAATTGTCTCGCTCCAGGGCGGCGTGGATATCCTCGTAGGAGCGTCCGGTGTGCTTCACGTAGATCTCGTTCAGCCGCTTCTTCAGGCTCTCGACTTCCTTGGCGTGGATCAGGATGTCGGTGACCTGGCCCTGGAAGCCGCCGGAGGGCTGGTGAACCATGATGCGCGCGTTCGGCAGGGCGAAGCGCATGTCCTTGGCGCCGGCCGTCAGCAGCAGCGAGCCCATCGAGGCGGCCTGGCCGATGCAGACCGTGGTCACCGGGCAGCGAATCAGCTGCATGGTGTCGTAGATCGAGAGGCCGGAGGTGACCACGCCGCCGGGCGAGTTGATGTAGAAGGAGATTTCCTTCTTCGGGTTCTCGGCTTCGAGGAACAGGAGCTGCGCCACGATCAGCGAGGCGGAGTAATCCTCGACCGGGCCGGTCAAGAAGATGATGCGCTCGCGCAGCAGGCGCGAATAGATGTCGAAGGCGCGCTCGCCGCGGCTCGACTGCTCGACCACCATCGGGACGAGATTGTTGTAGGTCTCGAGCGGATCGCGAAGCATGGATCTGTCCTTGAGATGGAGCGCTGGGAAACCCAGCGAGATGTCGAATCAGCGGCGTCTAGGAAGACACCCACTTAAGCACGGCAATCGCGGCTGAAAAGGGAAGCGCCGCCGGTCGCGAAGGCCGGCGGCGCGAATGCTGTCGTTAAGGTTGCCGCAAGGCTCAGGCGGAAGCGTCGTCGGCCTTGGCTTCGGCCTTCTTCGTCTTCTTGGCGGCGGCCTTCTTCGGCTTGGCCTCGGTGGCTTCCTCGGCGTCGTCGTCGGCGTAGAGCGCCTCGCGCGAAACCGTCTGATCCTCAACCTTCACCTGGCCGAGGAGGTGATCGACGACCTTCTCCTCGAAGATCGGGGCGCGGATCTCAGCCAGAGCCTGCGGGTTCTTGCGATAGAACTCCCAGACCTGCTTCTCCTGGCCCGGGAACTGGCGGGCGCGCTCGATCAAGGCCTGAGTGACCTCGTCGTCCGAGATCTGGACCTTGGCCTGCTCGCCGATCTCGGCCAGCACGAGGCCCAGGCGCACGCGCCGCTCGGCGATCTTGCGGTAGTCGGCGCGGGCGGCGTCCTCGGTGGTGTCCTCGTCGGCGAAGGTCTTGTTGGCCTGCTTCATGTCGGCCTCGACCTGGCTCCAGACGCTGGCGAACTCCTGCTCGACCAGGGTCGGCGGCAGCTCGAAGCTGTACTTGCCATCGAGCGCGTCGAGCAGGCCCTTCTTGAGCTTGCGGCGCGACTGAGCGGTGAAGTCACGGCCGATCTGCTCGCTCACGGCTTCCTTGAGCTTGTCGAGCGACTCCATGCCGAAGGCCTTGGCTAGCTCATCATTGATCTCGATGGCGTCCGGGCCCTGCACGTCGGTGACGGTGACCTCGAATTCGGCCGGCTTGCCGGCGAGGTTTTCGGCCGCATAGTTCTCGGGGAAGGTCACCTTGACGGTGCGGGTCTCGCCGGTCTTGGCGCCTTCGAGCTGCTCCTCGAAGCCCGGGATGAACTGGCCGGCGCCGAGATCGAGCGGGATGCCCTCGCCCGTGCCGCCGTCGAACTTCTCGCCGTCGAGCGTTCCGACGAAGGAGATGATCAGGCGATCGCCCTTCTCGGCCTTGGCCTTCTCGCCCTTGGTCGAGTAGCTGCGGTTGCCGGAGGCCATGCGCAGCAGCGCGGCGTCGACATCGGCGTCCGGAACCTCGGCCACCGGCTTCACGAGCGAGACGTCCGAGAGGTCGGCGAGCTCGATCTTCGGGAGAACCTCGAGCGCGACGGTGAAAGCGAGATCGCCCTTGGCCTCCATCGCGGCCTCGATCTCTTCCTTGTTCTCGGGGAAGCGGATCTGCGGCTCGAAGGCGAGCTTCAGGTTGTTGTCGGCGACGATCTTCTGGTTCGCCTCGTTGACGGCGTTCTGCAGCACGTCGGACATGACCGAGCGGCCATAAAGGCGGCGCAGATGCGCGACCGGCACCTTGCCCGGGCGGAAGCCATTGATCTTGGCCTTGCCCTGGAGGTCCTGGAGGCTGCCATCGAGCCTGGTCTTCAGGTCGGCGGCGTTCAGCACCACCTGGAATTCGCGCTTGAGGCCCTGGGACAGGGTTTCGGTCACGTTCATTTTTGTACCGCCAACAGCTCGTTTACGTCTCAATGTCCAAAGCGCGACGCCGGTTCCGACCGCCGCCGCGCTCGCGAAAAACTCTCCACATCGATCATCGTTTCACACCCTGACGGGCACGCGATGATCAAGACCGATGGTGCGGGCGGAGGGACTCGAACCCCCACGACTTTCGCCGCTGGTACCTAAAACCAGTGCGTCTACCAATTCCGCCACGCCCGCCGGCCCGATAGCGCTGCGCGCGAGCAAACGCAGCGCGGCCATCGTCCAAGCCGCAGGCCTATACGCATTTCGGCCGGGCCATGCAGCAAAAAAATGACGGTTCTGCAAAACAGCCCGCCCGCCGGCCATTTCGCAGCGGGAGCGTCACCGGCTCTCGCCAGAGCCGGTCGGCCAGATTATGCGATATGCCATGATGAAACCGCCGACTGCCACCCTGCCCTCGCTCACGCGCCGCCAATGCCTGGCGGGGCTTGCCGGCGCCGGCCTGCTGGCGCCGGGAACCAGCCTAGCACAGGCGCCAACCCCGGCCACCAAGCCTGCGGCCGAACCGCTGCGACAGACGCTGGTCGCCGCGCCGACGAAGGCGAGGCTGCGCCCCACGCCTCCGGTCGACACCGATATCTGGGCCTTCGATGGCGCCACGCCCGGCCCGACCTTGCGAATCAAGCAGGGCGAGACCCTCTCCCTCAAGCTGGAGAACAAGACGACTGCGCCGCTCGACCTGCACTGGTACGGGCTGCGTGGCGAGGCCGAGCGCGACGGCGCCGCCAGCTTCACACGCCCGCCCATCGCGCCCGGAGAGATCGGCGAGTTCCGGATCACGCCGCCGGATTCGGGTACTCTGCTCTATCGGCCACTGCGCGCCGGCGGATCTTCCGAACCGGCGGGGCGTGGCCTGAGCGGGCTCGTCATCGTCGCCGAGAAGGAGCCGCTTCCGGTCGATCTCGCCCTGCCCGTGCTCATCACAGACTGGCTCATCGGCGACGATCAGGCGATCCAGCCCTTCGTGCTGCAAAGCAACGCCTCGGCCTCGGCCGGGCGCCTCGGGAGCTGGCTCACCGTCAACGGCCGTTCGCCGCCGCAGCCGATCACGGCCCGGCCGGGCGCACGCATCCGCCTCCGGCTCGCGAATGCCTGCAACGCCCGGATCATGCGTTTGCGCTTCGACGGCGGAAAGGCGACCGTGATCGCGGTCGACAGCCAGCCGACCGAAAGCTTCGAGCCGGTGCGCTCGCAACTGCCCTTCGCACCGGGCACGCGCTACGACGTGATCCTCGACCTGCCGATCGAGGTCGGCGCTGCCGTGAATGTCAGCGCCCTGATTGGCGGCGGCCTGCCGCTGGTCAGGATCGTGACCGCCGGCGCGCCACAGGTGCCGCCGGCAGCGGCGCCCGCTCTGAAGCTCAACCCGGCCCTGCCGCTCGGCGTGCGGATGCAGGACGCGACGCGGCCCGAACTCGTCATCGAGGGCGGCGCGAAGCTCACCGAGGACCAGAAGCTCGATTTCTCGGGGCTTGATCTCGCCAGCCCCTGGCGGGTCAATGGCGGCACCGGCTCCCTCGACGGCAAGCCGCTGTTTAGCGTCAAGCGCGGCACGCCGATTGTCATGGCGATCGACAACCGTACCGCCTTCATCCAGCCGTTTCATGTCCATGGCCACAGCTTCCGGCTGCTGCACCCGCTCGACGACGGCTGGGAGAACTATTTCCTCGACACCGTGCAGATCCCCGAGCGCAAGAAGCTGCACATCGCCTTCATCGCAGACAATCCCGGCCGCTGGCTGATCTCGTCGACGGTGCTGGAGCGCTTCGATCTCGGGCTGTGGAGCTGGTTCGAGGTGACGTGAGGCTGGCCGTCAGAGGCCCAGTCGATCCACCACGTCCTGCACGATCGCGTCCTTGCTGTCCTCGACCGAGACGACCAGGGGCTTCTCGTCGGCGCCCGGCTCCTCCAGCGCGGCGAACTGGCTGTCGAGTAGGGCCGGCGGCATGAAATGGTGCTGGCGGGCCGCCATGCGCCGGCCGATCAGTTCACGCGACCCCTTGAGATAGACCAGTGCGACATCCGGCCGGTCGCCGACGATCACCTGCCGATAGGCGCGCTTCAGCGCCGAACAGGTGACGATGCCGTGCTCGCCCTTTGCCCGGAGATCGTCGATCCAGGCGGCGATGGCCGCAAGCCAGGGCTTGCGGTCGTCGTCGTTGAGCGGCGTGCCGCCGGCCATCTTCGCGACATTCGCAGGCGGGTGGAATGAATCGGCGTCGCGGAAGGGCCAGCCGAGACGCTCCGCCAGCCGCTCGCCGAGCGAGGTCTTGCCCGAACTCGCGACGCCCATGACGACGATGACGGCCGGGCGGCCGCCGCTTGCTGCTTCTGCCACCGTCTCAGCCCTGCTTCTTGGGCTCGACATGGCCGCCGAAGCCGGCGCGCATCGCCGAGAGGATCTTCTCGCCGAAGGTATGATCGACGCGCGAGCGGAAGCGCGCGAACAGCGCCGAGGTCAGCACTTCGGCCGGGGTCGCGGTCTCGACGGCAGCATCGACCGTCCAGCGCCCCTCGCCCGAATCCGAGACATTGCCGGTATAGGAGGAGAGCTCCTCGTCGGCGGCGAGCGCCTCGGCCGTGAGATCGAGCAACCAGGAGGTGACGACCGAACCACGGCGCCAGACCTCGGCGATCTCGGTGACGTCGAAATCGAAGCCGTATTCGGCTGGCAGGCCTTCCTTGGCCGACGCGTTGCGCAGCAGGTCGAAGCCCTCGGCGAAGGCCTGCATCATGCCGTATTCGATGCCGTTATGGATCATCTTGACGAAATGGCCGGCGCCGGTTGGGCCGCAATGGAGATAGCCCTGCTCGCTGGTCGGGTTGCGGCCGTCGCGATGCTTTGTCGGCTCGATCTCGCCCTTGCCGGGCGCCAGCGTCGCGAAGATCGGCTCCAGCCGATCGAAGGCCGTCTTGTCGCCGCCGATCATCAGGCAATAGCCGCGATCGAGGCCGTGGACGCCGCCGGAGGTGCCGATATCCATGTAGTGGATGCCCTTGGCGCCAAGCTCCTTGCCGCGGCGGACATCGTCCTTCCAGAAGGCGTTGCCGCCGTCGATCAGCGTATCGCCCGCGCCGACGAGGCCGGCGAGCTCGGCCAGCGTCGCCTCGGTGATCTTGCCGGCCGGCAGCATCACCCAGATGGCGCGAGGCGCCTTGAGCTTGGCGACCATGTCCTTCAGGTCGGTGGCGACCATCGCACCATCGGCGGCGAGCGCCTGGCCCGGCTTCGGATCGCGATCATAGACCACGCATTCATGGCCGGCGCGCATCAGCCGGCGCACGATATTGCCACCCATCCGGCCGAGGCCGATCACTCCAAGCTGCATGTCAGACACTCCGCAAAGCCGGCTTTTTCTGCTTCAAGCATGGAGCCGGCGGGCGGAGCAAGCGAGGCCTGACGGGAATGCTATAGGCAGCACGGCGAAACCGAAGTCCGTTCGAACGCGCCCGGCCCGTTCCCGGGCCAGGCGTCAGGCGCTCGACAAAACGGTCCGGGACGAGGCTGCAGGACTGGGCGGATCAGGGAAAGAGCGGTTCGATCGGCTCCATCGATCGGACATCTTCGAGCACCAGTCGCCTGATCGTGACGCCCTCCGGTAACGCCGGATCGGCCCGGCAGCGCGCCACAAGCGCATCGGCATCGACCCCCGTGGCGAGGTCGACCGCCATCAGTTCGCGGATGCCGCTGCCTTCGTCCCGCTCGGTCGCGACAAAGTGCATTCGGCCTTTGCAGGCGAGAGCGAGATCCTCGACCTGCCGGAGCAAGGCCGGCCGGGCCCCGCCGGCCTGCGCGTCATATTCGAAGATGAGCAACGCGCCCATCGCAACTCAGCCATTCCGAAAGGTGTAGCTGTAGCCGTTGATCGCCGGGACACCGCCGAGATGAGCGTAGAGCACCTTCGAGCCCGCCGGGAAGAAGCCCTTTCGGACCAGATCGATCATGCCCTGCATAGATTTTCCCTCATAGACGGGATCGGTCATCATGCCTTCGAGCCGCGCCGACAGGCGGATCGCCTCAATGGTTTCCTGCGAGGGAACACCGTAGACCGGGTAGGCGTAATCTTCGTTCAGCACGATGTCGTCATCGGTGATATCCGGGCCACCGACCAGAGCCGAGGTTTTCTGCGCGATGTCGAGCACCTGCGCCCGGGTCTGGGCCGGGGTCGCCGAAGCGTCGATGCCGATGACATTGCGCTGACGCCCGTCCCTGGCGAAGCCGGCGACCATGCCCGCATGGGTCGAACCGGTGACGGTGCAGACCACGATGTAGTCGAACTTGAAGCCGAGCTCGGCTTCCTGCGCCCTCACCTCTTCGGCAAAGCCGACATAGCCGAGCCCGCCGTATTCATGCACGGAAGCGCCCGCGGGAATGGCGTAAGGCTTGCCACCCTTCGCCTTCACATCCGCCAAAGCGTTCTCCCAACTCGCGCGAATGCCGATGTCGAAGCCCTCGTCGACCAGTTCGACATGCGCACCCATGACGCGGGACATCAGGATATTGCCGACCCGATCGTAGACCGCGTCGTCATGCGGCACCCAGCTCTCCTGCACGAGCCTGCACTTCATGCCGATCTTGGCGGCGGTCGCCGCAACCATGCGGGTGTGGTTCGACTGGATGCCGCCGATCGACACCAGCGTGTCCGCACCGGAGGCGATCGCGTCCGGGACGATATACTCGAGCTTGCGCAACTTGTTACCTCCGAAGGCAAGGCCGGAGTTGCAATCCTCCCGCTTGGCATAGAGCGCGACCGTCCCGCCCAGATGGGCCGAAAGCCGGGACAGCTTCTCGATAGGCGTGGGCCCGAATGTCAGGGGATAGCGTTCGAATTGGCTCAGCATGGCGGGTTTCCCTCGGAAATGACCGGGAAACGCTAGCAAAACTCGCCTGAAAGGTACTCTCGAAATTTTCCTTGAATACTCGCTCCTGTCTCATTCAATTTGCCTACAGCTATGCCGGATTCCAAATTTTTACAGGAAAGTGGAAGAATCTTTCATGCAATCCGAACTCGATCGAACCGACGTCAAGATTCTGCGCCTGCTGCAAAGCGACGGGCGCATGGGCAACGCGGAAATCGCCAAGCGGGTGAACACCAGCGCCGCCACCTGCCACCGCCGCATCCAGCGTCTTTTCGCCGAGGGCTATGTGACAGGCGTGAGAGCACAGATCTCTCCGCAGAAGATCGACATGGGCACGCTGGTTTTCGTCGGCGTCGTGCTCGACCGCTCGACGCCGGAAAGCTTCGGCGCCTTCGAAGCGGCCACCCGCGCCTTGCCGCTGGTGCTCGACTGCCACATTGTCGCGGGCGACTTCGACTACATCCTGAAGATCCGGGTGCGGGACATGGCGGGCTTCAACAAGTTCCACGCCGACAAGCTGATCGCCCTCCCCGGCGTGCGCCAGACGCGGACCTTTTTCGTGATGAAGGAGGTCGTGGACAACGCGCCGCTGGCTTTCTGAAACGTCGCGCGGATGCAGGTCGACGGCGATCATGGCCGGCTAGCGCGGCTCCGCTTCGAGAACTGATCAGAATCCTTGAAGGATCCAAGCCGGCGAGGATCGATCCAAGTCGACCCCGCTTCGCCGGACATGGTTTATTTTTGTCATTTACGAATCCGGCAGAATCGCCTTAGCCTCCTTCTTGTCGGTAACAACTGAAAGGAGGTGATCCAGTGTCTCATTGTCATCAACCGCTGGTGCAGAGCGGGCGGACCTGGACCTCTTCTTGCTGGGGTTTCTATTCCGCGTGAGTTTTCGCACCTTCAGATCCGGTTCGCCGGATCGCGGTTCGGCAATGGAAGGGCTGCCCGAAAGGGCGGCCCTTCTCGCTTTTGGGTCACCCGTGCTGGCGCCCGGCCGCAAGCCGTGGCAGACAGGCGGCGTGTCACGCTTTTCCTTATCCCACGCCCCGAGTGCCGGCCGTGTCCGTTCCTGATCCGAGCCGCGAGGCCATTCTCGACTTCATCGAGGAAGAGCGCGCCGCCGGCCGCGAGGTCGGCCGGCGCGAGATCGCGAGGGCTTTCGGGCTCGATGGGGGCGGCAAGATCTGGCTGAAACGCCTGCTCAAGGAGATGGAGCAAGACGGCGAGATCGGCGGCGACGGCAAGGAGCGCCCCGTCCATCCGCGCGGCGCATTGCCGCCAGTGCTGCTCTCCGAGATCAAACGCCGCGACCGCGAAGGCGACCTCGTCGCCCAGCCGCTGGAATGGGATGCGGCCGAGAATGGCGACCCGCCGCAGATCCTGATTGAGCGCACCCGCGAGGGGCGCCGCAAGGACAAGTCGGCCGCGCCGGCGCCGGGCGTCGGCGACCATGTCATCCTCAAGCTGACGCGGCTGCGCGGCGTCGAAGGCTTCGGCTATTCCGGCCGCGTGCTCAAGGTGATGGGCAAGGCGAAAGCCGCCGTGCTCGGCATTTTCCGCGCCCTGCCCGACGGCTCCGGCCGGCTGGTGCCGATCGACAAGAAGGCGCTGGGGCGCGAAGCGATCATCCCGAAAGGCCGCACGGCGGAGGCGCAGGACAGCGACCTCGTCTCGGTCGCGATGCGCCGCGAAAGCCGCTTCGGCCCTCCGGAGGCGCATGTCCGTGAGCGACTGGGCTCGATCAAGTCGGAACGCGCCGTCAGCCTGATCGCGATCCACGCCCACGGCATTCCGCATGAATTCCCGCCGGCCGCTCTGAAGGAGGCCGCCGAGGCGCCGCTCGCGAGCCTGAAGGGCCGCGAGGACTGGCGCGATCTACCGCTCGTCACCATCGACCCGGCCGACGCCAAGGACCATGACGACGCGGTCCATGCCGTGCCGGACGACAACCCGGACAATCCCGGCGGCTTCGTCGTCACCGTCGCCATCGCCGATGTCGCGGCTTATGTCACGCCGGGCTCGGCGCTCGACCGCGAGGCGTTGGAGCGCGGCAACTCGGTCTATTTCCCCGACCGCGTCGTGCCGATGCTGCCGGAGCGGATCTCGAACGATCTCTGCTCCCTGCGCGAGCATGAGGACCGGCCCGCGCTCGCCGTCCGGCTCGTGCTCAAGGCCGACGGCGCTAAGAAGAGCCACTCCTTCCACCGCGTGCTGATGCGCTCGGCGGCGAAGCTTTCCTACCAGCAGGCACAAGCCGCCATCGACGGGCAGACCGACGAGAAGACCGCGCCGATCCGCGAGAGCGTGCTGATGCCGCTCTGGGCGGCCTATGGCGTGGCGGCCCGCGCCCGCGACCAACGCCAGCCGCTCGAGCTCGACCTGCCCGAGCGCAAGCTGATCCTGAAGCCCGACGGCTCGGTCGATCGCGTCATCGTGCCGGACAGGCTCGCGGCGCATCGGCTGATCGAGGAATTCATGATCCTCGCCAATGTCGCGGCGGCCGAGACGCTGGAGAAGGCGGGCAGCCTCTTGATCTATCGCTGCCATGACGAGCCCTCGCTGGAGAAGATGCGGGCGCTCGGCGAGGTGCTGGCCTCGATCGGCATCAAGCTGCCGCAGGACGGGGCCCTGCGGCCCGTGCTGTTCAACCGCATCCTGGCGATGATCAAGGGCTCGGAGAACGAAACCCTGATCAACGAGGTCGTGCTGCGCACGCAGGCCCAGGCCGAGTATGTCGCCGAGAATTACGGGCATTTCGGCCTCAACCTGCGCCGCTACGCCCATTTCACCTCGCCGATCCGGCGCTATGCCGACCTGATCGTGCACCGCGCCCTGATCACAACGCTGAAGCTCGGCGATGACGGCCAGCCGAAGAGCGTCACGCTCGCGGAGCTGCGCGAGGTCGCGACCCGCATCTCGGCGGCCGAGCGGCGAGCCATGGCGGCGGAGCGCGAGACCACCGACCGCCTGATCGCGCATTTCCTCGCCGACCAGATCGGCGCGAGCTTCGATGGACGCATCGGCGGCGTCACCCGCGCCGGGCTGTTCGTGAAGCTCGACGGCACCGGCGCCGACGGCTTCGTCCCGGCCTCGACGCTGGGCGGCGATTATTATCGCTATGATGAGGCGGCCCATGCCCTGATCGGCGAGCGCACCGGCGAGAGCTGGCGCCTCGGTGACCGCGTCCATGTCAAGCTGGTCGAGGCTGCGCCCGTTGCGGGCGCCTTGCGCTTCGAGATCCTCTCTGCCGGGCGTAAAATGACTGTGAGCGGTGCCGGCAGGCGGCGCGGCGGCGGAGCGCCCTTCGGAGCAAGCCGTCCGGCAGCCAGCTTCGGCAAGAAGGGCAAGCCCGGCCGAGCCAAGAGCGGCAAGGGCAAGCCCGGCAAGAGGCGGTGATGGGCGTCCAGATACATAGCGCCGACCGGCATCTCGAAGAGCGCGACTGGCGCCAGGCGGTGGCGCGCGGCCTGCGGGGTCGCTGCCCGCATTGCGGCCAGGGCCGCCTGTTCCGCGCCTTCCTGAAGCCGGTCGATATCTGCGAGGTCTGCGGCGAGGACCTGCACCACCAGCGCGCCGACGACCTGCCGCCCTATATCGTCATCACCATCGTCGGCCATATCATCGTCGGTGGCCTGCTGCTGGCGGAGAAGTTCGGCGACTGGCCGATGTGGGTGCACATGACCATCTGGCCCCTGCTCACCATCATCCTGTCCTTCGCGCTGATGCAGCCCGTCAAGGGCGGCGTCGTCGGCCTGCAATGGGCCGTGCGCATGCATGGCTTCGGCGGCGAGCCCGACCGGCCCGAGCGCCAGCCCCTGCCTTCCTCGGAACCACGCCGATGACCGACCATACCGTCACCCTCACTCAGGCCGAGCGGGCGCGCACCACTGCCAATCAGCGTCCCAAGGACGCCGCGACCATGATGATCCTGGATCGCAGCGGCGCACGGCCCAAGGTGCTGATGGGAAAGCGCCACGAAGGCCATAAGTTCATGCCGGGCAAATATGTCTTCCCAGGCGGGCGCGTCGATGACGGCGACCGGCGCATGGTCGCGACCGGGGCCGTGCCGCAGATCTGCGAGGACCGGCTGGGCAAGCGCTGCCTGCGGCCCAGCGCCGGCAAGGCACGGGCGCTGGCGATGGCCGCGATCCGCGAGACCTTCGAGGAAACCGGCCTGCTGTTCGGCTCGGACGAATTCGGCACGCCGGAGACCGTGCCCTCCGGGAGCTGGAGCGACTTCGCGGCGCAAGGCGTCTATCCCGATCTCTCGGAAGTGACCTTCGTCGCGCGTGCGATCACGCCGCCGCGCCGTCCGAAGCGATTCGATACCCGCTTCTTCGCGATCGACGCCTCCGCCGTCGCCAAGCGGGTCGACGGCATCATCGGGCCCGATTCGGAGCTGGTCGACCTGGTCTGGGTCGATTTCGACGAGGCCAAGCAGCTCGACCTTCCGACGATCACCAAAGTGATCATCCAGGAGGTCGAGGCCCGGATCGCGGGTGGTTTTGCGCCTTATCTGCCGGTCCCGTTCTACTGGGAGAAGCGCGGCAGCTTCGTGCGTGAGGAACTCTGAAGCGGATCCCTGAGCCGCCGAGCTATTCTTCCTTGACTTCGCCGGCCCTTTGCGGCATTCCCCGCGCTGACGGTTTGCCGGGCTCGCCCGGCCATTTTCTTTTCCGAGGGCCTTCGGCCCGCATGGTTCGAGGATAGACCCATGGCCAAGGCCGTGACGATCAAGATCAAGCTGCTTTCGACCGCCGACACCGGCTTCTTCTACGTGACGAAGAAGAACTCGCGCACGATGACCGAGAAGATGTCGAAGAAGAAATACGACCCCGTCGCGCGCAAGCACGTCGAGTTCAAGGAAACCAAGATCAAGTGAGGCCCAGCCTCCCGATCTGATTTCGCTTTGAAAAACCGCCCTTTCGGGCGGTTTTTTCGTTTGAAGGTTCAAGACTGCGGGCGACAGCCCGAGCCGCAGCCGCCCCTCCGAGTCGGCGCCGCGCCTATCCGCAAAAGGCGCGGACGATCTTGCCGGTCTTCGGATCGGTCTCGATGGTCACGCGCTCCCGGCGATAATCCATCGTCACGGCCTGCCCCGGCCGAATCTGCCGGACGATGGTCGCGCCGGTGGCCTGTTGGGCTTCGGCATCGCTGATACGCGCCTTGCCCGCCAGCTTCTCGGCCGCGTCCGCGCGGCATAGGCCGGGAGCACCGCCCATCGGCGCCTGCTGCGCATCGCTCTGGCAGGCTGCGAGCGTCAGGGCAGCGAGAGACAGGGTTCCAGCGGCGAGAAGCTTCCGCCCAACCATTCAGACCACTCCTTTCATCGCGAATTCGTAGGTCGAAAGCCCTTACGATTGCGATGCGGCGCCTCCATGGCAAGCGGATGGCTGCGTTCAGGCTGCAATCCCCGTCGCTTCCGCGCCCGGCGGAAACTGAGCATGCCAGGCAGCCAGGGCGCTGCGGCCGGCCTCGGTCAACGCGTAGACGCCACGCCCGGAGCGCTCGAACCAGCCATAGACATTGCGGTGCAGGATCTTCTGCGCGTCCGGGCAGGACGGCTTGAGATCGCGTGGCCGCTTCGGCTCCTCCGCCATCGCTGCCGCACAGGCCAGCGCCTGTTGGCGGTAAGCGGTCATGATCGGCCTGCGCGTGCCTCCGCCCATCGCCGGATCGCCCTTGCGCCGTTTGTGCTCGTCCACCAACCGTGAGCGCCGACGCGGATCCTTGCGTGGCGTCGGCGCCGCCGGCGAGACGAGGATATCGACCTGCCCGGTCTTGGAAACACCGAGCAAGCCGAAGCCGAGGCGCCGGCAGAGATTGCGATAACGCGGATCGCTCTCGCGTCCCTTACCTCTCGCGGAGAGCTGCGCAGCAAGCCAGATCTCGTCGCCGAGGCTGAGCCGATCGACACCCTGCAGGATGAGCTCGAGATTGAAGCTCAGCTTCAGCTCACCGATCACCACGACGGAGGGATCGCCGTCACGAAGCCCGACCAGATCGCAAGGCCCGATCTCGCCCTTCACGGTGTAGCCGAGCCCTTCGAGGAAGCGCTTGACGGGCAGATAGAGCGACGTTTCCACATCAGCCTCCGGGCAGGGAAGCGCCATTTTGAGCCGGTAGTCGTTTCGGAGAGGCAAACGCCGGAAAGGTCATCGATCACTCAAACGAAAAATCCGCCAGCCACCGACTGGAGATGTCCAGTCGGTGGCGGGCGGATTGTTTCATTTCAAAGGGGCCTACCCGAATCCAGCGGGTGGCCTGGCGCGATCAGAATGTCCCCGATCACTCCCACTCGATCGTGCCGGGGGGCTTCGAGGTCACGTCGTAGACGACGCGGTTGATGCCCTTGACCTCGTTGATGATGCGGGTCGCGGCGCGGCCGAGAAAGTTCATGTCGAAGGGATAGAAATCCGCCGTCATGCCGTCGACCGAGGTCACGGCACGCAGCGCGCAGACATGGTCGTAGGTGCGGTAATCGCCCATCACGCCGACGGTGCGCACCGGCAGCAGCACGGCGAAGGCCTGCCAGATCACGTCGTAGAGGCCGGCCTTGCGGATCTCGTCGAGATAGATCGCATCCGCCTTGCGCAGGATGTCGAGCTTCTCCTTGGTGATCTCGCCGGGGCAGCGGATGGCGAGGCCCGGCCCCGGGAAGGGATGGCGGCCGACGAAGGCCTCGGGCAGGCCGAGCTCGCGGCCGAGCACGCGGACCTCGTCCTTGAACAGCTCGCGCAGCGGCTCGACGAGCTTCATCTTCATGCGCTCGGGCAGGCCGCCGACATTGTGGTGGCTCTTGATCGTCACCGAAGGGCCACCGGAGAAGGAGACGCTCTCGATCACGTCAGGATAGAGCGTGCCTTGCGCCAGGAAATCGGCGCCGCCGAGCTTGGCGGCCTCGGCATCGAAGACGTCGATGAAGAGCCGGCCGATGGTCTTGCGCTTGGCTTCCGGATCGGCGCCGCATTTGGCGAGCTCTGAGAGGAAAAGCGCTTCGGCCTCAACATGGACGAGCGGGATATTGTAGTGATCCCTGAACAGGCGGACGACCTCTTCGGCCTCGTTCATCCGCATCAGGCCGTGGTCGACGAAGACGCAGGTGAGCTGGTCGCCGATCGCCTCGTGGATCAGCACCGCCGCCACGGCCGAGTCGACGCCGCCGGAGAGCCCGCAGATGACGCGGCCGGTGCCGACCTGCTCGCGGATCTTCTTCTGCATCTCGGCGCGATAGGCCGACATGCTCCAGTCCGGCTTGCAGCCGCAGATATTCACGACGAAATTGCGCAGGAGCTTGCCGCCATCCGGGGTGTGGACCACCTCGGGATGGAACATCGTGGTGTAGAAGCGCCTGGTCTCGTCGCTCGCCACCGCGAAGGGGGCGTTCTCCGAGGTCGCCTTGACGGTGAACCCGGCCGGAAGCTGCGTGACCCGGTCGCCATGGCTCATCCAGACCGGATAACGACCGCCCTGTTCCCAGACGCCCTCGAACAGGGCCGAGGGGGTGACGATCTCGACATCGGCGCGGCCGAATTCGGCGGCGTGGCCGCCCTCGACCTTGCCGCCGAGCTGATGCGCCATGGTCTGCTGGCCGTAGCAGATGCCCATTAGCGGAATGTTCGCCGAGAAGACCGCCTCGGGAGCCCGCGGGCTGCCCTCATCCGGCACCGAGGCCGGGCCGCCCGAGAAGATCACGCCCTTCGGCTTCATGCGGGCAAAGGCCTCGGAAGCGGACTGGAACGGGGCGATCTCGCAATAGACGCCGATCTCGCGGATGCGCCGCGCGATGAGCTGCGTCACCTGCGAGCCGAAATCGATGATGAGGATGGAGTCGTGATGGGGCTGAGCGCTCGTCATCGCGTTCCGTTAATGGATCGCGCGGGCGCGTGCAACGCCCGCGACAGCCTCAATCCCCGCGCTGGAGGCAGGCCAGATAGAACCCGTCCGTGCCGGTGCGGCGTGGGGAGAGCTGCAGGCCGTAAGCTGTTGCGAAGCGGGCGAGCAGGGAGAAGTCGCTCTCGGCGCCCTTGAGCACGTCGATCGGTGCGACCACGGAGAAGCTGGGATGCTTGCCGAGGAAGGCGCGGATCGCCTCGTCATTCTCCTCCGGCAGCACCGAGCAGGTGATATAGGCGATGCGGCCACCCGGCTTCACCAGCCTGGCGGCGCGGGCCAGCACCTCGGCCTGGTCCTTGATGCGCTCGGCCAGCGCACCGGGGCGCACGCGCCATTTCGCATCCGGATTGCGACGCCAGGTGCCGGAGCCGGTGCAGGGCGCATCGACCAGCACGAGATCGACCTGCCCCGCGATATCGGCGAAGGGCTCATGGCCGCGCGAGCGGGGAATGCGGACCTCGACGATGGAGGCGCCCGAACGCGCCAGCCGGTCATGCAGCGGCGCGAGGCGACGGCTGTCGAGATCGGTGGCGTAGAGGCTGCCGCGATTGGCCATCAGAGCGGCGAGCGCCAGCGTCTTGCCCCCTGCCCCGGCGCAGAGATCGATCACCGTTTGACCGGGCCGCGCTCCTGCCAGCAACGTCACCAGTTGCGAGCCTTCGTCCTGGATCTCGAAGGCGCCGGCGAAGAAGCCGGGCTCGGTCTGCAGCGAGGGGCCGCGCCCGTCATGACCGGGCTGGAAGCGCAACGCGTCGGGCGACCAGGGGCCCGGCTCCGGCTGGAGATGGGCAAGATCCTTCAGGACGGCATCGCGGCCCGCCTTGAGGCGGTTGACGCGCAGGTCGATCGGCGCACGCGCGGCGAGCGCCTCACCCTCGGCGATCGCCTGCTCTCCCAGCCCCGCGTGGAAAGACGGCCAGAGCCATTCCGGTACGTCCGCCTGCATCCATTCGGGTGCGCCCTCGACCGAGAACGCGGTGAGCAGCGCCGTCTCGTCGTCGCTCAACGGCTGCGGCGCGTGATTCTCGCCGGAGCAGAGCTCCGCGATCTCGGCGACGCCAAGCCCCCGCAAGCCCGCCAGCATGCCGAGGACGAGCGCACGCGGCGTCTCGGACGCCATCGCGTAGCCGGAGGACGCCTTGCGGCGCAGCGCGTCGTAGACCAGCGAGGCGACGGCCGCGCGATCCTTCGAGCCGGCGAAACGGCGCGACAGGCCCCAGTCCTTGAGGGAATCGGCGGCAGGCCGGCGGCGCTCGACGATATCCTGGAGCACCTCGATGGCGGCGCTGATCCGGGCGGCTGGGGTCATGACGCTTCAATCCTGGCCTCGCCGGACGCACTCCGGGATGCCCTCAAGACGGTGTCGAACGATTTTCGACGTTTCAAGCATGACACAGGGACATAAAGCCCCCAGCGTCACACTCTTGACGCGGTCGTTCCACAAGCGGAAAGACGATGCAACCGCATGTCGCGGTCAACGGGATATCCACACATGAAAAGCGCCAGCCGCATCCTCGTCCTCGGCCTCGTCGCGCTCGGCCTCGCCGCCTGCGCCACCCAGCAGCAGCCTGACTATACCCCGCCGGCCTCCAAGCGCCTCGACGCCAAGACCACCCTCGAGACCCATCGCCGCTGAGATTGCGTGGGAGGGGTGCGGTTGCGGCGTTGCCGCCGACGGTTCCGCTCACATCGGCGATTGAACCAAACCCGCGCCGGCATCCGCCGGGGCGGGTTTCTTGTCTGTGGGAAGCGGAAGGCAGTTGGGAGGGCGAACGACTGCTAGGGACGTTTGCAGAACTCACCATGCCGCCTGATTGGCGATCAGTCGATCTCTCTGGCGATGCTATCGAAAGCAGCAGCCGCGGCTACTCCAGCAATACTCCCCGCACAGAAGATGGCCTGATGACGCGTGCTGTCCACGCCTCCTGCAAGCCCATCCAACACGGCGTAGATCGTGGCTACCCCGCTCGCCACACCACCAAGGACCAGCGCTGCGGTTCTAAGAAACGGGTTCGGCACGAACGTATGAATCATTGGAAGGATGATGATCGTCGTGGGTGCGGCAAGAGCGAGCGGAAGCCACCAGAGCGTCTTGAATGCGAATGCGAAGCCCACCGCAACCACCGGAAACATCGCGGATAAGGCAATAAGACCGGAAACTCCCCCTATGAAGGTTGCTATCAGAACTGCAAAGAAGGCGGCCATTGCGACGAGTTGGTCAGGAGGTGGTTGTCTCCAGTATCGCTGCGTGGACATCTAAATTTCAATCGCAGCAGCAGTTCATACCTAACGGGGTGCCTGAGGCAGCTGTGGGTCGAAAGCCGACCCAAGTCCGCGCCTCTTTCCGACTCCCCACAGGGCCGTTGCCACATCCGCCGACCAACGAACTCCCCTCAAATCCAAACCATCGGCCTTCATGGCGATGTCATATCCGCCTTCTTAAGGTCGCCCGCATTTCCGTGAGGCTGGGCCAGATCATGACAAAGAACCTCCTTCTCTCGACGACGCTTCTCGCCGCGCTGGCCTTCCAGGCTCCGGCCGTGTTCGCGCAGGGGGCCCCGACGCTGTCGGGCCAGAAGCCGCTCGTCATCGGCCATCGCGGCGCCAGCGGGTACATGCCGGAGCATACGATCGAGGGTTACAAGCTCGCGATCCAGCAGGGCGCGGATTTCATCGAGCCGGACCTCGTCTCGACCAAGGACGGCGTCCTCATCGTCCGCCACGAGCCGATGCTATCAGGCACGACCGATGTCGCCGACCGCCCGGAATTCGCCAGTCGCAAGACCACCCGCAAGGTCGACGGCGTCGACACAACCGACTGGTTCGCCAACGACTTCACCGCCGCCGAGATCAAGACGCTGAAGGCCAAGCAGGCCTTCGCAGATCGTGACCAGTCGCATAACGGCAAGTACCAGATCCCGACCTTCCAGGAGGTGATCGACCTCGCCAAGGCCGAGAGCGCCCGCACCGGCCGCACCATCGGCATCTATCCCGAGACCAAGCATCCGACCTATCACGCCGCTCTCGGCCTCGCCTTCGAGGACAAGCTCCTGGACATGCTCAAGGCCGCCGGCTGGACCGACAAGACGGCGCCGGTCTTCATCCAGAGCTTCGAGACCGCCAACCTGAAATACCTGCGCCCGAAGACGCAACTGCGCCTCGTCCAGCTCGTCGACGGCGACGGTGTCGACAAGGACGGCAAGGTCACGCTGGTCGCGCCCTTCGACCGCCCCTATGATTTCGCCGTGCTCGGCGACAAGCGCACCTTCCAGGACATGCTCTCGGCCGATGGCCTGAAGGAGATCGCGACCTATGCCGACGGCGTCGGCCCCTGGAAGCCCTATCTGATCGGCTCCAAGCAGACGATCGGTGCCGACGGCAAGCCGCAGGATCTCAATGGCGACGGCACGATCGACGAGCGCGATCGCACGCTGATCGCTCCGACCAATGTGGTGAAGGACGCCCACGCCGCCGGCCTGCTGGTCCATAGCTGGACCTTCCGCAGCGAGCCGAAGCGCCTGACCTCCGACTTCAAGGGCGACGCCGGCGCCGAGTACAAGGCCTTCTTCGCGCTCGGCCTCGACGGGCTGTTCTCGGACTTCCCCGACCAGGCCGTGAAGGCGCGCGACGGCAAGTAAGCTCGACTTCAAGCAGAAGGCCCGCGATGCTCGGCGTCGCGGGCCTTTTCATGGGCGGATGCTGCGCTTGGCGGCGCGGCTGAACTCAATCGCAGACGCGGGTGGTCCGGCGCACGACGCCGCGCGGTGTTTCGCGCTCGGTCGTCACAGTGCGGCAATCGCCGCGGCGGTAGTTGGCACGGCGCCATTCGCGCTCGCGGTGGCGCTCGTAACGGTCGCGCCGCTCCTCGCGGATGTCCCGATCGATGGCCCGCTCGCGCGGCGAGCGCGTATCGACGCTGACGCCGCCGGGACCCACATTGATCGATTGAGCATAGGCCCCGCCACTCATCAGAAGAGCGGCAAACAGGGCGGGAACAAGACGTTTCATGGCGTATCCTCCGTTCCCGTCACAAACGGGGCAGGTGAGGATTCGTTCCGAAACGGCGCGACGTCGCGGCCTGAGTGAAGCTTCCCCGACATACCCCAAAACGCAAAACGCGCCGGCGAGAACCGGCGCGCTTGCAATGGATGACGGGGCTTGCGTCCCTCAGTGCAGGATTTGCGAGAGGAAGAGCTTGGTGCGCTCGTGCTGCGGGTTCTTGAAGAACTCGTTGGGGGTGTTCATCTCGACGATCTGGCCGGCATCCATGAAGATGACGCGGTCGGCGACCTGGCGGGCGAAGCCCATCTCGTGGGTGACGCAGAGCATGGTCATGCCCTCCTCGGCCAGCGAGACCATGGTGTCGAGCACCTCCTTGACCATTTCCGGGTCGAGCGCCGAGGTCGGCTCGTCGAACAGCATGATCTTCGGGCTCATGCAGAGCGAGCGGGCGATCGCCACGCGCTGCTGCTGGCCGCCCGAGAGCTGGCCCGGATATTTGTGAGCCTGCTCGGGGATCTTGACGCGCTTGAGATAGTGCATGCCGATCTCCTCGGCATCCTTCTTCGGCATCTTGCGCACCCAGATCGGCGCCAGCGTCAGGTTCTCGAGGATCGTCAGATGCGGGAACAGGTTGAAGTGCTGGAAGACCATGCCGACGTCGCGGCGGATCTCGTCGATCTTCTTGAGATCGTTGGTCAGCTCCGTGCCGTCGACGATGATCTGGCCCTTCTGGTGTTCCTCCAGGCGGTTGATGCAGCGGATCATGGTCGACTTGCCCGAGCCCGAAGGCCCGCAGATGACCAGCTTCTCGCCGCGGCCGACCTTCAGGTTGATGTCGCGCAGGACGTGGAACTCGCCATACCACTTGTTGACGCCGATCATCTCGACCGCGGTCGCCGTGTTCAGCGAGGTCTGCTTCAGCGCCGCGGGGCGGGAGCCGGTCGTCTTGGTTTCTGCCATTGCCATGGTTGTCGTCCCTCTCAACGTTTTTGGCCGGCGGCGAGGCGCTTTTCGACCGCGATCGAATAGCGCGACATTCCCCAGCAGCACAGGAAATAGAAGATGGCGGCGAAAGCGTAGCCTGTCGACCGGGTCGTGGGCGTCGCCCAGGTCGGATCGATCAGCGTCGCCTCGATGGTGCGCAGGAAGTCGAAGATGCCGACGATGGTGACCAGCGTCGTATCCTTGAACAGCCCGATGAAGGTGTTGACGATGCCGGGGATCACGATGCGCAGGGCCTGCGGAAGGATAATCAGGCGCATCATCTGCCAGTAGCCGAGGCCGAGCGACATCGCGCCCTCGTACTGGCCCTTCGGCATGGCCTGCAGGCCGCCGCGCACCACCTCCGCCATATAGGCGGCAGCGAAGAGCGCGACGCCGATCAGCGGACGCAGCAAGCGGTCCGGCGACCATTCCTGCGGCACAAAGAGCGGCAGCATGGTGTTGGCCATGAACAGCACGGTGATCAGCGGCACGCCACGCACGAACTCGATGAAGATCACCGAGAGCAGCTGGATCGCCGGCAATTTCGAACGGCGGCCAAGCGCGAGCAGCACGCCGAGCGGCAGCGAGAAGACGATGCCGACCGCCGAGATCAGGAAGGTCACGGTCATGCCGCCCCAGAGGCCGGTATCGACGCGCGGCAGCCCGACCCTATCGGCGAGGAGCGCCAGGATTCCGAAGATGACGAGCGCCATCAGGATCAGGCGCTTGGGCCGGTAGAAACGCTGCCAGGCCGGCATGGCCTCCTCGACCGCGAGTTGCCCCTCGCCGATCCAGAACGTCATCAAGCTCGGCACGAAGGAGAGCACGAGATAGAGCACCGCCAGCGCGAAGGTGACGAGGATCAGGAAGCGCAGGAAGCTCTCCGCCCGGTCTCCGCCGAGCAGCAGGATGAAGGCGCTCGCCGGCATGATGACGAAGAAGAAGAAGACACCGACCTTCTTCAGCGGCGCCCTGTTCCAGAGCAGCCAGACCACGCCGAGCGCGAACATCACGAAGACGATGTTGACGCGCCAGCGCTCCGCCACCGGATAGGAGCCGTAGATGAAGTACTGGGTGCGATCAGCGACATAGGCCCAGCAGGCGCCGACCGGGCGCCCGATCTTGTCGGCGAGGCAGGCGTCGCGATTCGTGCCGGTCCAGACCGCGTCGAGGAAATAGAAGCGGACCATTCCGGGGACGGTGTCAACGACGAGCCAGACGCAGAGCAGCGTCAGGATCGCGTTGAGCGGGCTGGAGAACAGGTTCGTCCGGATCCAGGCCAGGGGCCCGGCCACGGAGAGGGGCGCCGGCTCCTGCTGGAGCGTTTCCCTGCGGACGAAGGCGTAGGGCGCGTTTTCGGTCGTTGCGTCGGTCATCGCGCAGCCCTCACCGTTCCACCAGCGCCATGCGCTTGTTGTAGATGTTCATGAACAGCGACGTCACCAGCGAGATCGTCAGATAGACCGCCATCGTGATCGCCACGACCTCGACCGCCTGGCCGGTCTGGTTCAGCACCGTGCCGGTGAAGACCTGGACGAGATCGGGATAGCCGATCGCCACCGCCAGCGACGAGTTCTTGGTCAGGTTGAGGTAGTTCGAGGTCAGCGGCGGGATGATGACGCGCATCGCCTGCGGGATGACCACGAGCTTCAGCGTCGGCCCGTTGCGCAGGCCCAGCGCATGGGCCGCCTCGGTCTGCCCCTTCGACACCGCGAGGATGCCGGCGCGCACGACCTCGGCGATGAAGCCCGCCGTATAGGTCGTCAGGCCGATCAGCAGCGCAACGAATTCGGGGAAGATCTGGATGCCGCCGCGCAGGTTGAAGCCGGCGAGCTCCGGATAGATGAAGGAGACCGGCCGGCCGGTGACGAAATAGACCAGCAGCGGCAGGACCACGATCAGGGCGAGCGCGACCCAGCCGATCGGATATTGCCGGCCGGTCGCCGCCTGCTGCTTGCGGGCCCAGTGGCGGAAGACGAAGGTGGCGACGAGGCCGATCAGGAAGGCCCAGACGATCAGGCTGCCGCCGGGTCCGAGCTGCGGATCGGGAAGGTAGAGGCCGCGGTTGTTGAGCAGGGCGCCGGCCGGCAGCTCGATCGACTGGCGCGGGTTCGGCAGCGGCTTCAGCACCGCGTTGTACCAGAAGAAGAGCTGCAGCAGCAGCGGGATGTTGCGGATGACCTCGACATAGATCATCGCGAGCTTCGAGATGACCCAGTTGTTGGACAGCCGGGCGACGCCGATGAAGAAGCCGAGGAAGGTCGCCAGGACGATGCCGAGACCGGCGACGAGCAACGTGTTCAAGAGGCCGACGATGAAGGCGTCGCCATAGGTCGAGCCGCCGGAGGCCGAGAACGGGATCAGCTTCTGGTTGATGTCGAAGCCGGCCGCGTTGTGCCAGAAGCCGAAGCCGGAGGCGATCTTCTGCGCGCGCAGGTTCTCGATCGCGTTCGATGCCGCCGACCAGATCAGGAAGACGACGATCGCTACCAGAGCGGCCTGATAGACATAGCCGCGGATCTTCGGGTCGTAGAATAACGACGCCTTGCCCGGTGATACCTGTTCGCTGGGAATGCTCGACACCTGTCACGCCCTTTTTGCTTCGCTTGTCGTGGCCGGCGATCCTGCGGCGCTGCGGTTGCGCTGCCGTCGTCTTGTTGCCCGTGCCACTCTTCTGGTCTCGTGGATGACGCCTAAGCCGGCAGGCCGGCGCCCTTCCCTCAGCCCTCGATTCCAATCGGCGCCATGCGCTGCGATGGATATCCGGCGCCGGCTGCCGCCGGCACGATGACGATCTTCATGCACTTCCCCTGTTCGGAGCGGGTTCGTCCCGCCCTCGGCTGGCCAGCAAGTCCCGGGCCAAGCAACCCGAACCCTGCCTCGATTTCCTCGTCTCGTGCAGGGCCTTGTAGCCCCGTTTCATTTTTTCGGAACGGGCCTTTGCCCGCTCTTTCAGCGGATCGGCGGAGCGTATTGCAGGCCGCCCCGAGTCCACAACGCATTCTGGCCACGTTCGATCTTCAGAGGCGAGTCCCGACCGAGGTTTCTTTCAAAAGATTCACCATAATTGCCGACATGGCGAACAATCCGATAGGCCCAATCACGATTCAGGCCGAGCGGTTCACCGAAATCGCCCTCCAGGCCGAGCAATCTGCGGACATCCGGCCGCTCCGACGCCCGCATGGAATCGACATTGCCCTGCCCCACCCCCAGCTCCTCGGCATCGACCATGGCAAAGAGCGTCCATTTGACCAGATCGAACCATTGGTCGTCGCCATGACGGACGGCCGGGCCGAGCGGTTCCTTCGAGATCGTCTCGGGCAGGATCACATGCTCCTGCGGCGCCGCCAGGCCCATCCGCTGGATCGCCAGGCCGGCCCGATCATAGGCAAAGGCATCGCAACGACCGTTGGCATAGGCGTCGAGCGTTTCGTCGCTGCCCTTGAAGGCGACGATTTCGTATTTCAAGCCATGGCCGCGAAAGAAGTCGGCCACATTGAGCTCGGTTGTGGTCCCCTGCTCCACGCAGACGGAGGCTCCAGCGAGTTGCAGCGCCGAGCTCAGGCCGAGCTTGCTGCGAACCATGAAGCCTTCGCCGCCGTAGAAATTGATGCCGGTGAAGTTGAGGCCGAGCGCGGTATCGCGCGCCATCGACCAGGTCGAGGTCCGCGACAGCAGATCGACCTCGCCGGTCTGGAGCGCCGTGAAGCGATCCTTCGACAGGAGCGGGACGAACGTTACCTTCTCCGGATCGTCGAAGATCGCGGCAGCGACCGCACGGCAGAGATCGACATCGAGCCCAGTCCAGCGCCCCTGCTTATCAGGCAGGGAAAAGCCGGCCAACGAAGGTGCCACACCGCAAATCACAGCGCCGCGCTGCTTGACCTTATCCAGCACGCCGCCTGCCGGCGCCGCGCGTCCTTCATCCGGCGCGAGGGCCGCCATGGCCGCACATGCCATCGCGACGAGGAGTGTTCCCCTTGCCTTCAAAAGGGCAGAATGGGTCCTGAACGACCGTAGCGACACCATGCAGCAACCGGACATTCACATCGCGCATATCGCCGGCAAAGGCCGTTTCGGCACGCGGATATGAAACGGGGCGCCGGTCAAACCGGCGCCCCGCATGCCTCTTAGCGAACCGGCGGGGCGTATTGCAGGCCGCCCTTGGTCCAGAGACCATTCTGGCCGCGGGCGATCTTGAGCAGTGAGCCCTGGCCCACGTTGCGCTCGAAGGATTCGCCGTAATTGCCGACATGCTTGACGATACGGACGACCCAGTCGGCGGTCAGGCCGACCTGCTCGCCGAACTTCCCTTCGGTGCCGAGCAGACGCTTGATCTCAGGATTGTCGGACTTCAGCTTCTCGTCGACATTCGCCTGGGTCACGCCGAGCTCCTCGGCGTTCAGCATGGCGAAATGGACCCATTTCACCAGGTTGAACCATTGCGGGTCGGTGTTGCGGACGGCGGGTCCGAGCGGCTCCTTGGAGATGATCTCCGGCAGGACCTGATGCTCGTCGGGGTTCGTCAGCTTCAGGCGCTCGGCATAGAGGCCCGAGGCGTCGGTGGTGAAAGCGTCACAGCGGCCGGCATCATAGGCCTTGACCGTCTCGTCCGAGGTCGCGAAGGCGACAACTTCGTACTTGAGGTTGTTGGCGCGGAAGTAGTCGGCCAGGTTGAGCTCGGTCGTGGTGCCCTGCTGGGTGCAGACCGAGGCGCCGTTGAGCTGCAGCGCCGAGTTCACGCCGAGCTTCTTGCGAACCAGGAAGCCCTGGCCGTCATAGTAGTTCACGCCGGTGAAGAGCAAGCCGAGCGAGGCGTCGCGGGTCATCGTCCAGGTCGAATTGCGGACGAGCACGTCGACTTCACCCGACTGGAGCGCCGTGAAACGGTCCTTCGCCGAGAGCGGGATGAACTTCACCTTGTTGGGATCGTTGAAGATCGTCGCCGAGATGGCGCGGCAGAGATCGACGTCGAGACCCTTCCAGTTGCCCTGCGCATCCGGCACGCCGAAGCCGGCGAGGCCGGTATTCGAGCCGCAGTTGAGGATGCCGCGCTGTTTCACCTGCGCCAGCGTCGCCTGGGCCGAAGCCCCGGTCGCGGACAGCGCCATGCCGAACCCTGCCGCAAGCGCGGCCGCCACAAACTTTTTCATCGGTACTCTCCCGTTGGAACCCCTGATCCGGCTGATGCCGGAAGATATTTCTGGTCCCGCCGCCGGCAGCTTTTTCGCCGCCCGGTTCATCCCGCTTTCGCGCGGCGTCCCCATATCCTCGAGTCGATTGCCAGAGCGACTCATGAGCGTCAAGCAACCGCCATACGCATGAGGCGCCCCTTGTTCCCTGCATATATCACATGCGAGTTTGTGGGGAGTGGTCAAGCCTGACCATGATTTTCCCAATTTCTGGCCGTGCCGTCCCATGAAAAAGCTGACCTCGCCTGAATTTGCGCGCCTCGGCGAGCGCACGCGCCTTGTCCTGGCCGGCCGCGACCCCGCCGACAGCTACGGCTTTGTCAATGCGCCTATCGTACGAGGCTCGACGGTGGTCTATCCGAACACCGAGGACTTCCTCGTGCGCAAGGCACGCTACACCTACGGCACGGACGGCAACCCGACGATCGACGCGCTGATCGCCGCCGCCAACACGATCGAGGGCGGCGCTGGCGTCGTCGTGACGCCGTCGGGGCTGATGGCCTGCACCCTCGCCTTCCTGACCCTGCTCTCGGCCGGCGATCATGTCCTGGTGACGGACAGCGTCTATCGGCCGACGCGGATCTTCTGCGACACCTTCCTGAAGCGGATGGGCGTCGAGACGACCTATTACGACCCGCTCATCGGCGGCGATATCGCCAGACTGTTCAAGCCCAACACGAAGGCTGTCTGGACCGAGGCGCCGGGCTCGCAGACCTTCGAGATGCAGGATATCCCGGCGATCGTCGCGGTGGCGCGCGAGCGCGGCATCCTGGTGACGATGGACAACACCTGGGCGACGCCGCTCTTTTTCGACAGCCACAAATTCGGCGTCGATCTCTCGGTGCAGGCCGGCACCAAGTACTATGCGGCCCATTCGGACGTGCTGATCGGCACCGTCTCGGCCCGCACGCCGGAGCTCTACAAGAAGCTGCGCGCGGCCTGGGGCCAGCTCGGCCTCATCGTTGCCCCGGAAGACGCGTTCCTGACGCTGCGCGGCATGCGCACGATGGCCGTTCGCCTGAAGGAGCAGATGCCGGCCGGCATCGCCATGGCGGAATGGCTGCAGGCGCGTCCCGAGGTCGCCCGCGTTCTTCACCCTGCCCTGCCCGGTGCGCCCGGGCACGAAATCTGGAAGCGCGACTTCACCGGCGCCTCCTCGCTCTTCACCTTCGAATTGAAGCCCGTCTCGATGAAGGCGGTCGGAGCGATGCTGGACGGGCTGACGCTGTTCGGGATCGGCGCATCCTGGGGCGGCTACGAGAGTCTCGTGCTGCCCTTCGACTGCAAGGACTACCGCACCGCGACGACGCCGGACTTCAGGGGGCCGACGATCCGTATCCATATCGGGCTGGAGGATATCGAAGACCTCAAGGCCGATCTTGATGCCGGCTTCGCGCGCTTGCGTGCTGTGGGGTGAGTCAACAGCTCACCACCAACTTCAGAGCTTGCCGATCTCGAAATCGCGGCCGAGCAGCTTCGCTAGCTGCTTGAGCCGCCCTTCGACACGCTCGCTCGCCAGCGCCGACAGGTCGTCGGGGAAGCGCAGGAGCAGGCGGTTGTCGACGCAAGTCGCCGGGATGCGCGGCAGGATGCCCGACATGCCGGCCGAGAGCAGATAGGCGACGCGAAAGATCGCCGCAATCAGCAGCGCTCGCGCCAGGATCTGCGGCGGCAGCAGCGTCTTGAGCCCAGCCGCGGCCGGCGAACTCGCCTTCATCCCGGCATAGCGATGGAAGATCGTCAGCGCCAGGAAGGCCCGCCCGACATGGTCGATGCCGGTGAAATAGGCGTGAGCGATGACGTTCATGCTCTGCTCGCCGCGATAATCGGGATGGGCGCGCCAGCCGATATCGGAGAGCAGGCAGACGGTTTCGATCATCCGGCCGGAGGGCTCGTCCTGCGGCAGGCCGGCCGTTTCGAGGATGCCGCGGGTCCAATTGATCAGCTCGGCGGCATGGCGCGGGTCGCGGGCGCGCAGCAAGTTGTAGTCGCGCGCCGCTTGCATCAGCGGGTCGGCGCTCTGCTCCTCCGGCGAAAGCTGCTCGTGCAGCAGGCCTTCGCGCACGCCCTGTGCCGAGATGATGATCTCGCGCGGCCGGCCGCGCTTGATCAGCTCGTCGAGCACCAATGCGCCATAGGCCAGCAGCGGGCGGCGAGCCGAAGACACGGAATCGATCGCGTCGAGCACCGAGATATCGGCCCGCTCGACCAGCTTGACGAAATCGGCGACGTCGCGGGTCGGCACGGAATAGCCGTGCATCACGTTCAGCGGATAGGCCGCGCGATGCTGATGCAGCGTGGCGAGCGCACGCCAGGTACCGCCGACCGCATAGAAATCACGACCTCTCATAGCGGCGAGCTGCGGCAGCTTGTCGAGCTCGTCCTTGACGATCTTCTCGGCCGCCTTGAGCGAGCCCTTCGAGCGGTCGAGCAGGGCGAGGCCACCGAGCGGGACGCTGGCGCCCTGCCCCACTACGCCGTCCTTGACCGAGATCAGCTCCAGGCTGCCACCGCCGAGATCGCCGACGACGCCGTCGGGATTGTCGAAGCCCGAGATCACGCCGAGGCCGGAGAGAACGGCCTCGCGCCCGCCCGAGATCAGTTCGATCGGCTGGCCGATCGCCTCCTCGGCGCGGGCGATGAATTCCGGACCGTTGCTGGCATAGCGCGCGGCAGCCGTCGCGATGACGCGGATCTCGCCGACATGCATGGCTTCACAGAGGATGCGGAAGCGCACCAGCGCGTTGATCGCCTTGGCGACGGCATCGTCGGCGAGACGGCCGGTCGAGGCGACCTGCCGGCCGAGACCGGCCATCTCCTTCTCGTTGAAGACCTGCGACGGGGCGCGGGCCAGCATCTCGTAGACGACGAGACGGACCGAGTTCGAACCGATATCGACGATGGCGATGGTATGGGAGAGCGCGAGCCGCCCCGGCGCATGCCGGAGTTCAGGCCTTACGTCCCCCTCGGCGCGAGAGGGAGCGGGGACTTGAATTGGAGAGCGATTTTCCACGTCCGGACAGACTCGGGTTCGTCATGAAGTACTTATGCGCATTGAACGGCTCTTCGTTCGGCGCGGGGACAATGCGGCGCGAGCCGCCATCGGGCAATATCGTCCAGCTCTGCTCGTTGTCGAGCAGGTTGGCCAACATGATCTGGTCCAGCAACTGCTGATGCACAGTCGGATTCAGGATCGGAGTCAGCGCCTCGACGCGGCGGTCGAGATTGCGCGGCATCAGGTCGGCCGAGGAGATGTAGACCTTGGCCTTGGGCGACGGCATGCCATGGCCGGCGCCGAAGGCGTAGATGCGGGTGTGCTCCAGGAAGCGGCCGATGATCGACTTGACCCGGATATTGTCCGAGAGGCCGGGCACGCCGGGCCTGAGGCAGCAAATGCCGCGCACGACGAAGTCGATCTCGACGCCGGCCTGGCTGGCATCATAGAGCGCGTCGATGATCTCGGGATCGACCAGCGAGTTGCACTTGCCCCAGATCGCGCCCTTGCGGCCGGCCTTCACATGGGCGACCTCCTCGGCGATGTCGCCGAGCAGGCGCTGTTTCAGGCTGGTCGGCGAGACCGCCATGCGCTCCAGGCCGGCGGGCTCTGCATAGCCGGTGATGAAGTTGAAGATGCGGGCGACGTCCTGCGACAGTACGGGATCGGCCGTGAAGAAGGAGACATCGGTATAGATGCGCGCCGTGATCGGATGATAGTTGCCCGTCGCGATATGGCAGTAGCTGACGAGCTGCCCCGCCTCGCGGCGCACGACCAATGACAGCTTGGCGTGGGTCTTGAGCTCGATGAAGCCGTAGACGACCTGGACGCCGGCGCGCTCCATCTCCTTGGCCCAGCGGATATTCGCCTCTTCGTCGAAGCGGGCCTTGAGCTCGACCAGCGCGGTGACCGACTTGCCGGCCTCGGCCGCTTCCGTCAGCGCCTTGACGATCGGGGAGTTCGCCGAGGTGCGGTAGAGCGTCTGCTTGATCGCGACGACATTGGGGTCGCGCGCCGCCTGCTGCAGGAACTGCACGACGACGTCGAAGCTCTCATAGGGGTGATGGACGAGCAGGTCCTTCTGGCGGATCGCGGCGAAGCAGTCGCCGCCATGCTCGCGGATGCGCTCGGGGAAGCGGGCATTGTAAGGCTTGAACTTCAGGTCCGGCCGGTCGGTGCCGACGAGCTGCGAGAGCTCGTTCAGGCCGATCATGCCGTTGACCTCGACGACCTCGTCGCTGTCGACCTTGAGCTCGCGCACGATCATCCGGCGCAAATGGTCGGGCATGCCGGTCGAGAGTTCGAGCCGGATGACGACGCCGAGCCGGCGCTGCTTCAGCATGGTCTCGAAGACGCGGACGAGATCCTCCGCCTCCTCCTCGATGTCGAGATCGGAGTCGCGGATGATGCGGAAGGAGCCGGCGCCCTTCACCTCGTAGCCCGGGAAGAGCTTGCTGATGAAGAGCGAGACGGCGTCGTCGAGCGCGATGAAGCGATGCAGCCCCTCGCGCGCCAAGTCAGGCAACTCAATGAAACGGTCGATCTTGGTGGGCACGCGGATCAGCGCGTCGAGCTGGCGCCCGTCGTGCTTGCGCTCCAGCGCAAGGGCGATGGTGAAGCCGAGATTGGGGATGAAGGGGAAAGGATGCGCCGGGTCGATCGCCAGCGGCGTCAGCACCGGGAAGATGTAGTTGAGGAAATAATCCTCCAGCCAGATCCGGTCCTGCGCGCCGATATCGCCAGGCTGGAGCAGATGGATACGGTTCTCGTGCAGGTCGTGGCGCAGTTCCGCCCACCGCGCCTGCTGGTCGGCGGTCAGCGCCGCGACGGCCTCGCCGATGGCCGCGAGCTGACCGGCCGGCGTCAGGCCGTCCTGGCTGCGCGTGACCACCCCGGCCTTGAGTTGCTCGCGCAAGCCGGAGACGCGGACCATGAAGAATTCGTCGAGATTGTTCGCGGAGATCGACAGGAAGCGCAGTTGCTCCAGGAGCGGGTGACTGCGATTCGAGGCCTCCTCCATGACGCGGCGGTTGAACTGGAGCCAGGAGAGCTCCCGGTTCATGAAGCGCTCCGGCTGCTGACGCAGCGGCGCCGGATCAGCCTCGCTGGAGAGCTTCTCCGGCTCGTCGATCGCGATCTCGAGAGGCATGCTCTTCGCTCGGGTCCTGGTCATTTTTCCGCTCATGCCGCCGTTGAAGCCATCCTAGCGTGACGGTTCGATGACAAGCGACATGATTTGAGGCACCAGCCACGCAAATATAGCCGGCTTCAACCCGGCTCCTCAGGAAACAGTTCCGCCAGGGCCTCCTGAACCAGCAGACGCGTGACCCTGCGACCGCGTTCCAGCGCCAGCCGGTCGAGCCGGTCGACGACCTGTCGCGCGGCGGCGAAGGAGCGTTCCATCCGCATGGCTAGAGCGTCGATCACGGCGATGTCGACCACGAGCTGGCGGTCGATGAAGAGCTTGACCAGCAGCGCCCGCAGCAGCCCGTCATCCGGAGGCTCGATCGTCGCAGCCGGCGCCAGCCGGAGCCGCGAGAGCAGGTCCGGCACGCTCAGACCCCAGAGATCGGGCGGTCGCCTTGCCGTCAGCAGTAGCGAACCGCCGCGCGCCTTGATCGCGTTCATCAGATGGAACAGGGCGTGCTCGTCGAGGGCGCCCGCATCGCAATCCTCGATCACCAGCGCGCCGCCGGAAACGAGATGCGGCACCTGCGCCTCATTCAATTCCTTGGCGGGAATCGTCCAGGCATGGGCGGCGCGCGCCCAGATGGCGGCGAGATGGGTCTTGCCGGCGCCTTCCGGCCCAGTGAGGCGCAGCCAGGCCTCGGGCCAGGCCGGCCAGCGCTCGATGAGGCCATAGGCGGCCTCGTTGGAAGCGCCGACGAGGAAATCCTCGACGCCATGGCGGCTGTCGACCGGGAGATCGAAGGCAAGCTGACGCGGACGCGGGGGCAACTCGGACATCGACAACTCAGCGCTCGATATCGATCGTCACGTCGATCTTTTTCGGCTGCGGATGGATGCCGCGATAGAGGTTGCTGGCGAGATATTGCCCGAGTGCGAAGCGGCAGAGCACGCCGATCACCGCAGACAACGGCACTGCCAGCAGCAGGCCGACGAAGCCGAACAGCGAGCCGAAGGCGAGCAGCGCGAACATCAGCCAGACCGGGTGCACGCCGATGGAATCGCCAACGAATTTCGGCTGGAAGATGTTTCCTTCGAGGAACTGTCCGGCGAGAAAGACGCCGAGCGTCGCCAGCGGCCAGGTCCAGTCCGGCCAGAACTGCACTGTCGCGACGCCGACCGAGAGCACGAGCCCGGTCAGCGAACCGACATAAGGGATGAAGGAGAGGAGGCCCGAGATGATGCCGATGAGCGCGCCGAAATTGACGCCGATGATGCTGAGGCCGATCGCATAGAAGCCGCCGAGCAGCACGCAGACCAGCGCCTGCCCGCGCAGGAAGCCGGCGATCGCCATGTCCATCTCGTGGAGCAGGCCGCGGATGGTGTCGCGATGGTCGCGCGGCAGCCAGCTATCGACGGTCGCGACCATGCGGTCCCAGTCGACCAGCAGGTAGAAGGCGATGACCGGCGTCAGCACCAGAAGCGAGAAAACCCCGACGATGGCGGTGCCGCCGCTCCAGAGCGATTGCAGCAGGCCGCCGACCCATTTCATGCCGTCGCCGACAAGATTGCCCAGCGAGTTCTGCGCTTCCTTGGTGAGATCGGTACCACCGAAGCGCTCGAGCCAGGGCGCACCCTTCTCCAGCACCAGAGCCTGAAGCTTGGCTGCATCACCCGGCAGGCGGGCGACGAGGCCGGCCAGTTGCTGTCCGAGCAGGGGCGCCAGCAGCACCAGTGCCAGCACGAAAATGAGCAGGAAGACCACGAGGATGACGATCGTCGCCGCCAGCCGGTTCATGCCCATGCGCTCCAGCCGGTCGGCGAGCGGATCGAGCAGATAGGCCAGCGCCAGCGCCGCGATGAAGGGCAGCAGAACGTCCCGCAACACCACCAGGAACAGGATGAAGACAAGAAGGGAGCCAACCCAGAAGCCGATCTGGCGCTGCAACGTCATCGATCAGCCTCTCTCGCGTCTTACAGTCGGCGGAACCTGTCAGATGTGCATCGGGGCCTGCGGTTCCAAGCCACTCGGGCGGATAGAGCCCCCGTCAACCTGCCATATGGCGCAGCCAGAAGGCGAGATAGGCCGTCATCGAGGCGACCGTCAACAGAGCGACAAGGAGTTCACAGGCCAGCGCGACCGACCCAAGTTCGATGCCGAAGGCGCGCGAGCCCAGCCCCAGCGCCGCGAACGCGATCTGGGCAGCGGTGTTGAGCTTGCTGACGACGATGGGCGCGATCGCCAGCGGCTTGCCGAGCAGCCATGACAGGATCACGGCCGCCACGATCATCAGGTCACGCGCGACGACGAGCACGACGAGCCAGACCGGGATCGCGCCGACGACGGCGAGCGTAATGTAGATCGAGACGATCAAGGCCTTGTCGGCAGCCGGATCGAGCCAGGCGCCGAGTTCGCTCGCCATGCCGCAACGCTTGGCCAGGAAGCCATCGACCGCATCCGAGATGCCGGCGACGACGAACAGGATGAAGGCCGTCTCCCAGTTCGCGCCGGCGATCATGACGATGACCAGCGGCACCAGGAACAGGCGACCGATGGTGATCAGGTTGGGGATCGTCATGGCGACAGTGTCGCGCGAACCGCCGGAAAGACCAATGCTCCTCCGTCTGAGCCCCCGTGCCCGGCCGGAATGGCGCGTTTCCGCCTGTGAGAAATCGCCAAAGCCGGCCCTGACACCTTGCCATGGCGGGCGCGCTTGCCTATCGCTCCCGCGAGCACGCAAGGAAGGCGAAACGCAATGAGCAAGCCCGGCGCAAACGGACTGACCTATGCGCAGGCAGGCGTCGATATCGATGCCGGCAATGCCATGGTCGACGAGATCAAGCCGCTGGTGCGCGCGACGCGCCGGCCGGGCGCGGACGCCGAGATCGGCGGCTTCGGTGGATTGTTCGACCTGAAGGCCGCCGGCTTCAACGACCCGATCCTGGTCGCGGCCAATGACGGCGTCGGCACCAAGGTCAAGATCGCGATCGAAAGCGGGTTGCACGCGACGATCGGCATCGACCTCGTCGCGATGTGCGTCAACGACCTGATCGTACAGGGCGCCGAGCCCCTGCTCTTCCTCGACTATTACGCCACCGGCAAGCTCGACCCGAAGGTCGGCGTCGAGATCGTGCGCGGCATCGCCGATGGCTGCCGCCAGGCCGGCTGCGCGCTGATCGGCGGCGAGACCGCCGAGATGCCCGGCATGTATGCCGAGAAGGATTACGACCTCGCCGGCTTCGCCGTCGGCGCGGCCGAACGCGGCACGCTGTTGCCGCGCGAGGATCTGAGGCCCGGCGACGTGGTGTTCGGCCTGCCCTCCTCCGGCGTGCATTCGAACGGCTATTCGCTCGTGCGCCGCATCGTCGCTTTGAGCGGCCTCGGCTGGGATGCGCCCGCCCCCTTCGCCCCCGAGAAGAGCCTCGCCGAAGCCCTACTGGAGCCGACCCGCATCTATGTGAAGCCGCTGCTGCAGGCGCTGAAGGCGACCGACGGCATCAAGGCGCTGGCGCATATCACAGGCGGCGGCTTCCCCGACAATATCCCGCGCGTCTTGCCGGACGGCCTCGGCGTCGCGCTCGACTTGGCCGAGATCCCGGTCCCGGCTGTGTTCGGCTGGCTCGCCAAGACCGGCGGCGTCGCCGAGCGCGAGATGCTGCGCACCTTCAACTGCGGCATCGGCATGATCGTCGCGGCTGAAGCCCATAAGGCGGACGAGGTGCTTGCCGCGCTGAAGGCCGCCGGCGAGGCGCCGGTGAAGCTCGGCGAAATCGTGCCGGTTGCGGCCGGCGAGGAGCAGGTCAGCTATCGCGGCAAGCTTCCGCTGTGAGCACCGCCCTTCCCCGCAAGCGCGTCGGGGTGCTCATCTCCGGGCGCGGTTCCAACATGGTCTCGCTGGCGGAAGCGGCGCAGGCGTCGGGCTATCCGGCGCAGATCGCGCTCGTCATCTCGAACATTCCCGATGTCGCCGGACTCGACCGGGCGCGCGGCTTCGGCATCGCCACCGCGACCGTCGATCACCGCCCCTTCGGCAAGGACCGCGAGGCCTTCGAGCGGGCGGTCGACGAGTTGCTGCGGGTGAACCAGATCGACCTGCTCGTGCTGGCCGGCTTCATGCGCATCCTGACGCCCTGGTTCGTGGCGCGCTGGGAAGGGCGGATGATCAATATCCACCCGTCGCTGCTGCCCTTGTTCAAGGGCACGCATACGCATCAGCAGGCGCTTGAAGCCGGCGTTTCCGAGCATGGCTGCTCGGTGCATTTCGTCGTGCCGGAGCTCGATGCCGGGCCGGTGATCCTGCAGGCGAAGGTGCCGGTCCTGCCCGGCGACGACGAGGAGACGCTGGCGAAGCGCGTCCTCGTCGAGGAGCACAAGCTCTACCCGGCGGCGCTGGCGGAGGTTGCCTCCGGCCGGGCGAGGCTGGAAGGCGGGGCCGTCATCCGCGGCTGAGCCGCGCTGTCGCCCTCGCGCTTGCAGCGCTCCCACTCCTCCTTCGCCTTCTCCTCTTCCTTCTGCCAGCGGCGGAAGAGATCGGCACGGCGAGCCGGATAGCGCTCCTCCAGCGCGACCAGGCCGGTCAGGCGGTCGGTGCGGAAATGGCGGAAGGCCTGACGGAGCTCGCACCAGGCGATGACGATGCGGACACGCTCGTAGAAGGTCATGCCGATCGGCCAGATCATGCGCTGCGTCGCCTGGCCGCTCTCGTCGCTATAGTGGATCGAGAGCTTGCGACCGTTGCGGATGGCAGCACGCACCGCCGCGACATCGACCTGATCGGCCTGCACGTCGCCGGGATGCGAGGCCGCGAACAGAGCGCCGTCGAGCAGGATCGGCCGCAGATGCGGCGGCAGCACCGCCGCGACCTTGCTGACGACATCCTCGGCGGCGCGCGCCAGCACGGGGTCGGCGCGCTCGCTCAGCCAGCGCATGCCGACCAGCACGGCCTCGATCTCGTCGGGCGAGAGCATCAGTGGCGGCAGGTCGAAGCCTGCGTCGAGGACGTAGCCGATGCCGGCCTCGCCGCGCACGGGTACACCCTGGCGCACCAGGGCGCCGATGTCGCGGTAAACAGTGCGAACGGAGACATCTAGCTCGGAAGCCAGCGTCTCTGCCGTCACGGGGCGCCTGCGGCGACGCAGGCTCTGAATCATGTCGAGCAATCGTTCAGCGCGCTGCACGGCGGCGTCTCCCCACTCGTCTCCCGGCCCAGCACCCATGCCGTTCGACCGGAACGATCGAACGGGCTGTGATGTGGACCTGCGGCAGAATGGCTCAGCCGCGCTGACAGCTTCTGTCAGGAGTCTGTCAGCAGCAAGGCGCTTTGTCCCGAGAGGGTCGAGCCGGCAAGCCGGCTCGGCCGTCAGCTCAGAACGGACGCTTCAGCTTGCACTGATCGATGAACTGCAGGCCCTTCTGGCGGGCCGTGTCGTTGAAATAGCCGGTGTCGCGGAAGGCCTGGATCTCGTCCTTGGTCATCGCGTTGACCGTGCCCTTCGCGTAGCAGCTGCAAGGGGTGTGGACCGCCTCGCGCGTCGTGCCCATCAGCTGCGATTGCGTGATCAGGCAGGCGTCGAAGGCGCGCAGCTGGATCATGTAGGGGGTCAGGTTCTTCGCCGTCGGATCCGGCGGCGGCAAGGTCGTCGAGCTGCTTGCGGCATAGGCCGAAACACTCGCCAGAATCGACAGTCCACCGGCCAGAACGACCGCACCCATCCGCCGCATCTTCATGACTTCGCCTGCCCTTCGAGAACGAGCGCATCGAAGACCACGATGCCGAGCCCGTGCTCCGGCATGGTCATAGAGCGGGCCGCAGGTCAAGAGGCCAAGCCGGGCGGGATTGCCGATTTCATGAGCGGTGCGGCTGCCGCGCCAGTGCTGCGACCCACCTACACCCATTTGGGGGTTGCTGCGCCGATAGCCGATCGCGTCAAGCTTCCGAACGGAAGCAGCGGTCCTCGCGCCCGACGGCGCTCCGACCGCCAGCTGGTCACGGTACGATATGATGGACGATCCCGAGCGAGACAAGGACAAGGCGGGAAGCAGGGCCGTGGGCCTGCTGCTCCTGGGCGGCATCACCGTGACGATGACAGCGTGGATCGTCTTTCTGGGCTGGGCGGCCTGGTTGCTCCTGGGAGACGGCTAGATCGCCACGACGCGTCGTCTCCGGTCACCCTAACGATCCATTTCCATAGCCCGGTATGAGCTCTTTCCGAAAACGCGCTCCGCTTTCGGGCTGCGGCTCTAGTCGAAGTCGATCTCGGGCGCGCGCTCGACCAATTCGAGAAAGATGGCTGCGCAAAGCAGCCAGAGGATCGCCAGTTCCATGATCGCCGCTCCTTCTGGAGGGCCTTTTCGACCGAGTTCCTGGCCCGCGATCATTCTCCCCATCCTCGATGAATACGCTGTATTCAAAACCACCTGTCGTCGCATCCGATCTCGATCTCGCGGACCGCCTGCCTAGCGTCGCCGCATCGCAGACTCTCGTCTGGATTTCGCAGCCCGACTGCTTCATGAGGCAACCGGCCAAATCGAAGGTGAGATGATGAGCGAACACAGCCAGCTCTGGCGAGCGCCCCTGCAAGGCGGCGGCCGCTGGCAGTACGAGGGCCGCGTTCGAATCGGCCACGGGACGTGGGTCGGCAGAGGTACCGACGGCCTGAAAAAAAGCGGTGTCACGGTCAGCGGCGCCATAGCCTCGGGACGCGGCAACTCCAAGGTCGTGGTTCAGATCGGCCCGGAAGACTTCGCCGATCTCGCGCGGGCGATGTGCGTCGAGAACCGGGAAGCCGCCATAATGGCGTTCTCGAAAGCGATCCTCGAATTCATCGGCCCCGAAAGCCCCCCGCCCGAGGCCGAACCTTCCGAGGCTCGCTAAAACCAGCGCCAACCCGGCACCTTCCCTCCACGGTGGAGATCCGTGGGATCGCTATTCCGGATAGGCCGTCTCCTCCGAGCGCTCGACGCGCCTAGTCTGGTCGCGCTTCCAATCGCGATCCGCCGTCATCAGGCAGTTGGCATATCCATCCGTTCCGCGGCTGAAGCCGTAGCTGTCGCAATTGGCTTCATCACGCGAGCGACGATCGCCCTGGCCGGCGCAGCCGGCGGAGAGCAAAGCGAGGGTGAGGACAATGGTTTTCCGCATACCACGAAGCGTGAACCGGCAGCCGGGCGAAAAAGTGACCGCCTCCGCGAAAGAGCCTCGAACCCTGCGACGCCGTCGACCGCCGGCTCACGCAGAAACCAGAACGCCCCGAGAATCGACGCCGAGTAAAAGGTTCCGAAAGATCAACTGCTTGAAAATACTGAAGATAACGAAATGGGAACCTTAACCGCGCATTAAACCTCGTCCGCCAGATTGCAGGCATCGCTTATCGAAGACGCCGTCGCGTCGGAGTTCTGGATCATGCGTTGCGTTGCGTATCTGGCTGGTCTTGCGACCTGCCTCGCCCTTTTGCTGCCGGGCCAGGCCAAGGCCCAGTCGAAGGACTACTCGACCCTGACCTCGCCCCAGTCGGCGCAGAACTGGTACCTCACGCTGGGCGCCGGCGTGCGCTACCAGCCCGACTATACCGGCTCGGATGACTACGTTTTCCGGGCGCGCCCGATCATCTCGCTGGGCAAGGGCCTGAAGAGCACCTGGTGGAGTGCCGAGGACGACGCCATGCTCAGCATCGGCGTGTTCTCCGGCCAAGGCTGGCGCATCGGCTTCTCGGGCGACCTGCTGTGGAAGCGCTCGGCCAAGGTCAATCCCGCCCTCGTCGCCGTGCCCGCGACCAAGTTCGGCGCCGAAGCCGGCGGCTTCGCCGAGTTCTACCCGACATCCTGGCTGCGCGGCCGCGTCGATGTGCGCCGCGGCATTGTCGCGCATGACGGCATCGTCGCCGATTTCAAGCTGGATGCCTTCTCGACGCTCGGCCCCTGGACGCTCGGCATCGGCCCACGCATGCGGATCGCCTCCGCCGACTATGTCCGGACCTATTTCGGCACCGGCGGCGCCATGCCCGGCACGGGCGGCCTGCTGCAGCGCTTCAATGCCGGCGTCCACAGCTACGGCGCCCTGGCGCAGGTGACCTATAGCTGGTCGGACCAGCTCAAGACGACGGCCTATGTCGAGTACAAGCGCCTCGTCGGCGATGCCACGCGCTCCCCGATCGTCAGGCCCTTCGGCTCGCGCGATTCGCTCACCTTCGGCCTGTCGGCGAGCTACTCGTTCGACACGGGATCGAACTACTCCTTCGGGCTCTAAGGAGCCGCGACGTCGCGGCGGGAACTTCCCCAGCCGCGGCGCGCAACCGACCAAAAGAAAAGGCGGGCCGGAAACCGGCCCGCCTTTCGCTTATTCAGCAGGCGGCTGAAATCAGCCGACGATCTCGTTGCCCGAGAAGAACTGCGCGATCTCGATCGCGGCCGTCTCCGGCGCGTCCGAGCCGTGCACGGTGTTCTCGCCGACCGAGAGGGCGAAGAGCTTGCGGACGGTGCCCTCGGCAGCGTTGGCCGGGTTGGTGGCGCCCATCACTTCGCGATACTTGGCAATGCCGTCCTCGCCTTCCAGAACCTGCACGATCACCGGGCCGGAGGTCATGAACTCGACGAGCTCGCCGAAGAACGGACGGGCCGAGTGCACGGCATAGAAGGTCTCGGCCTGGGCCTTGGTCATCTGGATGCGCTTCTGCGCGACGATGCGCAGGCCAGCCTTCTCGATGACCGCGTTGACCGCGCCGGTGAGATTGCGCTTCGTCGCGTCGGGCTTGAGAATGGAGAAGGTACGCTGGACAGCCATCGATCGATCCTTGGAACGGGTACGGAAAAGGAAATGCGGCGCGCTTATAGCTGCCGCCTTCGCACCCCACAAGGCTCGTGCGCAGGGCCGTCATGCCCGGAATCGATGAGCCGGCAGATCAATTCGATGCTAGATTGAGGCGTTGACGACGAGGAGCCTGCCTATGCTGCTCATTGGTCTCGCCTTCGCCAGTTGCCTGGCGCTGCTGTGTCAAATCCTGTCCGTGACACCCGATTCCATTACCGGGGATTGCAGGGGCAACCAGCCCCCGCCCTCGGGCGGCGTCGCTGCGTTCTGAACGGCGCCACAGGCGCCATCCTTCCGGGTGCCGAGAGTGGCCTCAGTGCCGCGTGAGGAAAGCACGTGCCTCGCGCAGGGCTGAAGCGATCTGGTCGCGGTCCATTTCGAGCGCCAGCTCCTGGCGGTGCGCCGCTGCACGGGCACAGCCACGGGCAAAGGCGACGTTGAACCACATCTGCGCCTTGACCAGGTCGACGGCTCCTGCCCGCCCCGAAGCATGCATCAGGCCCAGTTCGTAATAGGCTTCCGCCGACACCTCCGCCGGAATCACCAGCGAAGCAGGAACAGCGCTCATCTCCATGCGTGCCATGACAAACCACCCTTTTGTCTTTGCGCCGGGCACCCGTCCAAAGGCCCCGGCTGATGCGTTTGAGAGTGGGTCCGATCTTTAAAATGCGTCCTAAATTTCGCGATGAATCGAGTCTCAACGAGACGTAATCAGCCGGTTAAATCAACAAAGGATTCATCTCGGAATCCTGAAAATCGACATGATTTCAATGACCTGATCTAACGTCACGAGCTTGCGCGTTGAGAATGGATTCACCTTGCGCTGCGGAAGCAGTGGAAACGTCTTCCGCAGCGGCAGCTTGGAGGCAAGCCAAATCCCGGATATGGTTCATATCTGAACCATGCAGACATAGCTGGTCGAACACGGGAGGAACGGATGCATCACGGAACCGGATGGAAGCTTGCAGCCTTCGCTGCGCTCGGGCTGCTGGGAAGCGTCTCGGCTGCGGCGGCTCAGGAAGTCGTCGGCACCTGGGAGCGCGACACCGGCGCCTCGCGCGTGCGCTTCACGAAATGTGGCGACGCGCTCTGCGGCTCGCTCTCGTGGCTCAAGGACGAGAAGGGTCCGGCCAAGGTCGGCCAGCGCATCTTCTACGACATGAAGCCGAACGGCACGAACAAGTGGAGCGGCAGCGCCTTCAACCCCGAGGACGGCAAGACCTATTCGGGCACGATGACGCTCTCGGGCAGCACGTTGACGACCGCCGGCTGCGTCATGGGCGGCCTGATCTGCCGCTCGGTGAAGTGGAACCGGATGAATTGAGGGTTTCTTCCTTCTCCCCTCGGGGGAGAAGGTGTCTGCGAAGCAGACGGATGAGGGCCATCAGCGCTACTCTTCCCTCATCCGTCAGCGCTTCGCGCTGCCACCTTCTCCCCCGAGGGGAGAAGGAAGGCGGATCAACGCGCCTTCTGACCGAAGAGGATCGCCTTTTCCTCGGGCGTGCTGATGCCGGCGGGGTTGCGCAGCTCCTCGCCGACCTTGACGCCGCGTTGCACGGCGGGCCGCGCCATCATCGTCTCCAGCCAACGCGCGACATGCGGGAACTGCTTGAGGTCCTGGCCCTGGCGTTCCCAGCCGCGGGCCCAGCCGATGCAGGCCATGTCGGCGATCGAGTAATCGCCGCAGATGTAGTCACGGCCTTCGAGGCGCTTGTTCAGCACGCCGTAGAGGCGGTTGGCTTCGTTGGTGTAGCGCTCGATCGCATAGGACACCTTCTCAAGCGCGTAGATGCGGAAATGATGGGTCTGGCCGAGCATCGGGCCGAAGCCGCCCATCTGCCAGAACAGCCACTCGTCGACCTCGACGCGGCCACGCTCGTCCTTCGGATAGAACTGGCCGGTCTTGCGGCCGAGATATTGCAGGATAGCGCCTGATTCGAAGACCGAGATCGGCTTGCCGCCCGGCCCGTCGGGATCGACGATCGCGGGCATGCGGTTGTTCGGGGAGATCGCCAGGAAGTCCGGCTTGAACTGGTCGCCCTTGCCGATATTCACCGGGACGATGGTGTAGGGCAGCCCGGTCTCTTCGAGCATGATCGTGATCTTGAAGCCGTTCGGCGTCGGCCAGTAGTAGAGGTCGATCGGCTTGGCGGGGGCTTCGGACATCGGTCGCTTCCTTTCAGGCGGGAGGCCTCGCCCCGAAACCTAGGAAGCATCCGAAAGGCCCGGAAGGGGGTACGGCCCGCTTTCGACGCGACCGCGCCATGCCCTCACGGCGTGCTCGCTCAGAGCGAGAGCGCCATCTTGAAGCCCTCGTGGCTCTGCTGAAAGCCGAGGCTATTGTAGAAGCGATGCGCATCTGGCCGGGCCTTGTGCGAGGTCAGCTCGACGAGGCCGACACCCTTCTCCGCCGCGAAGGCGATCGCATGGCGCATCATGATCGCGCCGATGCCCTGGCCCCGGCATTCCGGCGCGACATGGACGCTCTCGATCTTGGCGCGGATGCGCCCGCGCTCGGCCATGCCCGGCAGGACGGTGATCTGGTAGGTGCCGACCACCTTGCCCTCCAGCTCGGCGACGAAGAGCGCGTTGTAGGGATTGGCCGCGATCACGTCGAAGGCGCTGAGATAGACCGGATCCTGCGCCTCGGTCGCGATCTGCTCGGGCGTGCGCTTCTGCACGGAGGCGCCATGCATGATGAGCGTCGCGACGCGCGGCACGTCCGCCCTGACCGCCTCGCGCATGCAGATCTCGGAAGCGTCGGTTTTCGTCATAGGCCCATCTCGTTCGTTGTTTGCCTGCGTCAGGCGACGAACAGCCGTTTCGCCATCAGCAGCGTGTTAGGCGTGTCGTCGCGTCCGTCGAAACGCGCCTGTCGCTGCAGGAAGAAGCCCATGCGCTCGTAGAAGGTGATGGCCGGCTCGTTCTGGCTCTCGACCTCGAGCCGCGCCACGGGCGCCTCGGGAAAGCAAGCGAGCGCGACCTGCAGCAAGGTGCGGCCGATGCCGACGCCCTGCCGGTTCGGCAGGACATAGAGCCGCGTCAGCAGGGCAGCACCATCGCGCTCCTGCCGGGCGGAGGCCGTGGCGACGATCTCCTCGCCGACCAGCGCGACGAGGAAGACGCCCTCGCCGCGGCCTAGCTGCGCCTTGAGGTTCTCGAGGGAGTGCCAGGCATTGGTGATCTCGGCGACACGCTGCCAGCCGTAGATGCCGTCATAGGTGGCATGCCAGGTCTCGACCAAAAGCGCCCTGACCGCCGGAAGATCGGCGGCTTCGGCGTCGCGGATGACGAGATCGGCGGGCGTCACATGATCACTCGATGCCGAGCTTTGCTTTAAGAATCTCGTTCAGGGCCTGCGGGTTGGCCTTGCCGCCCGAGGCCTTCATGGCCTGGCCGACGAACCAGCCCAGCATGGTCGGCTTGGCCTTGACCTGCTCGACCTTGTCGGGGTTCGCCGCGATGATCTCGTCGACCGCCTTCTCGATGGCGCCGGTATCGGTGACCTGCTTCATGCCGCGGGTCTCGACGATCTCGCGCGGGTCGCCGCCCTCGGTCCAGACGATCTCGAACAGATCCTTGGCGATCTTGCCGGAGATGACGCCCTCGCCGATCAGGTCGACGAGGCCGCCAAGCTGGGCAGCCGAGACCGGCGAGGTCGTGACGTCCTTGCCTTCCTTGTTCAGGCGGCCGAACAATTCGTTGATCACCCAGTTGGCAGCGGCCTTGCCGTCGCGACCCTTGGCGACTTCCTCGAAATAATCGGCCTGATCGCGCTCGGCGACCAGCACCGAGGCGTCATAGGGCGAGAGCCCGTAGGTCGCGATGAAGCGAGCCTTCTTGGCGTCCGGCAGTTCCGGCAGCGCGCCCTTCAGGCTCTCGACGAAGGCGTCGTCGAATTCGAGCGGCAGCAAGTCCGGATCGGGGAAATAGCGGTAGTCATGCGCCTCTTCCTTGGAGCGCATCGAGCGGGTCTCGCCCTTGCCGGGATCGTAGAGGCGGGTTTCCTGGTCGATCGTGCCGCCATCCTCGATGATGCCGATCTGGCGGCGCGCCTCGGTGTCGACCGCCTGGCCGATGAAGCGGATCGAGTTGACGTTCTTGATCTCGCAGCGCGTGCCCAGCGGATCGCCCGGCTTGCGCACGGAGACGTTCACGTCGGCGCGGAGATTGCCCTTCTCCATATCGCCGTCGCAGGTGCCGAGATAGCGCAGGATGGTGCGCAGCTTGGAGACATAGGCCTTCGCCTCGTCCGCCGAGCGCAGGTCCGGCTTGGAGACGATCTCCATCAGCGCCACGCCCGAGCGGTTGAGGTCGACGAAGCTCATCGTCGGATGCTGGTCATGGATCGACTTGCCGGCATCCTGCTCGAGATGCAGGCGCTCGATGCCGACGGTAATCTGCTCGGTCGGCGAGAGATCGACGACGATCTCGCCCTCACCCACAATCGGGCTCTTGTACTGGCTGATCTGGTAGCCCTGCGGCAGGTCCGGATAGAAGTAGTTCTTCCGGTCGAAGACCGAGCGGTTGTTGATCTGCGCGTTCAGGCCGAGGCCGGTGCGCACCGCCTGCTTCACGCATTCGGCATTGATCACCGGCAGCATGCCGGGCATGGCGGCGTCGATGAGGCTGACATGCTCGTTCGGCTCGGCGCCGAAACCGGTCGAGGCGCCTGAGAACAGCTTGGCATTGGAGGTGACCTGGGCATGGATCTCCATGCCGATCACAATCTCCCAATCGCCGGTCGCGCCCTTGATCAGCTTCTTCGGGTCGGCGGGGCGGGCATGCGCGTTCATCTGGACTCTTCCGGCTGCTATATTCGCTTACGCGTTACGATGTCGGCGGGCGGGCGGCAAGCTTCCGTTGCGCCGGCACGGCACTCGCGAGCGGCGAAATCGGCCCGCCGCGTTGCGCTCCTGCAACCAGATGGCGGGAATGTGGCTTATGTGGCGCAATATCGCGCCTCTTGACGAGTGATGGTTCTTGACATTCGTCACTGGCCGCCCCTTCTTGCGCAAAATGCCGGAAACCCCCATTGGTTGTGCCGGCTCGTTACCCCGGAGTTCCGTCATGTCACGCAGCCGTTTCATCGGTCTGGTGCTCACCGCCGCCTTCACGTCGACCGCGCTCACCGCGTTCGACGCTGCCGCTCAGGGAGCCCCGCCAGCTCCTCCGGTTCAGGTCGCCAACCCGCTCGCCAAGCGCATCACCAACTGGGACGAGTATACCGGCCGCTTCGAGGCCAGTGATCAGGTCGAGGTGCGCGCCCGCGTCTCCGGCTTCATCGACAGCGTCCATTTCAGCGACGGCGCGCTCATCCAGAAGGGCGACCTGCTCTTTACCATCGATCAGCGGCCTTACAAACTGGCCGTCGACGTGGCTCGCGCAGACGTTGCCCGCGCCAAGGCGCAGGTCGAGCTCGCCCAGAACGAGGTCGAGCGCGCCGAGGGCCTGACGCAGAACCGCACGATCACGGCGCGCGACGTCGACCAGCGCCGCGCCAACCTGAACAGCGCGATCGGCACGCAGCAGGGCGCCGAGGCCACACTCAAGAATGCCCAGCTCAATCTCGAATGGACCGAGGTGCGCGCGCCGATCGCCGGCCGCATCTCGAACCGCCGCGTCGATCCGGGCAACCTGATCGCGGGCGGCCAGTCGGGCGCCTCGCTGCTGACGACCATCGTCGCGGTCGATCCGATCTATTTCACCTTCGACGTCTCGGAAGCCGATTATCTGCGCTATGCGCGGATGAGCAATCCGCGCGACGGCGCCAGCAAGGATGCAGGAACCCCTGTGGAGGTGCGCCTCTCCGACGAGTCCAAATGGGGCCGCCGCGGCAAGGTCAACTTCCTCGACAACGCGCTCAATGCCCGCTCGGCGACGATCCGCGGCCGCGCGGTGTTCGAGAACAAGGACCAGTTCCTGACGCCCGGCGTCTTTGGCCGCCTGCGCTTCTTCGCGGGCGAATCCGATGCGCTGCTCGTGCCCGACACGGTGATCGCGTCCGATCAGGCCCATAAGATCGTGCTGACGGTCGGCCCCGAGAACAAGGTCGTGCCGAAGTCGGTGGTGCTCGGGCCACTCAGCGAGGGCCTTCGCGTGATCCGCTCCGGCCTGACGCCCGAGGACAAGGTGATCGTCGGTGGCAACGCCAATCCGATGGTCCGCCCGGGCGTTCCCGTGACGCCGCAGCCCGGCGAGATCAAGGTCGCGACGACCAACTGAGCGCCTGCCGCGCCGGCTCTCCCCGAAAGCCGGCGCATGCCTTTCGGGTCGTCTCCGGCCCGGTATTGAATCTCGGGCGCCACCGGGCGCCCGCCCGCCTTATTCCGGCCAGGACATCCCCATGTTCCGCTTCGCCCATTTCTTCATCGACCGGCCGATCTTCGCCACCGTGCTCTCGGTGCTGCTGACGATCGCCGGCGCCATCGCGCAGCGTTCGCTGCCGATCGCAGAATATCCCGAAATCGCGCCGCCCACGGTCTCGATCACCGCAACCTATCCCGGCGCCTCGGCCGAGACGGTCGCCGCCACGGTGGCGACGCCGATCGAGCAGGAGGTGAACGGCGTCGACGACATGCTCTACATCACATCGCAGTCGACCGGCGACGGGCGGGTGACGATCAATGTCGTCTTCAAGGGCGGTACCGATATCGACCAGGCACAGGTGCTGGTGCAGAACCGCGTCTCGCAGGCCGAGGCGCGTCTGCCGCAGGACGTGCGCGCGCTCGGTATCCAGGTGCGCAAGGCCTCGCCCGACTTCCTGATGGTCATCAACATGATCTCGCCGGACGGGTCGCGGGACGCGCAGTACATCTCCAACTACGCCTCGCTCTACGTGAAGGACGTGCTGACCCGCGTCGACGGCGTCGGCGACGTGCAGGTCTTCGGCGCACGCGACTTCTCGATGCGCATCTGGCTCGACCCGGCCAAGGTCGCAGCGCGTAACCTGACCGGCGGTGACGTCGTCGCCGCTTTGCGGGCCGCAAACGTGCAGGTCGCGGCCGGCGCGCTCAACCAGCCGCCGGCGAAGTCCGACGAGGCCTTCCAGCTCTCGGTCAACACGCTCGGCCGCCTGACGGACATCTCGGAATTCGAGAACATCGTCGTCCGCTCCGACGCCGATGGCGGCACGATCCGCGTGCGCGATATCGCGCGCGTCGAGCTCGGCTCGCAGGACTACACCACCAACGCCTATCTCGATAACAAGAACACGGTCGCCATCGGCGTCTTCCAGAGGCCGGGCTCGAACGCGCTCGCGACTTCGGACAAGCTGATCTCGACCATGGCCGAGATGGCCAAGCAGTTCCCGGTCGGCCTAGAGCACCGCATCATCTACAACCCGACCGAGTTCATCGGCGAATCTGTCGACGCAGTCGTGCACACGCTGCTCGAAGCGATCGTGCTCGTCGTGATCGTGGTCATCCTGTTCCTGCAGACTTGGCGCGCCGCCATCATCCCGATCGTCGCGATCCCGGTTTCGCTGGTCGGCACCTTCCTGGTGATGAGCGCGATCGGCATCTCCTTCAACACGATCTCGCTCTTGGCGCTGGTTCTCGCCATCGGCATCGTCGTCGACGACGCGATCGTCGTCGTGGAGAATGTCGAGCGCTATCTCGCCGAGGGGCTCACGCCCAAGGAAGCCGCGCACAAGACCATGGACGAGGTCGGCGGCGCGCTGCTGGCGATCGCGCTCGTGCTCTGTGCGGTGTTCATCCCGACAGCTTTCATCAGCGGCCTGCAGGGTACCTTCTACCAGCAGTTCGCGGTGACGATCGCGGCCTCGACGGCGATCTCCTGCTTCGTCTCGCTGACGCTTTCCCCAGCGATGTCGGCGGTGCTGCTGAAGGCGCACAAGAAGCATGACGAGCACGAGCAGCACGGCTTCTTCTACAAGCTCGGCGCGCCGGTCCGCTGGTTCTTCCATTACTTCAACGCCGGCTTCGACTGGTTGTCGCGCACCTATGGGCGCGTCACCTCGCGGCTGATCCGCATCGCGGTGATCCTTCTGATCGTCTATTCCGGCCTGATCGCGGCGACCGTCTGGGACATCCGCAGGACACCGACCGGCCTCGTGCCGCAGCTCGACCGCGGTTATTTCATCGCCGTGATCCAGCTGCCGCCCGGCTCCTCGCTGCAGCGTACGGACGACGTGCTGCGCAAGGCCAACGAGATCCTGCTGTCCCGCCCCGGCGTTGCGCATACCGTCGCCTTCGCCGGCCTCGACGGCGCGACCTTCACCATCGCGCCCAACACCGGCGTGGCCTTCGTGACGCTCGCCCCCTTCGCCGACCGCGTGAAGGCCGGGCTGACGACGCAGGGCATCTTCGCCGATCTCCGGCAGCAGATGTTCGGCATCTCGGAAGCCTTCACCCTGCTGATCGAACCGCCGGCAATTCCGGGCATCGGCACCGGCGGCGGCCTGAAGGGCTATGTGCAGGATCGCGGCGGGCGCGGGCTGACAGCGCTCGAAGGCGCGGCCTGGATCGTCGCCGGCTCGGCCGGGCAGGTCCCGGGCATCCAGCAGCCCTTCACGCTGTTCTCGACCAAGACGCCGCAGATCTACGCCGATATCGACCGCACCAAGGCGGAGATGCTCGGCGTGCCGGTGACGCGCATCTTCGAGACGCTGTCGATCTATATGGGCTCGGCCTATATCAACGACTTCAACCTGCTGGGCCGGACCTATCGCGTCACGGCGCAGGCGGACAACCCCTTCCGCCTGACCACGCGCGACGTCGCCAATCTCAAGACCCGCAACGCGGATGGCGAGATGGTGCCGATCGGTTCGATCGCGTCCTTCCACGACACGACCGGCGCCTATCGCGTGCCGCGCTACAACCTGTATCCGGCGGCGGAAGTGCAGCTCGCGATGGCGCACGGCTATTCGACCGGCCAAGGCATCGCGGCGGTCGAGAAGATCGCGGCGGAGCGGCTGCCGGCCGGCTTCGGCTTCGAATGGACCGAGATCGCGCTGCAGGAGAAGCTCGCGGGCAATACGGCGATCATCGCCTTCGGCCTTGCGGTGGTGTTCGTCTTCCTGCTGCTGGCGGCGCTCTACGAGAGCTGGCTCCTGCCGCTCTCGGTCATCCTTATCGTGCCGATGTGTATCCTGGCGGCAATGTTCGGGGTGAACTACGCCAACTTGGACCGCAACATCCTGGTCGATATCGGCCTGGTGGTGCTCGTCGGCCTCGCCGCGAAGAACGCGATCCTGATCGTCGAGTTCGCCAAGCAGGCGGAGGACGAGGGCATGCATCGCCGCGACGCGGCGATCGCTGCCGCCCGGACCCGCCTGCGGCCGATCCTGATGACCTCGATGGCCTTCATCCTCGGCGTGCTGCCGCTTACGATCTCGGTCGGCGCCGGCGCGGAGATGCGCCAGGCGATGGGCATCGCGGTGTTCTCCGGCATGCTGGGCGTGACCTTCTTCGGCCTGATCTTCACGCCGGTGTTCTACGTGATGGTGCGCTGGCTGGCGGATCTCGGCGGCAAGCGGCGCAAGGCGCAGGCTCAGCCGCCGGTGGCACCGACAGCGGCTCATTGAGGCCGCTGCACGCCACGACAGCCGATAATGAAAAGGGGCCGCTCAGCGGCCCCTTTTTCGTATCCCTCTATACAAGCACCGCCGTCCGAATTCGAGCGGGAAGCGGTCAGATCAGCCGCTTCGCCACCGCCCGGCAGACAAGTGCGAGGCCGGCGGCAACAACGGCTCCGATGGCTCGCGCAGCTGGATCGGGGATCGCCTCTCCCCGCAGGAGCTGGACAATGGTCAGCAGGATCATCAGCGCGACGACGACGGCGAATATGCCGGCAAGCGCCGTCAGACAGGCATAGGCCATAACGCGGCTGAAGATCATCGCCGTTTCCCTGGGAAAGTTGCCTACCCTAACGACCAAGGAAAGGGCCTGTCATCCCGGGCAAGCCAAGGGAGACCCGGGATCACGTCCGGGACGGTTCAGGCATGGCCCCCGGATCGACACGGCTTCGCCGCCTGTCCGGGGCAACCAGGGCGGTTCAAAGCGACCTCAGCAAAGCCGAAACCGGCTCAGCCCCACCAACGCTCGGAGACGGCGAAGCGGCCGGCCGCCTGTTCGATGACCTCGCCGAGCGAGAACAGCGTCTCCTCGTCGAAGGGGCGGCCGATGAGCTGCAGGCCCAGCGGCAGGCCCTGCGCGTCGAGGCCGGCAGGCACGGCGATGCCGGGGAGGCCCGCCATGTTCACCGTCACCGTGAAGACGTCGTTCAGATACATCTCGACGGGATCGGCCGAGCCCTTCTCGCCGATGCCGAAGGCGGCGGACGGCGTGGCAGGCGTCAGCACGGCATCGATGCCTTGCGCGTAGACCGTCTCGAAATCGCGCTTGATCAGGGTGCGGATCTTCTGCGCCCGGACGTAATAGGCGTCGTAATAGCCGGCCGAGAGCACATAGGTGCCGATCATGATGCGGCGCTTGACCTCGGCGCCGAAGCCCGCGGCTCGGGTCTTCTCGTACATCTCGACGATGTCCCTGCCCTGCTCACGCAGGCCGTAGCGGACGCCGTCATAGCGGGCGAGGTTCGAGGAGGCCTCTGCGGGAGCGACGATGTAATAGGCCGGCAAGGCGTATTTGGTATGCGGCAGCGAAATCTCGACGATCTCAGCGCCGGCGGCCCTCAGCCATTCGATACCCTGCTGCCAGAGCGCGTCGATCTCGGCGTTGAGGCCATCGAGACGGTACTCGCGGGGAATGCCGATCTTCATGCCCTTCACGGAGCGACCGACGGCCGCCTCGTAATCCGGCACGGCCATGTTCACCGAGGTGGTGTCCTTCGGATCATGGCCCGACATCGAGCGCAGCATCACGGCGGCGTCGCGTACCGTCTTGGCGATCGGCCCGGCCTGGTCGAGCGAGGAGGCGAAGGCGACCGTGCCCCAGCGCGAGCAGCGGCCATAGGTCGGCTTGATGCCGACCGTGCCGGTGAAGGCGGCCGGCTGGCGGATCGAGCCGCCGGTATCGGTCGCGGTCGCGGCAAGGCAGAGATCGGCGGCGACGGCCGAAGCTGAGCCACCGGACGAGCCGCCCGGCACGAGATGGTTGCCCTCGACGGCGCCACCAGCGCCGGAGCCGACATTGGAGCCCTTGCGGCGCCAGGGGTTCACGACATTGCCGAAAGCCGAGGTCTCGTTCGACGAGCCCATGGCGAATTCGTCGTTGTTGAGCTTGCCGAGCATCACCGCGCCGTCGCGCCAGAGCTGGCTCGTGACCGTCGATTCATAGGCTGGCACGAAATTGCCGAGGATGTTCGAGCAGGCGGTGGTGCGCACGCCCTGCGTCGCGAACAGGTCCTTGATGCCGAGCGGCAGGCCTTCGAGCGGGCCGGCTTCGCCCTTGGCGAGCTTCGCGTCGGAGGCAGCCGCCTGCTTCAGGGCATGCTCGGGGGTTTCCAGCACATAGGCGTTGAGGGCGCGGGCCTTCTCGACGGCGGCGATATGCGCCTTCGTCAGTTCGGTGGCGGAGAAGGTCTTGGCCTTGAGGCCGTCGCGGGCCTCGGTGAGCGTCAGGCGGGTGAGATCGGTCACGGGAGAGTTCCGGAATTTATCTGGTGGCAGAGGCCCGGATCGCAACGCGCATCCGGGATGATCGAACGAGCGCCGCGCGCTTACTCGATCACCTTCGGCACCATGAAATAATCGTCTTCGGAGGCCGGGGCGTTGGCGACGATCGCATCGGCGATTTCGCCATCCGTGACCACGTCCTCACGCTGCTTCATCGCCATCGGCGTCACCGAGGTCATCGGCTCGACGCCGTCGACATTCACCTCGTTGAGCTGCTCCACGAAGCCGAGGATGGCGTTGAGCTCGCCTTGCAGCTTGGGCAGATCGGCCTCCGGCACGGCGATGCGCGCGAGATGCGCGACGCGTTTGACGGTGGCGAGATCGACCGACATGGCGGACTCCTGGATAGGGCGCGAATGACGCGCCGGAAAACGGTTCGCCGCGCTATAGCGCGGCGAACGGGCAAACGTAAATCAGCATTGAGCGATCCGGCCGGTTTCTCCGGCTCAGACCGCGAACGCCTCGCCCTTCTTCGGCAGGATCACCTCGACGCTGCTGCCCTTCAGCCCTTCGACGAAGCGATCGGCATTCTGGTCGATGATCGGGAAGGTGCCGTAATGGGCGGGAATCGCGACCTTCGGCTTGACGAAGCGGGTCATGGCGAGCGCGGCGACCTTGCCGCCCATGGTGAAGCGGTCGCCGATCGGGCAGATGCAGGCCTCGACGCCATGGATTTCGCTGAGCAGCGCCATGTCCGAGAAGATGTCGGTATCGCCCATGTGCCAGAGCGTCTTCTCGCCCTTGGCCTTGATGATCGCGCCATTGGCGTTGCCGACGGGGACGTTGACGCCGCCCTCGCCCATCCCGGCCGAATGATCGGCACGGACGAGCGTGACGTTGAACGGGCCGAGATCGACCGTGCCGCCGGTGTTCATCGGGCTGAAGTTCTTGAGCCCCTGCGAGGCCAGATGCATGGCGAGGTCATAGTTCGTGATCACGGTCGCGCCGGTCTTGGCGGCGACGTCGAGCGTGTCGCCGACATGGTCGCCATGGCCATGGGTGACCACGATATGGCTGACGCCCTGGGAGATCGCCGCGACATCCCCATCGAAGGCCGGGTTCCCGGTGAAGAACGGGTCGATCAGGATGGCGGCGCCGTCGAGATCGACGCGGAAAGCGGAATGGCCGTACCAGGTGAGTTTCATGCGAAGGCTCCAGGCTTTCGAAATGCCGGCCCCTATCTAGGCTGATCCAGCCCGCCGACCAAGTCGACATTGCAGGCAGAGAGAGGCAGGCTGGCGCCATGTCGAACGCACGGAATCGCCCCATGACCGACGCCGCCAAGGTCTCCAGCCAGGAACTCGCCCGCCGGATCGCGCAAGGGCATGGCGACGAGCCGGCCGATCTCGTCATCAAAGGCGCGACGCTCCTCGACCTCGTCACCGGCGCGTTGGTCGAGAGCGATATCGCGATCTGCGGCGACACCATCGTCGGGACCTACGGCACCTACGAAGGCAAGCGCGTCATCGACGCCAAGGGCCTCATCGCCGTGCCCGGCTTCATCGACACGCATCTGCACATCGAATCCTCGCTGGTGACGCCGCTCGAATTCGAGCGCTGCGTGCTGCCGCATGGCGTCACCACCGCGATCTGCGACCCGCACGAGATATCGAACGTGCTAGGCGCGGAGGGCATCCGCTATTTCCTCGCCTGCGCCGAGGCGATGCGGATGGACCTGCGCGTCAACCTGTCGAGCTGCGTGCCGGCGACGCATCTGGAGACGGCGGGTGCGCAGCTCAAAGCCGCCGACCTGACGCCGATGATGGATCATCCCAAGGTGATCGGGCTCGCCGAGTTCATGAACTTTCCAGGCGTGATCCATCGCGATCCCGGTTGTCTCGCAAAGCTCGAAGCCTTCTCGCATCGCCATATCGACGGCCATGCGCCGCTGGTGCGCGGGATGGACCTCAACGCCTATCTCGCCGCCGGCATCCGCACCGACCATGAGACGACCACCGCCGACGAAGCCCGCGAAAAGCTCGCCAAGGGCATGGCGATCCTGATCCGCGAGGGCTCGGTCTCGAAGGACCTGCATCAGCTCATCCCGCTGATCTCGCGCGACGCCTCGCCCTTCCTCGCCTTCTGCACGGATGACCGCAACCCGCTCGATATCGGCGAGGAAGGCCATCTCGACTACATGATTCGCACCGCCATCTCCGAGGGCGCGGATGTGCTTGCGACCTACCGCATCGCCTCGTTGTCAGCGGCGCGGAATTTCGGGCTGTTCGATCGCGGCTTCATCGGGCCGGGCAAGCGCGCCGATATCGTGCTGATCGAGGACCTCGCCGCCTGTTCGGTGAAGCAGGTCCTGACCGGGGGCCGGCCCGTCGAGGAGGCGCTGTTCGCGGATCGATGCTCGGTTGCGCCCGTTGGGCACGGCAGCGTGAAATGCCGGCCTGTCACGCCGGCATCCTTCCGTGTGAAGGCCCGCGACGGCGAGACGCCGGTGATCGGCGTGGTGCCGGGGCGGATCATCACCGAGCGCTTGTCGATGGCCCTGCCCGCGCGCGACGGCGAGGCCCTGCCCGATCTGGCGCAGGACGCGATCAAGGTCACCGTGATCGAGCGCCACGGCAAGAACGGCGGCATCGCCACCGGCTTCGTCCATGGCTTCGGCATGAAGCGCGGCGCCATCGCCTCTTCGGTCGGGCATGACAGCCATAATCTCTGCGTCGTCGGCGTGGATGAGGCTTCGATGGCGGCAGCGGCAAACCGGCTGATCGAGACCGGCGGCGGCTTCGCCGTGGCCGATGGCGGTGAGGTCACGGCAGAGCTGGCGCTGCCGGTCGCGGGGCTGATGAGCGAGCAGCCCTTCGAGGTGGTGCGGCACGATCTTGAGAAGCTCCGCGCGGCGGCGAAAGCGCTCGGCGTCGTGCTGGCCGAGCCCTTCCTGCAGGTCGCCTTCCTGACCCTGCCGGTGATCCCGCATCTCAAGATCACCGACAAGGGGCTGGTCGATGTCGATCGGTTCGATTTCGTGTGAGCTTGTGACGGCGAGCTGGAACGCGAGCTGAGCGCGTAGCATCCGCATTCGAACGGAAGCGGAGTTTCCGCTTGACGGTGAATGTAGGCAGCGACAGTGTCATTGGAGATGCTCGGAAACCGGAACCTCTGTGATCGACGCCGACGCTGCTTCCAACAAGCGGCGGCTCTTCTGGCTGCGCGTCGATCAGTGCCCTTCCGCATGATGACAGCCTTACTGTAGGTTTCATCCGACGAAGCGGCCCCCGGCCCGTGTTCCCGAACCTCCGCAGCCCTCGGCTCCGGGGGTTTTCTTTTGCCCGAACCCCAGAAGGACATCATCATGAGCATCCGCGTCGGCATAGTTGGCATCAGTGGCTTCGGCGGCGGCGAAGCGCTGCGGCTGATCGCGAGCCACCCGTCTTTCGAGCTGGTCTACGCGGCCGGCGACAGCAGTGCCAGCAGCCGGTTGAGGGATCGCTTCCCCGGTGTGCCGACCAAGCTGGCCGAACTGGTGATCGAGAAATGGGACCCGGCGACCTTGCCGAAGCTCGACGTGCTTTTTGCGTCGCTGCCCACGGGCGCTTCGGCCGAGGCGCTGGCACGTGTCCCCCAGGACGTGAAGATCGTCGATATCGGCGGTGACCACCGCTATGTCGAGGGCTGGGCATACGGCCTGGCCGACATCTGGCCGGCGCAGATCGAGGGCCGGACCCGCATTGCCAACCCCGGCTGCTTTCCTGCGGCGACGCTGAACGCGCTGGCCCCTCTGCTGGTCAACAAGCTGATCGAGCCCGGCAACATCGTGATCGACGCCAAGACAGGCATCTCCGGCGCCGGGCGCGGCGGCGACAGCAAGTTCGGCTATGCCGAGAGCAACGAGAATCTGGTGCCTTATGGCCTGCTCAAGCATGTCCACATGCCTGAGATTGCCAAGACGATCGAACGGCTGAGTGGCGGCAGCGCGGCCGGCCTTGTGTTCACGCCCCACCTGGTGCCGATGACCCGTGGCCTCCTCGCCACCATCTACTGTCGCGGCCGCGCCACCACGGAGCAATGCCTGGATGCGGCGCGGCGCTTCTATGCCGAGCGGGCGTTCGTCCGCGTCACCGACAAGCCGCCGCAGACCAAATGGGCGACCGGCTCGAACCTCGCATTCGTCAGCTATGCGGCTGATCCAGAGCGCGACCTGGTGATTGCGATGGGCGTTGTCGACAATCTCGGCAAAGGGGCTGCCGGTCAGGCGCTGCAGAATGCGAACCTGATCTGCGGTCTACCGGAAACCGCGGGGCTGGACGGCGCACCTGTCTGGCCATGACAAGGGGCCGCGAGGCGATCATTCGATCCGCCCACGGGTCCGCAGGGAGCGAAAGCCATCGCTCCCTGCAGTCCGAATCGCGCTAGATTCGCTCGTCCAGCGCCGCCATGACCTTCTCGGCGACGAGACCGGACACGCGCCCGTTCGATTCCAGCGTGTTGCCGGCGATATGCGGGGTCAGGATCAGGTTCGGCGCCCCTGCGAAGACCTTGGCGGCGTCCTTGCCGAGCGGCTCCTGCTCGTAGACGTCGATCGCGGCGCCGCCGAGCTTGCCGGCCTTGAGTGCCTTGACCAGAGCCGCCTCGTCCATGATGCCGCCGCGCGCGGTGTTGATCAGGATCGCGTCCGGCTTCATTCGGGCGAAGGCCTTCGCACCGATCATCCCGCGGGTTTCCGCGGTCAGCGGGACATGCAGGCTGATGACGTCGGCCTCGGCCAGCAATTCGTCGAGTTCCAGCCGCCTCACGCCGCTCCAGGCAGGATCGTCGGCGGGCAGACGCGGATGGTAGGCAGCAACCTCCATGCCGATGGCGCGGGCGTGATGGGCGACATCGCGGGCGATCGAGCCGAAGCCGACGAGGCCCATCAGCTTGCCGGCGATCTCGCGACCGATCAGCTTGGTCTTGGGGAATTCGCCGGCGACCATCGCAGCATTGGCGAAATAAGCGCCGCGCAACAGGGTCATCGTCGTGCCGATGACGTATTCGACCACGGAGAGGCTGTTGGCGCCGGTCGCGGGGAAGACGCGGATGCCGCGCGCGGCGCAAGCCTCCATGTCGAGGTTGTCGAGGCCGACGCCGAGGCGGCCGATAACCTTGAGCTTCTTCGCCGCTTCCAGAACCTTGCCGCGAACCTGCGTCTGGTTGCGCACGATCACGGCCGGGACATCGGCGAAGAGCTGCGCCATCCCGTCCGGGTCGGCATAGAGCTCGGGGTCGTAATGGACCGAAAAGCGCGCCTTGAGATTGGCGACGGCGGTGTCGTCCATGAATTCGGTGATGACGATATCGGTCATGGTGCGGTGCTGACGAGGAAACGGAGGCGTTGATCGGGGCCATAGAGCGGCGCGACGAAGGTCTCGACCAATCGCCCGCCATTCTTCTCGATGATGCGACGTGAGGCCTGGTTGGTCGCGTCACAGGTGATGGTGATCTCGGAGAGGCCTGCCTCGCGCGCCACGCCGAGCATCGCTGCGAGCGCCGCGGTGGCATAGCCGTGGCCGGCGAAGGCCGGCAGGATGGTGTAGCCGACATGGCCGAGCACATGCTCCGGCAGGGCCAGGATCGGGCGGCCGTCCTGCTCCTGCCAGCGCAGGTTAATCGAGCCGATGAAGGGCCGCTCCGGGCGATCCTCGGCAAAAATCCAGCGCGTCGGCCCGGGAATGCGATCGACCTCGCGGCCATCCGGCAACTTGATGCGGCCCGGCCCGCCGCGTATCTCGGCGAGGAATGCGTCGGGATCGGCAGCGATCTCGGCAAGCTGCTGCGGTGCGACGTTGCGCGTCGTGTTCGGCGACCAGCCGCCGCGCAGAGCCGCCTGATAGGCGTCGAGCAGGGATTTGTCGGGAACTTGCAGCGAAATCCGCGCCGGCACGGGAGGCATCCTTCTCAAGCGGCTACGCCGCCAACCAAGCCGGCGCATATAACGTGACAGCCGGCCATGCGCGATGACTTCCGCGCTACAGAGACCGGAAACCCGCCATTTGCCGAACACATCGTGGAAGGTATCGCTCGCGAGGCAGGCCGGCGCGTGATACCGCGGTGCCATGACCAGCGCCGTCGTCCCGCTCGAAGCCTTCGTCGACCTGCCCGCGCATGCGCGCCTGCTCGGGCTCGACCTCGGGACCAAGACGATCGGCCTCGCCCTTTCGGACCTCGAACGGCAGATCGCCTCGCCGCTGGAGACGATCCAGCGGGTGAAGTTCGGTCTCGACGCGGCGGCGCTTCTGAAAATCGCGGATAGGCATCAGGTGGCCGGGCTGGTGATCGGCCTGCCGCTCAACATGGACGGCACCGAGGGACCGCGCGTGCAGTCCACCCGTGCGTTCGTGCGCAATCTCCTGCCGCTCACCGTCCTGCCGATCGTGTTCTGGGACGAGCGCATGTCGACGCTGGCGGTGACGCGCACGTTGCTCGACGCCGATGCCTCGCGCGCCAAGCGCGCCGCCGTCGTCGACAAGATGGCGGCCGCCTACATCCTTCAGGGCGCGCTCGACCGGCTGGGCCGGCTCGGCCCGCAGCAGGCCGAGGAGGAGGACCAATACGACTGAAGGCCGCCCGCCGGATGGCGAAACGGCCTTCGTGAACAGCTCGCTTGCAGGCCTGAGCCCGTGCCGACCTAGCGGAAGAGCTGGCCGCGCTTGATCGCCTTCTTCTGCGCCTCGCGCTCGTTCTTGACCGCGCGCTTCTGCTCCTCGAGCGTCATGCCGGCCATTGGATTTTGCGTACGACCGTAGCCACGGCCATAGTCATCGCCCGAGCCATAACGGGGGCCGCGATCGTCGTAACGCCGGGAATCGCGGCGTTCGTAATCGCGACGCTCGTAACCATCCCGCGACGGGCGTTCGTAGCCATAGCCCTGCCCGCCATAGTACTGCGCGACCGCCGGCTCGGCGGCAGCCCAGGCCAGCGCGACCAGTGCAAGGCCCGCGATCCCCGCGCTTCGAAGCGATTTCATCATGTCCATCCCCCTGTGAGCAGATCCAGGCGTCATCCATGACGCCGAAATCCGAATAATCCCCTCACAAAGAAAGGCCCGCGCGGATTGCGCGGGCCTTGCAGGCTCAGTTGCGACCGATCTCAGCGATAGTCGCGGAAGTCGTAATAGCCATAGGGGTTGTAGTACCGCCTCGGGGCGACATAGACCGGCGCCGGCGGCGCGTAATAGTCATCGTCGTAATAGTAGCCCGGCGCCGCATAGGCGCGGTTCTGAGCCGCGATCGCTGCCGCGCCCAGAATGCCGAGACCGACGGCGCCGGCCACCGCCGCACCGCGCGACGCGCCGCGCCAATGGCGATAGCGGTACTGCGAATATTCCACCTGCGCCTTGTCGAGGCGCGCCGCATCAAAACCGCGCACGTCCTTCGCCATGGCGGGAACGGCGACGGTGCCTGCAGCGACGCTGGCTACGGTCAGCGCAATGGCAGCCTTCTTCTTCAGAGACATCATGACGGCATCTCCTTTCACGAGATCACTCCAACCTTGCCAGGAAGGATGGCGCGATCCGGTTGAATGGGACCTGAACCAATCGCGGCAGCATTGCGGCACGGACAGATCAGGCCTTCTCCCGCGTCCTTGCCGGCCCGGATGGGGCATGACAGGGACAGGTCAGTTCGAGAACTAGAACGGCTGCCAGTCCCCATTGTTCCCGCCGCGGCCCCCTTCCCTCCTGTTCGGCTTCCGCCATGCTCGATAGCCTGATCGCCGTCTTCCTCGTCATCGCGACGGGCTGGTTCCTGAAGGCGCGCAACATCGTCTCGCCCGCGCATTGGGTTGGCGTCGAGCGTTTGACCTATCAACTCCTCTTTCCGGCCGTCGTGATTCATACGCTGGCCATGGCCGATCTGCGCAGCATGCCGGTCCTCGGCATGGGCTCGAGCCTGATCCTCGCCATCCTGAGCGTCGCAGCCCTGCTCCTGTTCGCACGCCCGCTGCTGGAACGGGCCGGGATCGGCGGCCCCGCCTTCACCTCCATTTTCCAGGGATCGGTGCGCTGGAACACCTTCGTCGGGCTCGCTCTGGCCGCCGGGCTGCAGGGCCGCACCGGGACGACGTTGATGGCAATCGCCGTCGCCTCGATGATTCCGCTGCTCAATGTGATGTGCGTGTTCGTGCTCGCTCGATTCGCGAGCGGCAGGCCGATGAGCCTCGGCGCGACGATCCGCTCGATCCTCTACAACCCTTTCATCTGGTCCTCGGCCGTCGGCCTCGCATTGAATCAGGTTCAATGGATGCTCCCCAGCGCCTTTACCGGCTATCTGGACGTGCTCGGGCGCGCCTCGCTCGGCATCGGCCTCCTCGTGGTCGGCTCGGCGCTCGATCTGAGCAAGCTGGCGCGGCCGCGCCTGGCCCATGGCGTGGCTGTCGGCCTCAAGCTCGTGCTGATGCCGGTGCTCGCCTGGCTCTATGCCAGCTGGTTCGGCGTCACCGGCCCCGCCCTGGCGATGACGGTGGTTGCGGGCGCGGTCCCGACCGCGACGGCCGCCTATTTCCTGGCACGAGACCTGGGCGGCGATGCGCCCCTGATGGCGGAGATCACCACCCTCCAGACGCTGATCGCGCTGGCGACGCTGCCGGCTGCGGTCTATCTTCTCGTCTAATATACTATCGCTTGAAATTCATTCATATTTGCAATCTAGAATTGCATATTCGTTAGGGATCGAAAACCCGCCGGACGAGTTGGGCCCCCAGTATGGGAGGGAATCCATTCGCTATGAAGCACAAAGTTTCCAAGCTGGTCTCGCTCGAATGCGTGGCACAAGAGAGCGATGACGACGAAGTCCCGCACCGGCCGATGTCGCCGCTGGAAGCCGCGTCCTTCATCGAAGGCATGGCGGCCGAGCTCCGCATCATGGCCCGCAACACCAAGCTCAGCGCCCTCAGCTATTTCCTGGAAATGGCCAGGATCGAGGCCTCCGCCGAGATCGAGCGCCTCGGAGCCCCCAGCAGCGAGAAGCACTGAGCCGCCAAGCCGAGGGCGGCTCAGGAAGGCGGTTCAAGGCAGATTGCGCGACAAGGTCCCGCCGGGATGGCGCCGTATCGCGCCGGCCAGTTCCAGCTCGACGAGAACATGGCCGACCTCGCCGGCTGCAAGCCCACTTGCGCGGACAAGATCGTCGAGCGCGATCGGTGCCGGGCCGAGCAGATCGAGCAGGACCCGGCCGGAATCAGGCGCGCCGCCTGTCGGACGCAATGACGAGGGTTCGGCCTCGAAACCGTCCTCGCGCCGGGAATAGGCCGGCGCTGGCGTGATTTCAGGCAGGTCGAGTTCGTCCCACATCGCCTCTGAAGCCGGCGCGCCGGCAGCCTCGCGCATGGCGCGAGTGGGGACCGACAGATCGAGCTCCCGCTGCCGCATGGGCTGCAGCGCCTCGATGACATGGGCCGATTCGGCGCAGAGCGTCGCCCCCTCGCGGATGAGATGATTGCCGCCCTCGGCCCGCGGATCGAGCGGCGAGCCCGGCACCGCGAAGACCTGCCGCCCTTGCTCGTTGGCAAAACGCGCGGTGATCAGCGAGCCCGAGCGGCGCGCTGCCTCGACCACCACCGTGCCCAGCGACAGCCCCGAGACCAGACGGTTGCGCCGCGGAAAATCACGCGCACGGGCGACCCAGCCGAGCGGCATTTCGCTGACGATTGCGCCGCGCTCGACGATGCGCCGGGCGAGCGGGATGTTCTGCGGCGGATAGATCTCGTCGAGCCCTCCTGCCAGCACCGCGACGGTGCCCGTCTCCAGGCTCGTTTCATGCGCGGCGGTGTCGATGCCGCGCGCCAAACCCGAAACCACCGTGAAATCAGCCTCGCCGAGATCGCGGGCAAGCCGCGCGGTGAACTTCATGCCGGCGGCCGAGGCATTGCGCGAGCCGACCAGCGCCACGGCGGGCCGTTGCAGAATCGCGGCATGCCCGAGCACGGCCAGCAAGGGCGGGGCCGAATCGATCGCCTGCAACGGAATGGGGTAGTCGGCTTCGCCGAGCGCGATGAAGCGGCCACCGAGGCGCGAGAGCCTCTCGAACTCGCGCTGCGCCTCATCCGCCGGGCAGATCCGGATGTGCCGGCCGGCCTGCCGGGCGAGGTCAGGAAGCGCATCGAGCGCCGCCGACGCGCCGCCGAAGCGGTTCATCAGGGAGCGGAAGCTGCGCGGGCCGATGCTCTCGCTGCGGATCAACCGCAACCAATCGAGACGCTGGCGATCGGAGAGGACGATCCCAGCCATGTGCCAGTCAGCCCTTCTGGCCGATCTTGCCTTCGCTCCCGGCCAGCAGCCGGGCGATGTTTTCCCGATGCATGATCCAGAGCAGGACGGAGAGGACGGCCATGACCAGCGCCGCCTGGGGCATTTCGGCCCAGAACCAGAGCAGCAACGGCGCGATCACGCTGGCGATCAGCGCCGAGAGCGAGGAATAGCGGAACAGATAGGCCAGCCCCAGCCAGATCACGGCAAAGGCGAGCGCGACCGAGGCCTTCACGCCGATCAGCACGCCGATATAGGTCGCGACGCCCTTGCCGCCCTTGAAGCCCAGCCAGACCGGGAAGAGATGGCCGAGAAAGGCTCCGACGCCCGCCACCAGCGCAGCTTGCGGCCCGCCGAGGAAATAGGCGCCGACCAGAACCGCCACCGTGCCCTTCAGCATGTCGCCGACGAGCGTCGCCGCCGCGAGCTTCTTGTTGCCGGTGCGCAGGACGTTGGTCGCGCCGATATTGCCGGAGCCGATGCTGCGCAGGTCGGGGCCGCCGGCGAGCCTGGTCAGGATGATGCCGAAGGGAATCGAGCCGAAGAGATAGCCGACGACGATGGCGATCAGCGTGGCGGGGACGGAAAGGCCCCAGTTCAACGTCTCAGGCATTCAACCCCTCGCCCGGTTCAGCGCAGCCACGATAGAACCCGCCGTCGCGAATAGAAAGTGCGCCGTCATCCCGGACAAGCCGCAAGGCGGCGCCGATCCGGGATCCATGCCTGCGCTTCGCTACGCCCGGGATGACCCGCAGTGCATAATTAGCGGACTCAGCCCGGCTCGGCCTCGTAGACCACCCGGCCGCCGACGAAGGTTGCCGCCACGATGCCTTCCAGCCGCGCTTCGTCGAAGGGCGAGTTCTTGGCGCGGGACTTGAGCTTGCGCTTGTCGACGACGAAGGGCGCCTCGGGGTCGAACAGGACGAGGTCGGCGGGCGCGCCGACGGCGAGCTTGCCGGCGGCAAGGCCGATCAGCGCGGCAGGCCGGGCCGAGAGTGCGGCGAGAAGCTGCGGCAGGCCGATCTGGCCCGCCTGGACCAGGCGCTGCGCAGCCGAGAGCATTGTCTCGATGCCGAGGGCGCCGTCGGCGCATTCGGCGAAGGGCTGGCGCTTGGTCTCGACGTCCTGCGGGTCGTGATCGGAGACGACGACGTCGATCACGCCCTCGGCGAGTGCCGCGACCATGGCGATGCGGTCATCCTCATGGCGCAAAGGCGGCGTGACCTTGCAGAAGGTCCGGTACTCGCCGACATCGTTCTCGTTGAGGGTGAGGTTGTTGATCGAGACGCCGCAGGTGACGCGCACGCCGTCCTGCTTGGCGCGGCGCACCAGCTCGACCGATTCCGCGCAGGAGATCATCGCGGCGTGGTAGCGGGCGCCGCTGGCGCGGGCGAGGCGAATGTCGCGCTCCAGCATCACCGTCTCGGCCTCGATCGGGATACCGGGCAGGCCCTTGCGGCTGGCGAATTCGCCGTCATTCATCACGCCGGAACCGCGCAGCTCGGGATCCTCGACATGGTTCATGATGAGGGCGTCGAAATTGCGGGCATAGATCATGGCGCGGCGCATGACCTGCGGATTGCGCAGGCCCTTCGCACCATCGCAGAAGGAGACCGCGCCCGCTTCCAGCAGCAGGCCGAACTCGGTGATCTCCCTGCCCTCCAGCCCCTTGGTCAGGGCAGCGCAGGAGAGAACGTTGACGACGGCCTTGTCGCGGGCGCGACGCTTGACGAAGTCGATGATCGCGGGGTCGTCGATCACCGGATTCGTATCCGGACGGCAGACGACCGTGGTGACGCCGCCGGCGGCAGCAGCCTGCGAGCCTGTGCCGAGCGTCTCACGGAATTCGGCGCCGGGCTCACCGAGGAAGGCCCGCAGGTCGACGAGACCGGGCGTCAGCACCTGCCCCTTGGCATCGATGCGATGCACATCCTCGCCCGTGGCGGGAGCACCCTGCCATTCGACCGATGCGATCGCACCGCTGCGGATCAGAACGGAGCCCGCGCCCTCGCGCCCGGTGGCCGGGTCGATCAGGCGCGCGTTGACGATTGCGATGTCCTGCGTGTCAGCCATGTTCGGTCTCTTTACGCTCAGACATTCGGCAGGTGCTGGGCCAGCGCGTCGAGCACCGCCATGCGGACGGCGACGCCCATCTCGACCTGCTCGCGGATCAGCGACTGCGCTCCGTCGGCTACGGCCGATGAAATCTCGACGCCGCGGTTCATCGGGCCGGGATGCATCACCAGCGCGTCAGCTTGAGCGCGCGACAACTTCTCCTGGTCGAGCCCGTAATAGCGGAAATACTCCTTCGCCGAGGGCACGAAGGCGCCGTTCATGCGCTCGAGCTGGAGGCGCAGCATCATGACGATGTCGGCGCCTTCCAGCCCCTTGTTCATGTCGGTGAATATCTCGACGCCCATGCGCTCGATGCCGGGCGGCAGCAGCGTCGTCGGGGCGATCAGGCGGACCTTCGCACCGAGCGCGTTCAGCAGGATGATGTTGGAGCGGGCGACGCGCGAATGCAGGATGTCGCCGCAGATCGCCACCGTCAGGCCCTGGATGCGGCCCTTGTTGCGGCGGATCGTCAGCGCATCGAGCAGGGCTTGCGTCGGATGCTCATGGGCGCCGTCGCCGGCATTGATCACGGAGCAGCCGACCTTGCGGGCGAGCAGGTTGACCGCGCCGGCCGCATGGTGGCGCACGACGATGATGTCCGGGCGCATCGCGCTGAGCGTCGCCGCGGTATCGATCAGCGTCTCGCCCTTCTTCACCGAGGAAAAGGCGACGGACATGTTCATCACGTCGGCGCCAAGGCGTTTTCCGGCCAGCTCGAAGGAGGCCTGCGTCCGGGTCGAGGGCTCGAAGAACAGGTTGATCTGCGTGCGTCCGCGCAGAGCCGTGGTCTTCTTCTCGACCTGCCGGGAAAGGGAGACATAGTCCTCCGCCCTGTCCAATAGCGCTTCGATGTCCAGATGGGACAACCCCTCGATCCCGAGGAGATGGCGGTGCGGATAGAGCGGTGCTGGCGATGTCATTTGAAGCAGGCTGTTTAGGCGCGAGTCGCGTCCCGCGCAAGGTTCGCGCTTGGCGAAAGGCAAGGCTGTCCCGCCCTCATTCCGCCGGTCTGGCTGCCAAATGGGTGACAGCGGCGAGACGGCGCGCCCGCAGGGCCAGCGCGAAGCAGAGCTGCGCGCTGAGCGCCGCAACGGCCAGCACGGCGCCTGCGGCGAGCGCAGGGTCGCTGCCGAGGCCAGCCAGCGAGGTGGCGAGCGCGCCGATCGCCATCTGGATGAAGCCGTAGAAGCCCGATGCCGAGCCGGCCAGTTGCGGATCGACGCTCATGGCCTCAGCGAGAGCCGGCGCGCTGGCCATGCCCGCACCGAAGGTGAAGAGCGTGGCTCCGGCCAATGCGGAAGCCAGGCTGAGATGGCCCGACAGCGCCGTGCCCAGAAGAAGCAAAGCGCCGAGCAGGCCGATCGCGCTGCCGCCGACGACGAGCTTGCCGACCCTGACGCGGCCGACGAGGCGGCTGGAGCAGAGGTTGCCCAGCCAGACGCCGATGATGACGAGCGCGAGATAGGTGCCGACCTCATGGGCCGGCCGGCCCAATTGGCGGGTAAAGATGAAGGGCGCCGCGCTGATGAAAGCGTACATCGGCGTCGTCGCGAAGCCGCCTCCGATCGCATAGCCGAGGAAGGCCGGGGAGCGGAGCAGGCGCCGATAGCCGCGCAGCACAGTTCCGAAATCGACGCCCGCGCCGGGTCGGGCCGTCTCCGGCAGGACGCGCCAGGTCAGCAGCATGTTCGCCAGCCCCATCGCCGTCAGGAAGAAGAAGATCGCGCGCCAACCAACCGTCTCCGAGACGGCGGTGCCGATCAGCGGTGCGATCCCCGGGCCAAGCACGACGATCAGGTTCATCGTCGCCAGTCGCCGGGTCGAGTCGGTCATGCCCGACGCATCGCGCACGATGGCCCGGCCGAGGACGAGGCCGGCGCAGCCCCCAAGCGCCTGCAGGAAGCGGGTCGCGATCAAGGCCTCGATGCCGGGCGTCAGCGCCGCGGCGACGCTGGCGGCCGTATAGACGGCGAGCCCGACCATCAGCACCGGCCGACGGCCATAACGATCCGAAATCGGCCCGTAGAAGAGCTGGCCCAGCGCCAGCCCCAGAATGTAGCAGCTGATCGTCAATTGCAGCGAACCGGCGCTTGCGCCGAGATCATGCGCCGCGAGCGGGAGCGCCGGCACGAAGACATGCATGGCCAGCGTGCCGCTGAAGGTGATGAGAGCCAGAAGCCAGAGCGGCGCGGGGCGCTTCGAGGCCAGCACGGCGCCGGGCGGAAGGACGGTGCTCATGCCGCTTCCCGCTCAGGCAATGCGGCCAGGACGTCGCAGATTTGCTCCAGCACCGCCGCGGTGCGCGCGATATCGGCCTCCGGAATATTGCGGATCGTCGCGAGCCTGACCTCCCGGGAGGTCGCCTCAACCCGCGCCACCAAATCCTCCGCCGCAGCGGTCAGATGGATCGTCTTGGCGCGGCGATCGATCTCGTCCTCGCGCCGGTCGACCAGCCCGGCCTCCTGCAGGTTGTCGAGCAGTCGCGCCACCGTCGAGCCGTCGAGGGCCAGCGAGAGCGCCAGGTCCTTTTGGCGCATCGGGGCCGACGCCCGCGACAGGTGCAAGAGCGGCAACCACGTCGCCTCGGTGAGACCGTAGGCCTGCAGCCGCACGTCCACAGCGCGGCGCCAAAGCCGGGCGGTGCGGGCGATCGTGCGCCCGATCATCTCTTGAGGGCTGGCGGTTTCCATGGCGGCCTCTTCTTTGATGCAGTAACAATAATTGTGTCTACATCTATTTCAATGCGCGTTCGCCTCATGACGGCGCTGCATCGACCGCAACGAAGCCGGGGGCTGCTTGCACCTGTCGGAGCTTTCGGCGAAACCCGGTCATTCGCTTGCCGGAGAAGATGCCGTGCCCAGCCCGAACGAAACCTTCGTCCCCGCCTCCAACGGCGCCCTCTGGCAGACGATCGCGCCCGCCAAGGCAGGCTTTGACCCGGAGAGGCTGAAGGCTGCGGTCGATTTCGCCCGCGAGCAAGAGAGCCCCTGGCCGCGCAGCCTGTACTATCCGGACGGCAGCTATGTCGGGAATGTCGAATGGAACGAGCGCGGCCCCTGGACCGAGATCGTCGGCCCGGTGCGCGAGCGCGGCGGCCCGGCCGGGCTCATCCTGAAGGGCGGGCGCATCGTTGCCGAATGGGGCGACACAGCGCGCGCCGACATGACCTTCTCGATCGCCAAGAGCTATCTGTCGGTGCTGGCTGGCATCGCCTTCGACGACGGGTTGATCAAGGACGTCGAGGAGCCGGTCGGCAAGACAGTTGCCGGCCCGGTCTTTTCCGGCCCACATAACGGCCAGATCACCTGGCGCCACCTGCTGCAGCAGTCGAGCGAATGGCAGGGCGAGATCTTCGGCAAATCCGACCAGGTCGACCACAACCGCCAGATCGGCCCCGGCGCAGACAACAGCCGCAAGGGTCAGCGTCGCGAGCTCAAGGCACCCGGCAGCTTCTACGAATATAACGACGTGCGGGTGAACGTGCTGAGCTACGCCCTGCTCGAACGCTTCCGCCGGCCGCTGCCGGAGGTTCTACGCGAGCGGGTGATGGACCCGATCGGTGCCTCGGCGGACTGGCGCTGGGAGGGCTACAGCACCTCCTTCACCGAGATCGACGGCCGCTCGATCCAGTCGGTGCCGGGCGGCGGCCATTGGGGCGGCGGGCTGTTCATCGGGGCGCGCGACCATGCCCGCTTCGGCCTGCTGATCGGCCGGCAGGGCGACTGGGGCGGCCGGCAGATCCTGTCGCGGGACTGGGTCAAGCGCATGCTGACGCCCTCGCCCACCCTGACGAACTACGGCTATCTCTGGTGGTTGGCGGCGCGTCCGGGCGTGCCGGCTTCGTCCTTCTCGGCACTTGGCGCCGGCAGCAACGTGATCTGGGTCGATCCCGAGCAGGACGTCGTCGCGGTGCTGCGCTGGATCAATGGCGCCCAGACCGACGCCTTCATCGATAGGCTGGTGGCGGCGCGGGGCTGAGGCCCCGCTTGCAAAGCCGACGATCGCCCCCATGTCTCACCGCTGCATCAGCGGGCCGGCGATCGTCGTCGTCATCCATTCGGGGTTTGACAGAGCCGGCGCGCTGAACCACTTTCGCGCGCATCTTCCGAACCGCAGCGGTCTTGCGGGTCGCGGGACCGTCCGTTAGGGCCGGCTCCGCGCTCTGATCAGGGCTGTTATCGAGACACGAAAATCATGAAGCTCCTCGTCGTCGAGTCGCCGGCCAAGGCCAAGACGATCAACAAGTATCTGGGCTCCGACTACGAGGTGATCGCCTCGTTCGGGCATATCCGCGACCTGCCGGCCAAGGACGGCTCGGTCGAGCCCGATAACGACTTCTCGATGAAATGGGAGATCGAGGGCCGCGGCGCCAAGCAGGTCGCCGAGATCGCGCGCGCCGTGAAGGGCGCCGAGAAGCTGATCCTCGCCACCGACCCGGATCGCGAGGGCGAAGCGATCTCCTGGCATGTGCTGGAGGCGCTGAACCAGAAGCGCGTGCTGAAGGGCATCCCGGTCGAGCGCGTCACCTTCAACGCCGTCACCAAGGACGCCGTGCAGAAGGCGCTGGCCAATCCGCGCGCGATCGACCAGGCGCTGGTTGATGCCTATCTGGCGCGCCGCGCGCTCGACTATCTCGTCGGCTTCACGCTCTCGCCGGTGCTATGGCGCAAGCTCCCGGGCGCTCGCTCGGCCGGCCGCGTGCAGTCGGTGGCGCTACGCCTGGTCTGTGACCGCGAACGCGAGATCGAAGCGTTCCGGGCCCGCGAATACTGGTCGCTGGTGGCCACGCTCGCGACCGCATCCGGCCAGACCTTCGAGGCCCGTCTCGTCGGCGCCGACGGCAAGAAGATCGCCCGTCTCGATATCGGCAATGCAGAAGAGGCCAAGGCCTTCAAGGCGGCGCTGGAAACCGCGCTCTTTACCGTCAGCGAGGTCGAGGCCAAGCCGGTCAAGCGCCACCCGCAGCCGCCCTTCCAGACCTCGACGCTGCAGCAGGAAGCCTCGCGCAAGCTCGGCCTCGCTCCGGCGCGGACGATGCAGCTCGCGCAGCGGCTCTATGAAGGCGTCGATATCGGCGGCGAGACCGTCGGCCTCATCACCTATATGCGTACCGACGGCGTCGACATGGACGGCTCGGCGATCGCTGCGGCGCGGCGTGTCATCGGCAAGGAATTCGGCGAGAAATACGTGCCGAACGCCCCGCGCAAATACACGGTCAAGGCCAAGAACGCTCAGGAGGCCCACGAGGCGATCCGCCCGACCGATCTCGGCCGCCTGCCGGCGATGGTCGCGCGCCATCTCGAACCCGAACAGGCCAAGCTCTACGAACTGATCTGGAAGCGTACCATCGCGAGCCAGATGGAATCGGCCGAGATGGAGCGCACCACGGTCGATATCGCGGCCAAGGTCGGCGCCCGCAATCTCGAACTGCGCGCCTCCGGACAGGTCGTGCTCTTCGACGGCTTCCTGACGCTCTATCAAGAAAGCCGAGACGACGAAGAAGACGAGGACAGCAAGAAGCTGCCGGCGATGAAATCGGGCGACGCGCTGAAGAAGCGCGCGATCGCCGCCGACCAGCATTTCACCGAGCCGCCGCCGCGCTTCTCGGAAGCGAGCCTGGTCAAGCGCATGGAAGAGCTCGGCATCGGCCGGCCCTCGACCTATGCCGCGACGCTCTCGACCCTGCGCGACCGCGAATATGTCCGCATCGAGAAGAAGCGCCTCGTGCCCGAGGACAAGGGCATGCTGGTCACGGCGTTCCTGGAGAGCTTCTTCAAGCGCTATGTCGAGTTCGACTTCACGGCGAATCTCGAAGAGAATCTCGACCGCGTCTCGAACGCCGAGATCGACTGGAAGGCGCTGCTGCGCGCGTTCTGGGACGAGTTCCAGGCCTCGATCGGCGAGACCAAGGACCTGCGCGTCGGCGACGTGCTGGAGGCGCTGAACGGCATCCTCGGCGACTATATCTTCCCGAAGAAGGCCGACGGCTCCGATCCGCGCGTCTGCCCGACCTGCGGCACCGGCCAGCTCTCGCTGAAGCTCGGCAAGTTCGGCGCCTTCGTCGGCTGCTCGAACTATCCGGAATGCCGCTATACGCGCCCCCTCTCCGTCCCAGCCGCCGATGGCGAGGCTTCGGCCGAGGGCGGCCAGGGCGCGCCGGGCGTGCGCATCCTCGGCACCGATCCGGTGACCAATCTCGAAGTCACGCTTCGCGACGGGCGGTTCGGCCCCTATATCCAGCTAGGCGAGGGCGAGAAGCCCAAGCGCTCCAGCCTGCCCAAGGGCATGAGCCCGGCGAGCGTCACGCTGGAGAAGGCACTGGCCCTGCTGTCCCTGCCGCGCGAAGTGGCGCGCCATCCCGAGAGCGGCGAGCCGATCCTCGTCGGCATCGGGCGCTTCGGACCTTACGTCCAGTACGGCAAGGTCTACGCCAATATCGACAAGGACGACGACGTGCTCGAACTCGGCGCCAACCGCGCCATCGACCTGATCGTCGCCAAGGAGAGCGGCGGCGGGCGCGGCCGCGCGGCGGCGACGCCGGGCCGGGCGCTGGGCGACCATCCCGCTGGTGGCGCTCTGGAGGTGAAGGCCGGCAAGTACGGCCCTTATGTCGCCTGGGGCAAGATCTTCGCGACCCTGCCCAAGACGATGACCGCCGAAAGCATCACGCTGGAACAGGCGATCGAGCTGGCGAACGCCAAGGCGGAAGCGAAGGGCGGCGCCAAGGGCAAGGCGAAAGCCGCTGCCGGCGCAACGAAGACCAAGGCTCCGGCGAAGAAGCCTGCCGCGAAGAAGGCCCCTGCCAAGAAGGCGGCCGAGGCCGAACCAGCCGCTAAGAAGGCGCCAAAGGCCGCGCGCGGCTGACGGCGCCGCGGCTTCACGGAACGGCCTGAATGCGGCTCGCGAGCTGGTTCCTGATCGGAGGCGGGGCTATTCTCTGCCTCGTCACCTTCGCAGGCTGGGTCGCGCTCAACCTCTTCGCCTGCGGCCTGCATTCGGGCGGCTGCAGCCTCACCCGGTTCCGCTTTCGTTGGGAGGATACCGAAGCCCTCACGGTCTTCGTTCCGCCCTTCGTGCTGGGTTGCGTTCTCGCTGCGGCCGGGGCGGCGCTGCGGATGGCCAGTCGTCAGCGGCAACCATAGGGCCTGCTACCTGAATTGCCCTGATCACGCCCTTTGTCATTCCGGGGCGCGCCGGAGGCGCGAACCCCGAACCCGCGACTGGGTGAGACATCAGGTGTTCGGCTGCGAGCAGCTCACCCGGTCGTGGGTCCCGGGTTCTTCGCTGACGCGAAGCCCCGGAATGACAAGGGTTACAGCTCGCGCCAGCAATACAGCGTCACCAGGTCTCGGCCCCGCTCCCGACGCTCAGAGGCTGGCGACCACGACGATGCGCTTGACCTCGCCGCGCAGGAAGGCCTGCAGGAAGCGGTCATAGTCCTTGAACGAGATGCAGCCGTTCGAGTCGCCGCGCGGCCCGAGGAGGTAGGTGTGCGCGAGCAACCCGGCGCGGCCATGGATCGCGCCACTGCCGCCGACCGGGTTCAGGCGGATGGCGCGCACGCCGTGGAACAGCGCCTCGCGCTCGGTCAGCGTATAGGTATGCGGCGGGGTGACGCCCTTCATCCGGACATGGGCGTAGCGGACGTCGTCCATCATCTCGCCGAGGCCGGAATGGGCCTCCAGCCGCTCGCCATTCGGCAGATAGACCATCTTGGCGGCGATATCGTAGATCGCCGTGCCAGCCTCGGCCGTGCGCGTCGGCGTACCGACCGAGGGGCTGAGGCGGGTAATGCGGCCGCGATCGACGATGTCATCCTGCGGCGCGGCATAGGCGAGCGCGGTGCCGGCCGGCTCGGCCTGCTTCTGCACGCCGAAGAGCTTCTCGAAGAAGTTGCGATTGTCCTCGGGCGTCGGCGCCGCGGCCGCGGTCCTGTTGCGGCGCGGCGTCGTCGGCTGGGCGACGCGCGGCTGAAGCTGTTGCGGCTGGATTTGCTGAGGCTCGGCCTTCGGGAGCAGGTCGAGCGGGCGCGGCACCGGCATGGGCGCGGCCTTCTCCGCCAGCGTGACCGGCGGCTGGGGCGGCAACGGCAAGGCGGGCTCGGCGGCGGGAGCGACAGCGGCGAGCGAGGATGACGGCGGCTGAGCGGCCGGCTGGAAGGCGGAACGGACCGGAGCGCCCTGGACGAAGGAAGCCCCCTTGCCGCCCGACAGAGCCGGATCGAGCAGGCCGCTATAGGCAGGAGCCGGCTGCTGCGCGACGCGGGCGTTCGGTGCCTTGCGAGCGGTCGCGGAGAGCGTATTGCCGGCATCGGAACCAGGCGCACCCTGCCCCAGCATCCAAAAGCCGGACATCGCGCCGCCGCTCAAGGCGAGCGCCACGAGGGCCCCCTTCAGCAGGGGCCGACGGCGACGGCGCGGCCGCACATAAGGCGCGCCACCTTCCCGTACATAGGTCGCATAGGTCATCCGCCGCACTCTCGATACGCTTACGCCACGCCCGGCGGCCGCAGGCACAGCGTCGCCGCACGCGCCCCGACAAGCGGAGACGCGATGCACGTCGCAGTGAGACAGAGCATGCCGGGAGAACCCAAACTTCGTTCCGTATCGATAAGGCGCTGCCTTGGTTAATCGCCGGTGAACCGCATCGATAAATTTTCTCGGTTCGCACGCGACGGAACGGGCGTCGGCACGGCGCTGTATGACCATCGAAAAACGGCACGATCGAGTCCGGAGGATGAAGGAAGAAAGACGAGGATTTTTCACGGACTGCCCCGATTGGCCCATCTTTTCCGGCAAAGCTGCAATCTCAGCCCATTTTTCCCAAACCGGCCCTCGAATCGGATATGTCGCAAGCATCGCAACCGCATGAGTTGCCGTCGCCGGACCCCGAGGCTTCCCCGGCGGCTGCGCCGGAGGCCGGAACCGCCGTGAGCCAGCCAGCCGAGCCGAAGACGAGTTCCGTCGCCGCCCTGGGCGCGATCGTCAGCGGCGCGCTGATCCTGCAGATCGCCGCGACCATCGTGAACACCGCGATCCCGCTCAAGATGGCGCTGGCGCAGAAGGCGCCGTTGCTGATCGGCCTCGTCGGCTCGGCCTATTCGGTCGGCTTCCTCGCCGGCTGCTTCGTGATCCCCGCCTTTATCCGCCGCGTCGGGCATATCCGTGCCTTCGCGGTCTTTGCGGCCATGCAGGGCGCGCTGACGCTGAGCTTCTCGCTCTGGCCTGTCGATCTTTGGGTGGTGTCGCGGCTCGGCATGGGCCTCGCGGGCGCCGGCCATGCCATCTGCATCGAGAGCTGGATCAGTGGGCAGGCCTCGGCCGGGCAGCGCGGCCGCATCTTCGGCCTCTACCAGATCCTCAACCGGCTCGCGCTGATCGGCTCGCAGATCGGCACCGGCTACGTCTCGATGCAGTCGGGCGATATCTTCCTGTTCGCCAGCGCCGCCTTCTCGCTGGCGCTGATCCCCGTCGCGATGACCCGCGCAAAAGGCCCGGAATCGGGCGCGGTGATCTCGGTGCGGCTCAACACGATCTGGCAGTATGCGCCGGCCGCCTTCATCGGCTGCCTCTATGTCGGCCTGATGGGCGGTGCGCTTACCAATGTCGCGCCGGCCTACGGCATTCTGATCGGGCTCAACCAGAAATGGGCAATCCTGCTCACCGCCGGCATCCAGATCGGCGCACTGGTCCTGCAATGGCCGCTTGGCCTGCTGGCCGACCGGGTGGAAAGCCGCAAGATCATGCTGAGTGCCACCGCATCGGTCGTGCTGTGCACGCTGGCGCTCGGCGCCGTGCTCTGGTTTTCCCTGCCGCATAGCCGGCTCTGGCAATTCGGGCTGTTCGCGCTGATCGGCGCCGGCTCGATGCCGATCTACACGGTCGCCGTCGCCCATGCGTATTTCCGGCTGGGCCGCGAGCGCGCGCTGGGCTTGTCCGCGCAGCTGCTCTTCCTCTGGGCGACGGGCTCGGCCATCGGCCCCCTGGTCTCAACCGCCTTCATGCAGGTCATGGGGCCACAAGGCCTGCTGGTCTATCTCGGCGCGCTGTCACTCGCGACGGGCATCTACCTCGCCTTCCGCCTGCGGGTGAAGCCGCCGGAAGCGAACCCCTTCGCAGAGCGCAAGCCGACCACCCCGACCATTCCCGACGTCTCGCCTGCGGGAAGCAGAAGCCACGCCGAGGGCAAATAATTCTGCAGGCTCGTCATCGTCATTCCGCGCTCGCCCCGGCGGGAGCGCTGGAATGACGGCAGGGGCTCAGCAGCAGACGACCAATCTCAATGCGCCACGGCGTGGCGGCTCGGCTTGGCCTTGAGCTTGAGCTCTTCCAGGTCCTGACGCTCGCGCGGCGTGTTGCGCATGAGCTGGTCCTTGCCCGGCGCGTACTGCACCGGCTGGTCCGTATCGACGCCGTACCAGGCCGCCGCGCGCAGCACGAAGGACGGATCGGCCAGATGCGGGCGCCCGAGCGCGACGAGGTCGGCCCGGCCGGCGGCGATGATGGTGTTCACCTGATCAGCCGTGGTGATGTTGCCGACACACATGGTCGCGATCTCTGCCTCATTGCGGATGCGGTCCGAGAACGGTGTCTGGAACATGCGGCCGTACATGGGGCGCGATTCCCGCGCGGTCTGGCCGGTCGAGACATCGACGAGATCGCAACCCTCGGCGGCGAAAGTCTCGGCGATCGCGACGGAATCCGCAGCCGAGAGGCCGCCTTCGGCCCAGTCGGTCGCGGAAATACGCACTGACATCGGCTTCTCGCGCGGCCAAGCCTCGCGCAGCGCCCGGAAGACCTCGAGCGGATAGCGCAAGCGGTTCTCGATCGAGCCACCGTATTCGTCGGTGCGCTTGTTGGTCAGCGGCGAGAGGAAGCTCGCCAGCAGATAGCCATGGGCGCAATGCAGCTCCAGCATGTCGAAGCCGGCGCGTTCGCCGCGTTCGGCGGCGGCGACGAACTCTGCCGTGACCCGGTCCATGTCGGCGCGGGTCATTTCGCGCGGCACCTGGCTTTCCGGATAATAGGGCAAGGGTGAAGCCGAGATGATCGGCCAAGCGCCTTCCGGCAGCGGCCGATCCATGCCCTCCCACATCAGCTTGGTCGCACCTTTACGCCCGGCATGGCCGAGCTGGAGGCAGATCTTCGCAGCGGAATTCGCATGGACGAAAGCGGTGATGCGCTGCCAGGCGGCTTCCTGCTCGTCATTCCACAGGCCGGTGCAGCCGGGGGTGATGCGGGCGTCCGGCGCGACGCAGGTCATCTCGGTGAAGATCAGGCCGGGACCGCCGATGGCGCGCGAGCCGTAATGCATCAGGTGCCAATCGCCCGGCAGGCCGTCCTGCGCTGAATACTGGCACATCGGCGAGACCGTCATGCGGTTCTCGACCCGCATCTCGCGCAGCTTGAAGGGCTGGAAGGCCGGCGGAACGGGCGAGCCATCCTTGCGTCGCTTCGCCAGATCGCCGAGGCCATCCGCGACGAGCTTGTCGACGGCTTCGACCATTTCCGGCGCCCGTAACGCCAGATTGTCATAGGTGATCGCCTTGGAGCGGGTCATCAGACCGAAGGCGAAGCGCAACGGCTCGAAATCCCAGAAGCGCTTCAATTCCTCGAACCAGACCAGCGAGACGTCGGCCGCATGCTGGGTCTTTTCGACCTCCTCGCGGCGCTGCGTCTCGAACAATTTGAGGCCGGCCGCGACATCGAGCTTCGCCTGCCCCATCGCCCTGTGCAGGGCGATGGCGTCCTCCATCGCGAGCTTGGTGCCGGAGCCGATCGAGAAATGCGCCGTCGCCTTGGCGTCGCCGATCAGCACGACGTTCTCGACCACCCAGTTGCGGCAGCGGATCATCGGGAAATTGCGCCAGAGCGAGCGGTTGGTGATGAGCTTGTGGCCTTCGAGTTCCTCGGCGAAGACGCCTTCGAGGAAGGCGGCCGACTGCGCCTCGTCCAGGGCACCGAGTCCAGCCTTCTCAAAGGTCTCGGGATCGGTCTCCAGCACCCAGGTCGAGCGCCCGGTCTCGTACTGGTAGCAATGGGCGATGAAGAGCCCGTGCTCAGTCTCCTTGAAGAAGAAAGTGAAAGCGTCGAAGGGACGAGTCGAGCCCATCCAGGTGAACTTGTTCGGCCGCAGGTCGGTCTGGGGCTTGAAACGCTCGCGCCAATTCTCGCGCAAGCGGCTGTTGACACCGTCGGCGGCGACGACGAGGTCGTAGTCACGCTTCAGCGTCTCGACATCGGCGATCTCGTCGCCGAAATGCAGGTTGACCCCGAGTTCGCGCGCCCTCGCCTGCACCAGCATCAGGAGCGAGCGGCGCGAGCAGCCGCAAAAGCCGTTGCCCGGCACGCGGTAGCTGTCGCCCTTGAAGCGGATCTCGATATCGTCCCAGTATGCAAAGTTGTCGCGGATCGCGGCATAGCTCTTCGCATCCGCCACCTTGAACGTATCGAGCGTCTGGTCGGAGAAGACCACGCCGAAGCCGAACGTATCGTCGGCCTGGTTGCGCTCGAAGACGTCGACCGTCAGCTCCGGCCAGTCCCGCTTCATCAGCAATGCGAAATAGAGCCCCGCAGGCCCTCCACCCACGACCGCGATACGCATCGACGCCTCCATTCGGGAGCCGGCCGACCCGGCTTGCAAAATTATTTTAAGCCTAAAATATTTTTGAGTTCAAGAGGCTTTTGCAGCGATCCCGCATCGCGCGCAGCCGCCCGGCATCGCAAAACGCCGTATCTCGCGGGCTTTTTGCGCCGCAAGATACTCATCTCCCCGCTCCATCGTCAGGCCGCTTGCAAATTCCTTCAGACTTAAAATATATTCGGCGCCGGAGGTCGAACGCCATGACTCTGCAAGGACAGCGCGCGCTGGTGACGGGAGGCGGACGCGGCATCGGCCGGGCCATTGCCGCCACGCTGACGGCGGCTGGGACCCGGGTCAGCATCCTTGGGCGCGACGAAGCGACCCTGCGGGAGGCCGTCGCAGCCGGGGTCGCAGCCGATTTCGCCGCTTGCGACGTACGCGACGAAGCTTCGGTCTCCGCCGCGCTCGACCAGCTTTCCCGCCTGCACGCCTTCGACATCGCCGTCGCCAATGCGGGGGCGGTCGAGACTGGCCCGTTCATGCGCAGCGACAGCGAGCGCTTCCGCCGCATGTTGGACATCAACCTGATCGGCACGGTCAACCTGTTCCACGCCACGCTGCCGGCCATGCTGGAGCACCGCCGCGGGCGATTGATCGCCATCGCCTCGACTGCCGGACATCGCGGCTATCCCTATGTGAGCGCCTACGTGGCGGCGAAGCATGCCGTGGTCGGGCTGGTGAAGTCGCTGGCGCTGGAGACGGCGCGCTCCGGCGTCACCGTCAATGCGGTCTGCCCAGGCTATGCCGACACGGACATGGCGACCGCCAGCATCGACAATGTCGCGGCCAAGACAGGCAAGAGCCGCGAGGACACGCTGGCGGCCATGATCAAGGACAACCCGCAGGGCCGGCTGATCGCGCCTGAAGAGGTCGCGGCCGCCGTGCTCTATCTCTGCGGGCCGGGCAGCGACGCCGTCACCGGGCAGTCCCTGCTCGTCAATGGCGGGGAGTTCTGACATGGAGACGCCCTCCTCTTCCCTGATCCTCGACCGCGAGACCAAGGCCAGCGAACGCCCCGGCGACCACAAGGACGAATTGCGCCTCTGGCTCAGGCTGCTGACCTGCTCGACCCTGATCGAGACGGAGATCCGCAACCGCCTGCGCGAGGAGTTCAAGACGACGCTGCCGCGCTTCGACCTGATGGCGCAGCTCGACAAGACCGTGGTCGGCATGACCGTCGGCGAGGTCTCGCAACGGCTGATGGTCTCGAACGGCAATGTCACCGCCGTCGTCGCCGGGCTCATCGTCGACGGGCTGGTCGACAAGCGCGCGGCGCCGCAGGACCGGCGCGTGCAGATCCTGACCCTGACGGCCCAAGGCCGAAAAGTCTTCCGGGCCATGGCAGAGCGCCATGAGGAATGGATCGCCGAGCTCTTCGCCGGGCTTGAGCAGGCCGATCGCGGGCAGCTTTTCCGGCTGCTCGGACAAACCAAGACCTCGCTGCATCGCGCCATCGCGGGGCGGGCCGAAGAAGCCGCCAAGGGAGACGCCTGATGGCCCAGATCGCCAATACCACCACTCTTCCTGTAGCGGGCTTCAAGCCGGAGCATTTCAGCCTTTCGGTCTCTGGCAAGGTCGCGACCGTGACGCTGAATCGGCCTGAGAAAAAGAATCCGCTGACCTTCGCAAGCTATCGTGAACTCACGGATTTCTTCCTCGCCGCGCAGAAGGAAGAAGACGTCAAGGCGATCGTCGTCACCGGCGCCGGCGGCAACTTCTCCTCGGGCGGCGACGTCTTCGAGATCATCGGGCCCCTGGTCGCGATGGAGACCAAGGACCTGCTCAAGTTCACCCGGATGACCGGCGAGCTGGTCAAGGCGATGCGGGCCTGTCCGCAGCCGATCGTCGCCGCGATCGACGGCGTCTGCGCCGGCGCCGGCGCCATCCTCGCGATGGCCTCCGACCTGCGGCTCGGAACGGCCGGCAGCAAGATCGCCTTCCTGTTCAACCGCGTCGGGCTCGCCGGCTGCGACATGGGCGCCTGCGCGATGCTGCCGCGCATCATCGGCCAGGGCCGCGCCGCCGAGCTGCTCTATACCGGCCGCGTCCTCAAGGGCGAGGAAGCCGAGCGCTGGGGCTTCCTCAACCGCATCTGCGCTTCGGAAGCTGTGCTGTCCGAAGCGCAAACGCTCGCCGCCGAGCTGGCTGACGGCCCGACCTTCGCCAATGCCATGACCAAGCGCATGCTCGAAATGGAATGGGCGATGTCGGTCGAGAGCGCGATCGAGGCCGAGGCCGTGGCGCAGGCGCTCTGCATGCAGACCGAGGACTTTTCCCGCGCCTATCACGCTTTCGCCGCGAAGCAGAAGCCTGTCTTCGAGGGCAACTGAGATGGACAGCGCCTCCCATCTCGGCCTCGACATCCTCGGCGACACGCTGGACTGGCCGTTCTTCGAGGAGAGGCACCGCGCCTTCGCCACGGAGCTTTCCGGCTGGGCCGGTTCCTATCTCACCGACCTGCCCCATGACGATGTCGACGAGGCCTGCCGGGCGCGGGTCGCTGCCTTAGGAGCGGCGGGCTTCCTGAAGGCAGCCGTGCCGGCGGCTTATGGTGGGCTCACCGACAAGCTCGACGTGCGCACGCTCTGCCTCGCCCGTGAGATCCTGGCCGCGCATGACGGGCTCGCCGATTTCTCCTTCGCCATGCAGGGGCTGGGCACCGGCTCGATCTCGATCGCCGGATCGGAGGCAATGAAGCGGCGCATCCTGCCGGATGTCGCGGCCGGCAAGCGCATCGCCGCCTTCGCCCTCTCCGAGAAGGAGGCCGGCTCCGACGTCGCAGCGATGGCGACGACCGCGACGCCGGACGGCAACAGCCATGTCCGCATCGACGGCGAAAAGAGCTGGATCTCCAATGGTGGCATCGCCGACCATTACGTCGTCTTCGCCCGTACCGGCGAGGCGCCCGGTGCCCGCGGGCTTTCCGCCTTCCTGGTCGAGGCCGATACGCCCGGCCTGACGATCGCCGAGCGCATCGAGGTGATCGCGCCGCATCCGCTGGCGACGCTGCGCTTCGAAGGCTGCCGCATACCGCTCGAAAACCGCATCGGGGGGCCGGGCGACGGCTTCAAGGTCGCGATGGCGACACTCGACATCTTCCGCTCGACGGTCGGCGCCGCCGCGCTCGGCTTCGCGCGCCGTGCGCTGCACGAGACGCTGGCCCATGCCAATGGCCGCAAGCTGTTCGGCGGCACGCTCGGCGACCTTCAGCTCTCGCAAGCGGCCATCGCCGAGAGCGCGGCCGAAGTCGATGCCGCCGCCCTCCTCGTCTATCGCGCCGCCTGGACCAAGGACGGCGGCGCGGCCCGTGTCACCCGCGAGGCGGCGCTGGCGAAGCTCGTCGCCACCGAGAACGCCCAGAAGGTGATCGACCGCGCCGTCCAGATCCATGGCGGGCTCGGCGTCACCAAAGGCGTCAAGGTGGAGGAATTGTACCGGGAAATCCGAGCGCTGCGCATCTACGAGGGCGCCTCGGAAGTCCAGAAGATCGTGATCGCACGCGATCTTCTGAAAGCCCATGCCGGAAGAGCAGATCGTTAGAGGCGGATTCGCCGATCAGGCCGAGGGGACCTGATCGGTTCCGGCTCTTGCAGGGGAACGCAATGACAGCAACCGGATTCGCGAGATCGGGGCATCAGGACAGCTTCGCGCGGGACAATCTGCCGCCGCGCGAGAGCTGGCCCGATTTGAGGGTGGAAGAAGCAGGGCTCGCTTATCCCGAGCGGCTGAACTGCGTCGCCGAATTGCTCGACACGCATATAGCCGCCGGCCGTGGCGGGCGCACAGCCGTGATCGCCAACGATCTGCACTGGAGCTATGCCGATCTCGCTGAGGCGGTGAACCGCATCGCCAATGTGCTGACCCGCGATCTCGGCATGGTCAGCGGCAACCGCGTGCTGCTGCGCGCCGGCAATACGCCGATGATGGTCGCCGCCTATCTCGCGGTGATCAAAGCCGGCGGCGTCGCGGTCGCGACCATGCCGATGCTGCGTGCGGGCGAGCTCGCCTATCCCTTGCGCAAGGCGAAGATCACGCTCGCGCTTTGCGATCACCGCCTCACGGCCGAGTTGGAAACCGCCAAGGCGCAGGTGCCGGAGTTGGCCCGCATCGTCGCCTTCGGCAGCGGCGGCAGCGAGCTCGAAGCGCTGATGGCACAGCCGGGCTATGAGCATTTCAAGGCTGTCGACACCGCGCGAGACGATGTCTGCCTGATCGCCTTCACCTCCGGCACGACCGGCGAGCCGAAAGGCACCATGCATTTCCATCAGGACATGCTGGCGATCTGCGATTGCTATGGCGCCCGCGTGCTGAAGGCCTCGCCGGATGACCGCTTCACCGGGTCACCGCCGCTCGCCTTCACCTTCGGGCTCGGTGGGCTCGTGCTCTTCCCGATGCGGATGGGCGCGGCGATGGTGCTGCCTGAGAAGGCCGGACCGGCCGATCTGATCGACGCGATCGAACGCTACGAGGTCAGCATCGTCTTTACGGCGCCGACCGCCTACCGCGCCATCCTCGACAAGCTCGACGGACGCGACATCTCCTCGCTGCGGACCTGCGTCTCGGCCGGCGAGGCTCTGCCCAAGGCGACCTTCGACGCCTGGCAGGCACGCACCGGCATGCCGCTGCTCGACGGCATCGGCGCGACCGAGATGCTGCACATCTTCATCGGCGCGCCTCGCGAGAAGATCCGGCCGGGCTCGACCGGGATTCCGGTGCCGGGCTACGAGGCGAAGATCGTCGATGAGAATGGCGAGAACGTGCCGGACGGCACGCCCGGACGCCTCGCCGTGCGCGGCCCGACCGGCTGCCGCTATCTCGCCGACGAGCGGCAGGCGAAATACGTGCTCGACGGCTGGAACATCACCGGCGACACCTATCTGCGCGATGCGGACGGCTATTTCTGGTACCAGGCCCGCTCCGACGACATGATCATCTCCGCCGGCTACAATATCGCAGGTCCCGAGGTCGAAGCCTGCCTGCTGACGCATGAGGCCGTGGCGGAATGCGGCGTGGTCGGCGCGCCCTGCCCCGAGCGCGGGCAGATCGTGAAGGCCTATATCGTGCTGCGCGAGGGCGTCACGGGCGACGAGGCGCTGGTCAAGGCGCTGCAGGAGCATGTGAAGGCCGGCATCGCGCCCTATAAGTACCCGCGCGCCATCGCCTTCGTCCCGGCTCTGCCGAAGACGGCGACCGGCAAGCTGCAGCGCTTCGCGCTGCGTCAGATCGCGCAGGGCGAGAGCTGATCTTTCTTCCAACAGAGCCTGAACGGCCGAAACCGAGGCGACACGCCATGTCCGACCATTCGCAATCCCGCGCCATCCTACCCGAAGGTTGGCCGCAGCCGCGCGGCTATGCCAATGGCATGGTGGCCGAAGGCCGCGTGCTGGTCACCGGCGGCCTCGTCGGCTGGGACGCTGAGGGCGTCTTCGCCAAGGGCTTCATCGGCCAGTTGCGCCAGACCTTCCTCAATATCAAGGCCGTGGTCGAGGCCGGCGGCGGGCGCATCGAGGATATCGTGCGCCTGACCTGGTACGTCACCGATATCGCCGCCTACCGCGCCAGCCTCAAGGAGCTGGGACCGGTCTACCGCGAGGCTTTCGGCCGGCATTTCCCCGCCATGGCGGTGGTCGCGGTGGCGGCGTTGGTCGAGCCGGAGGCCCTGGTCGAGATCGAAGCGACGGCGGTGGTCGCGGGCTGAATCGATCTTGCGTCAAACTGCCGCGGATCGACTCGTGGGAAGAAAACTCACGCAATCCGATTCATTAGGCATTCACCAAGATTCCGGGCCGAGACTCCTGGAGCGCCGCAGGATCGCGGCGTCTCCGGAGTATCTCCATGTCCAGTATCAGCAGTATCGGGGGCGGCTTCCGGCCGCACCAAAAACCACCCAGCTTCGAACAGATCGACAGCAACAGCGACGGCGGCATCAGCCTCGATGAATTCGAGAGCGCGGCCCCCAAAGGCGCCGACAGCAGCAAGAGCGAGGAGCTCTTCAAGAAGATCGACGCCGACGGCGACGGCTCGATCAGCAAGGCCGAGTCGGATGCGTTCAAGGACAAGGCCAAGAAGGCGGACAGCCTCCTGCAGTCCTTCCTGTTCTCGCTTCAGGCGGGTGGAACGCAGAAGGCCGGGACAGCTTCCGACAGCGACGCCGACAAGGATAACAAGTCGGCCTTCGACGCGATCGACACCGATGCCAATGGCGGAATCAGCAAGGACGAGTTCAGCGCGGCCTTCAAGGACAGCCGCCTGAACAGCGACCAGCTGAACAAGCTCTTCAGCTCGCTGGACCAGAACGGCGACGGCTCGGTCTCGCAGGACGAGGTGAAGTCCTTCCAGTCCTCGATGCAGCAGGCCGGCGCGCATCATCATCACCGTCACGGGCCGCCGCCGGAAGCCCTCCAGAATGCGTCGCAGGCCTATGGCAGCGCGTCGCAGCTCTCGGCCTCGAACAGCACGGCCGCGACCTACACGCAGGCGGCCTGAGTTCCGCCACCCGGTCGCTACGTCGACCCGTGGCAGCCGCAACATCCCCGACGCCGACGGCAGAAGCCGCTGGCGCCGCTCCTCAGATCCCCGCCCCGTCCTGCAGCACCCCGGCCGGTGCCTTCCGCCAGAGCCGCATGTGCAGCGCCCGCAAGCCCGGCCTCAGCAGGATATCGCCGAAGGCCAGCGCCAAAGACGCCGCCGCATTGGCCGTCAGCGCAAAGGCCGCCGCAAACAAACCCGCCGTGCTCAGGACGCGCCAGCTCACCCCGGCCAACCAGGCCCTTCGATCCGGCGTACCCGGCCGGCCGACGATGCGGATGACGCCACGCCTCGTTCGCGCCAGCGCCCCGCCCTCGCCCACGGCCTGCTGGACAGCCCCGTCGCCCGGCTCGACGAAGCCGAAGGCCACGGTCTCGTTGCTGATGCGATCGATCAAGATGAAGCCGCCGAGCTCGTGGCTGCGGGCATAAGGCAGCGAGACCAAGGGACGATCGAGGCGTAAGGTCACCAGTCCGATGCCGTTCATGCCCAGGCTCTGTGCCGGCAGCGGCTGGAAACCCGCGATATCGATGCTGTGATGCAGCGCCTCGACCGTGGCGTTGGCGCTCTGCGTCGTGAGCTTCACCAGGAACTGGCCGCCTTCGAGCATGGCGCGCTCGCCGGTCCAGAGCAGGCGCGCCTTGAGGCCACGGCTCACCGGAAGCGCCGAGCCTACCGCGGCGATGACGTCGCCGCGCGAGATATCGATATCGTCCTCCAGCGTCACCGTGCTGGCCTGGCCGGCGGCGATCTGGCTCGCCTCGCCGGCAGCGCCGATCAAGCGCGCGATGCGGCTGGTGCGACCGGAGGGCAATGCGACAACAGGATCGCCGACGCGGGCGCGCCCGGCGATCGGCGTACCAGCATAGCCGCGGAAGTCGAGATCTGGCCGGTTGACCCATTGCACCGGCAGGACGAAGCCTTCGTCGGCCGGCATAGCGCGCGTGATCGCCACGCTTTCGAGATAGGGCAGCAGCGCCGGGCCATCATACCAGGGCATCAGCGCGGACGGGCGCATGACGTTCTCGCCATCCCGAGCCGAGACCGGGATGAAGCGGATCGAGGCGAAGCCGAGGCTCTTCACCGCCGCGCGATAGTCCTCCGCGATCCGCTCGAAGACGGCCGCGTCATAGTCGACGAGATCCATCTTGTTGATGGCGACCACGACATGGCGGACGCCGACCAGCGAAACGATAAAGGAATGGCGGCGCGTCTGCGGCAGCAGGCCCTTGCGCGCATCGACCAGGATGATGGCGAGATCGGCCGTCGAGGCGCCCGTCGCCATGTTGCGGGTATATTGCTCGTGGCCGGGTGTATCGGCGACGATGAAGCTGCGCGTCTGCGTCGCGAAATAGCGATAGGCGACATCGATGGTGATACCCTGCTCGCGCTCGGCCGAGAGACCGTCGACCAGCAGCGCGAAATCGGGCGCTTCGCCTTGTGTGCCGAACTTGCGGGAATCAGTGTCGAGCGCGCTGAGCTGATCGTCGAAGACCGCGCCGGCCTCGTAGAGCATGCGACCGATCAAGGTCGACTTGCCGTCATCGACCGAGCCGCAGGTGATGAAGCGTAAGAGCGAGTGATGTCCGGTTTCGCTGGCTGCCGGCGTATCGTTGGCGGGGAGAAGATTCTGGGCCGGTCGCAGTGCCTTCGGATTCTTCTTGGCCAGGTTCCTGGCGATGGCGAAGCCCATCAGAAATAGCCTTCCTGCTTCTTCTGCTCCATCGAGCCCGAGCCGTCATGGTCGATGACGCGCCCCTGCCGCTCGGAGGATCGCGACGAACGCATCTCGGCGATGATGTCGGTGAGATTGGCCGCCTCGCTCTCGACAGCGCCGGTCAGCGGATAGCATCCCAGCGTGCGGAAGCGGACCATGCGGGTTTCGACCGTCTCGCCGGGGAGAAGCTCCATGCGCTCGTCGTCGCGCATGATCCAGGCGCCGTCGCGCCTGACCACTGGGCGCGGCGCGGCGAAATAGAGCGGCACGACCGGGATATTCTCCAGCGCGATGTAGTCCCAGACGTCGCGCTCGGTCCAATTCGAGAGCGGAAAGACGCGAAAGCTCTCGCCGCGGTGCTTGCGGGTGTTGAAGAGCTGCCAGGGCTCGGGGCGCTGGTTCTTCGGGTCCCAGCGATGCTCGGGCGAGCGCAGCGAGAAGACGCGCTCCTTGGCCCGGCTCTTCTCCTCGTCACGGCGGGCCCCCCCGAAGGCCGCATCGAACTTGTGGAGGTCGAGCGCCTGCTTCAACCCTTGCGTCTTCATAACGTCGGTATGGACGCGCGAGCCGGAGGCGAAGGGATTGATCCCCGCCTCGACGCCCTCCCGGTTGATATGGACGATGAGATCAAGCCCGAGCCGCTTTGCCGTCTCGTCGCGGAAGGCGATCATCTCGCGGAACTTCCAGGTCGTATCGACATGGAGCAGCGGAAACGGCGGCTTGGCCGGATAGAACGCCTTCATCGTGAGATGCAGCAGGACGGCGGAATCCTTGCCGATCGAATAGAGCAGCACCGGCTTGTCGCAAGTCGCCACGACCTCGCGGATGATGAAGATCGCTTCCGCCTCAAGCTTCTGGAGATGGCTGAGCTGGATCATGCGCGGGCCTCCACCGACGCGGGTTTCACGCGTGCCAGATTTCCGTCCTGTCCAACATGCAGGCCGCATTCCTTGGCCGCGTCGTCCTCCCACCACCAGCGCCCGGCCCGCTCGGGCTCACCGGGAAGGATGGCGCGGGTGCAGGGCTGGCAGCCGATCGATACGAAGCCCCGCGCATGAAGCGGGTTGAGCGGCACGGCATTCTCTTCGGCGAAAGCCAGCGCGCGCTCGCGCGTCCAATCGATCAAGGGGCTCGCCTTGACGAGGCCGCGGGCCGCATCGGCCTCCGCCAGCTTGACCCCGCCGCGCGCGGCCGACTGATCGGCGCGCAGGCCGGTCAGCCAGATATCGGCACCGGCGAGCGCCCGGCCGAGCGGCTCGACCTTGCGAATGTCGCAGCAGGATTTGCGGGCATCGCGCGAGGCATAGAAGCCGTTGATGCCATTCTGGCGGACATGAAGCTCGACCGCGTCATGACGCGGATAGTACGGGCGGATCACGATGCCATAACGCTCCTCGGTCTCTTGCCAGAGCGCATAGACTTCGGGGAAGAGCCGGCCGGTATCGAGCGTGGCGAACGTGACCGGCAGTTTCGCCGTCCCGATGACATGGGTGAGGACCTGATCTTCGAGGCCGAAGGAGGTCGTGAAGACGACGGGGCCAGCGGCCTGCGCGACGATGCCGGCAAGACGCGCGGGGACGTCCGCCTTGCCGAACGCCGCATCGAGCGCAGCCGCGCGACGCTCCAGCAGCGCCTCCGCCGGCGTTGTCGCCTTGGGTTCGTCCGAGCCGAAGCCGTTCGCCATGGTCTTGGCCGCCTGTTCGTTAAATCGAACAAACCACTTATACCCATGGCGGCAAAGGTTCAATTTACAGCAGGTAGCGTGTTTTTTCTTATTTTACTTCTGTTGTAGAAGTTTGTTTTAGCGGACGGATGAACACGGCCTCACGCGAGACGAAGCTCAATGGAAATCCCGAGATTTCGGGAGAATGCGCACATTGCGGGGGTGGCGATGGCGCGGCAACGGCGGGTTTTTCAGCTCGTCGACCGGCATCGGAACCTCGGCGCGATGCGTATCCGACAGCGATAACAGGTCGATCGAACGGTCGGCGATGCGCTGGGCCATGAGATGGGTGACGCCCTCGACGCTTTTCTGCACCCTGCCCTCGACCAGCATCAGTCGTGCGCCCATGACCTCGCGGCGGAAACGCTCGAACAATCGCGCCCAGATCACGACATTGGTGATGCCGGTCTCGTCCTCCAGCGTGACGAAGATGGCGTTGCCCTTGCCCGGCCGCTGGCGCACCAGCACGATGCCGGCCGTGCGAACGAAGGCGGCATCGGGCTTCGCCTCGGTTTCGGCGCAGCTCAGCACGTCCTCGCGCCGGAAGCGCGGGCGCAGGAGTTGCATTGGATGCCCCTTCAGCGAGAGCCGGACGGTCTGGTAGTCGGCGACGATATGCTCGGCCAGCGGCATGACCGGCAGCGCCATGCTCCGCTCCGTACCCAGTTCGCGGGCCTGTGCAGCCTGGAAGAGTGGCAGAACGGGATCTTCCGGCAGGCGGCGCACCGCCCAGAGAGCCTCGCGACGATCGAGGCCGAGCGAACGGAAGGCATCGGCATCGGCGAGCAGGCGCATGGCGCGGGCGGGGAGATCGGCGCGCCGCATCAACTCCTCGACGTCGCGATAAGGACCACCGGCTTCCCGTTCCTTCACGATGGCCTTGCCCCACTCATCCTTGAAGCCGTCGATCTGGCGGAAGCCGAGGCGCAGTGCGAAGGGATCTCTCCCGCCCTCCCGGTGCGGCCGATCGCGGTAAGAACTTGATTCCGAAACGGCTTCCAAGCTGTTGTCCAAAAAGCTGGAATTGACTTCGGCCTGCCTCGCCTCGACGCCGCCGTTCTCCTCCGCCTCGCGGACGATCTGAGCGGGAGCGTAAAAACCCATCGGCTGGGAATTCAGCAGTGCGGCGGCGAAAGCGGCCGGATAATGCTTCTTCAGGAAAGAGGAGATGTAGACCAGCTTGGCAAAGGAAGCCGCGTGGCTTTCCGGGAAGCCGTAGCTGCCGAAGCCCTTGATCTGTTCGAAACAACGCTGGGCGAAATCGCGCTCATAGCCGCGCTCCACCATGCGCTCGACCATCATCGTCTCGTAATTGCCGATGGTTCCGGCATTGCGGAAGGTCGCCATCGCCTTGCGCAGGCCATTGGCTTCGATGTCGGAGAACTTGGCGGCGACCATGGCGAGCCGCATGGCCTGCTCCTGAAAGAGCGGCACGCCCTCGGTTTTCTTCAGAACCTCATAAAGCTCGTTCTCAGGATGGGGCGGCTTCGGTGATGGAAACACGACTTTCTCGATCCCCACCCGCCGCTTCAAGTAAGGGTGGACCATATTGCCCTGGATCGGGCCGGGGCGAACGATCGCGACCTGAATGACGAGATCGTAGAACTCCCGCGGCCTGAGCCGCGGCAGCATGTTCATCTGGGCGCGGCTCTCGACCTGGAAGACGCCGAGCGACTTGCCTTCGCAGAGCATGTCGTAGGTCGCTTCGTCGCCATCCTTGAGATCGGCGAGCGCGTAATCCTGTCCCCCGTTCTCTCTGATCAGATCGAACGCCTTGCGGATACAGGTCAGCATGCCGAGCGCGAGCACATCGACCTTCATCAGCCCGAGCTCGTCGATGTCGTCGCGGTCCCATTCGATGAAGGTGCGGTCATCCATCGCGGCATTGCCGATCGGGACGGTCTCGTCGAGGCGCCCGCGCGACAGGACGAAGCCGCCGACATGCTGCGAGAGATGACGGGGATAGCCGAGCAGGCGGGTGGCGAAGTCGACAGCGCGACGGATCGTCGGGTTCGTCGGATCGAGCCCGGCCTGGCGGACGCGGGCATCACCGATCTCGCTGCCCCAGCTCCCCCAATTCGTATCGGCGATGCGGGCAGTAACGTCCTCGGTCAGGCCCAGCACCTTGCCGGCCTCGCGGATGGCGCTGCGGGGCCGGTAATGGATCACAGTCGCGGCGATTCCGGCGCGATGGCGGCCATATTTCTCATAGATCCACTGGATCACCTCCTCGCGCCGCTCATGCTCGAAATCGACGTCGATATCGGGGGGCTCCTTGCGCTCGGTGGAGATGAAGCGTTCGAACAGCACGTCGTTCTCGTCCGGATCGACGGCGGTGATGCCAAGCACGTAGCAGACGGCGGAGTTGGCGGCCGAGCCACGGCCCTGGCAGAGGATGCCCTTGCTGTTGGCGAATTCGACGATCTGGCGGATCGTCAGGAAATAGCGGGCGTATTCGAGCTTCTCGATGAGGGCGAGCTCCTTCGCCAGCAAGCCCTGAACCTTGTCCGAAATGCCGTCAGGATAGCGGATCAGACAGCAGCGGCGGACCAGCTCTACCAGCCAATCCTGATCCTTCCAGCCGGGCGGAATCGGCTCGTCGGGATACTCATACTTCAGCTGGCCGAGATCGAACTCGATGCGGGAGAACAAGGCTTGCGCCTCGGCAATGGCCTCGGGCGCGTCGCGGAAGAGGCGAGCCATCTCCTGCGGCAGCTTGAGATGGCGCTCGGCATTGGATTCGAGCAGGCGTCCGGCCCGCTCGATGGGGGTGCCCTCGCGGATGCAGGTCAGCACGTCCTGCAGGTCGCGCTGACCAATGGAATCGTAGAGCGCGTCATTGGTCGCGATCAGCGGCGTGCGGGTCGCTGCCGCGATCGCCTTGAGCCGCGCGAGGCGGCGGCGATCGTCGCCGCGCCGGTGCATGCTGGCAGCAAGCCAGACCGCGCCGGGAGCGGCATCGTCGAGCCGGGCGAGCAATGCGGACAGGCCATCGAGGCTGCGCGCGGGCATCAGGATCAGCAGCAGGTCGCGGGCATCGTTCAGGAGATCATCGAGAACGAGGTGGCACTCGCCCTTCTTCACGCCATCCTTGAGGTTGCCGTGGCTGAGCAGGCGGCAGAGCCGGCCCCAGCCGGCGCGATTGACGGGATAAACGACGATGTCGGGCGTGCCGTCGGCGAAGACGAGGCGGGTGCCGGTCGCGAGCTTGAAGCGCTCCGCCTTCGCCTTCATCTGCGCCGGCGAGAAAGGCAGGGCGGCGAATTCGGGATTCTCGGCCCAGTAATACTCTCCGGGGCTGCCGCCTTCCCGGACCTTGTCGGGCGCCGGCAGGCCATCCTCGCGCAACTGCTTCAGCGCCGCCCAGGCCCGCACGACGCCCGCCACCGTGTTGCGGTCGGCGATGCCGATGCCGGAATAGCCGAGCAGCAGCGCCGTCAGCACCATATGCGGTCCCGGCGAGGCACCGCGCAGGAAGGAAAAATGCGTAGCGGCAACAGGTTCGGCGAAGGTATTCCCAATCTGATTCATGCGAAGAGCCCATGCAGGAACCAGCGCGGCGGGGCGCTATCGGCCTCGTAGAAGCCGATGCGGTAGAGCCAGAAGCGGCGGCCTTGCGCATCCTCGACGCGGTAATAGTCGCGCATCGGCTCGTCCGAGCCATCGCGCCACCATTCGGGGGCGATGCGCTCGGGACCTTCGGCGCGGGCGACGTCATGGATGAGGCGCCGCCAGCGGAAGCGGATCGGCGGCCCGTCAGGCACTTCCGCAATGGCCTCGACCGGCTGAGGCGGCTCGAAGAGCTGGAGCGGGCGGACTGGTGGCTCCTGCGGTTCGGGTGCAGACCATTCGGCCTCCGACAACGGCGCAGCTGCGGAAAGCGCTTTCGCCGCCCTGACGGGGTGATGGGTATCCTGCGCCACGAAGCGCAGCACCCGGTCGCGGCCGAAGCGGGTGACGAGCCGGTCGACGAGATCGGCCACCGCCTCCTCCTCGATGGCGCGGCCGTCGAGGCTGTGCTGGGACGTGTCGAGCGGTTCGCAAAGCGGCACGCCGAGCTTGATCGCATCGAAGCCGAAGCCGGGATCAAGCGGGTCGGTCAGCGCCTCGACGCGCTCGCGATAGAGCCGGAGCAGCGCCTTGGCGTCGCGCGACGGGCGGCCGGTCTCGATGGCGAGGCGGCGCACCGCGCCGTCGCTGCGGAAGAAACCGAGTTCGAAGACGCGCCCGCCCTCGCCACGCGCTTCGAGCACCCGCGCCGCTTCCCCTATCAGCCTGACGACGACGGCCTCGAGGCTCGCGGTATCGGCGAAGGGCTCGGCGAAATGGCGCTCGACCACGCAATCGGGCGGCGGGCGCAACGGCGTGATGCGGCGGTCCTCGTGACCAAGGATGCGCCGGAGCTTGACCGCCAACGCCTCGCCGAATCGGGCGGAAAGCGTTTCCGAAGGCCGTTCCGCGAGATGGTCGAGCGTCTTCAAGCCGGCGCGGGAGAGCGCGATCACGGTCTCGGCGTCGGTATCGAGCGCGGCAGTCGGCAGCGGACGGAGCCACGCCTCCTCCTGGCCGGGCGGGACGATGCCGCCCCGGCCATGACGAGCACAGGCGCGGGCGGCGTCGGGCGTGCCGGCGATGGCGGCTTTCAGCTTGAGGCCAATGCGCTGCATGGAGCGCCCGGCAAGATTGCCGAGCCCGGTCTCGCCACCGAAGAGATGGGCGCAGCCGGTGATGTCGAGCATCAGGCCATCCGGTTCGTCCAGCGCGACCAGCGGCGTGAAGCGGTCGCAAAAACCGGCGAGCGCTTCGAGGAACTCGTGGTCGGCCTGGGCTTGCGTCTCCAGCGCGACGAGATCGGGGATGCGGGCACGGGCATCGGCCAGCGTCATATCCCGCGTCAGGCCCAGATCGACGGCGCGCTTATCGCAATCGACGATGCGCAAGGCATTGCCCCGCATCTCGGTCAGAACATGCGGCTTCTCAGCCGGCGCGCCGGAGGCCGGAATCGCGCCCGTCCGCCGCAACCTGTCCGTCGCCAGAAAGGGGAACCAGAGGGCGAGATAGCGGCGCGACATGGTCTGTCCGGGAAGCTCGGTCGAAAAGGCTGTGTTCCGCAAAGCAATGTCGGTCACGGTCCCACTCCACACGCCACTCACGCTCGGCCGCGCCGCCGCGCTGGCGCAGCAATCTCAGGGCAAAGGCCGGGGCACCCGGCGCATTCGCCTCCAGCGCCCGCGAGGCGAGCGCCCTCACCTGCCAGCGCGTGCGCGCCGCGCTCGGCGCCTCGGCGGCCGCGACGCGCAACAGCAGCACCGGCACGCCCGAGGCTTCCGCCGCCAAAGCGAGGCGCCGGCTTGCCGTCAGGTCGAAAGGGCGCGGCTCGCCCCAGGGCTCGATCAGCACGGCGCCCAATGCCGGGCAGCGCGCGCCTTCCGCGCCCGCCCGCAGCACGCCCTCGCCGTCGCGCGCCCGCACCAACAGCAGGCGCGCCGGATCAAGGCCAAGCTCGTTCAGCCCCGGCGCATGGAGCCTCCCGGCTTCGGCGTCGACGAAATCCTGCCGCACCCAGAGGATGGGCCGCTCGGCGGGCTTCTCCTCCGTTTGTCCGGCCCGCAATGCGAGGCCGAGCGCGAAACCGGTCGCGGCGGCGAGATCGGCCACCTCCGCGGCGTAGACTTCATGCAAAGCCGCCCGCGCGAGCCCGCCGTTCAGGACCTCGTCCAAGCCGGGCACGCCCAAGCCGATCCGACCGGCCGCTGCCGGGCCGCTCCGAAGAGCGGCCTCAGTAAGGCTGCGACGCAGATCGGACAGGGTGGGAGCGGTCTCGGGCATGGGGCACGGCAACTGTTCTCTCTTTGTTCTTTTATAGAACGCTCCCGATCGGAAGGCGAGTCGAGTCTTCCGGCCGTCCCATGCCCCTGTGTGGAAATCGCAAAGTTTGTCGAGTGGGCAGCTTGTCGGCAATTGGACCCACAGTGTGTCGGCTCAGGCTTTTTCGGGCTTCAAACGCATACCCGACCGAGCCAGCCACCCTCGTCGAGCCCCTGAACCCCACGCTGACCGCGCTCCTGAGAATTGAGGCCCACGCCGGAGCCGACGACGAGCAGATCAGCCTTCGACGAGGTCGATCCCGCGACGTTGGAGCCTAGTCTGTCGTCCACGGTTCACGGACGTTCAGTGCGAGAACTGCCAGTGTAAGCTAGTGGGGAGGCAATGCAGACCTACGTTTTGTCGGAACTTCCGAGCTGCCTGGTGGCATTGAGTTTCTCTGCCGCGACAGGATGCCCGCCTGAGCCTTATCCCAATCCCGCATGATTGCCGGAACACGAGCCCCTTCCAGGGGCTTTTCATAGAGATAGCCTTGCGCGGAGTCGCACCCCGTATCGCGAAGGCGAGCGGCCTGCTCGATAGTCTCGACGCCTTCTGCCGTCGTGCGCATCCCCATAGCGTGACCGAGACTGACGATCGCCGTCACGATCGCGGTGTCGCTGCCATTGGTTATCACGTTACGCACGAAGCTCTGGTCGATCTTGATGTGGTCGACGGGGAACTGCTTCAGATGAAGCAGCGACGCAAAACCTGTCCCAAAATCGTCAAGCGCGATCGAAACGCCGGCTTCGTGCAATTCGTTGAGCACCGATGAGGCTACTGCCGTCCTACGCCCGAGGAAGGCCGTTTCCGTAACTTCAACCTCGAAGTGGGCAGTCGGGACATGCGCATCCTCCAGAATGTGCAGGATCCTTCTTGCGAGCTTCGGATCTGCGATCTCAGCGGTCGACAAGTTCACGGCGACGCGGCCGCATTCCAGCCCGAGATCCAGCCAGGATCGGATATCGCCGGCCACCTGGCGGATCATCTGCTCTCCCAGAGCGAGCGAGATGGCCTGCTCCGAAAACACCGAACCAAAATATGCGGGCGTGAGTATGCCTTTGACGTGGTGCTTCCAGCGCGCCAGCGCCTCGAACCCGACGATCCCGCCTCCCGTCAGCGACACCTTCGGCTGATAGAACGGAACGAACTGCTGAGCCGCGATGCCAATACGCACGTCGTGAGCAATGGTGACGCGCTGTTCCATCGTCTCGCGAGCAGCGCTCGTATAGACCACCGCCTGGCAACGCCCTTGTTCCTTAGCCCGGTAAAGCGCGATGTCGGCATCCTTCATCAGCTCAACGGGATCACGATGATGCTCGGGGAAGGAAGCCAACCCAATGCTGACCGTCGTCGAGAGCGCCCGCGTCTCGTGCTGGAACGGAGCGCGTAACGCCTCCACGATCTCTGCCGCCCGCGAGACCGCCTCCCGGCCAGACTCTATGCCAGCGAGGACGATCGCGAACTCATCGCCGCCGAGGCGAGCGACCGTATCGCCTTCCCCTACAAATGTCCTGAGCCTGAGCGCCGTCTCCTGCAGCAACAGGTCCCCCACTGCATGACCAAGCGTGTCGTTGACGTCTTTGAAATCATCGAGATCGAGCAGAAGCAGGCCTACGCCTGATCCGGAGGCCTCAGCTCGCTCCAGCGCCTCGTTTAGGCAAACCTGGAAGAGTGCTCGGTTCGCAAGTCCCGTTAGGGGATCGTGGTTGGCAGTTTGCCAGATTGCACCCTCTGCGGCCTTGCGATCCGCGATGTCGAAGGTCAGGCCGATAAGCCGCTTCTCGTCCTTTCGCTCCGCCCGCAGTGCAAGCCAGGTTTGTACGCCCGTGGGGAGCAGGTAGCGCACCTCTGTTGCGCCGCTGCCGTCCGCCATGACAGCCTGCCAAAAGGTTGCAATGCGTTCATGATCGTCCGCCGGCACCCGCGCCATGAAATCGGCTGATGGACCCGACGACAGTCCCAGCAACGTCATGGAATTTTCTGACCTATCGACCCACTTGGTCTCAAGGTCGAGTTCCCAAGCTGCCATCCGGCTAGCTTTAAGCGCGAGCCGCAAGCGCTCCTCGCTCACGCGGATCGCAGTCTCTGCGGCCTTGCGTATGGTGATATCGGTGAAGGTGCGCACCATACCGCCGTTAGGGAGGCGATTGGTTCGAATTTCCAGCACCGTTCCGTCGGGCCGCTGGCGTTCATAGTCCAATATCTCGACGTTTATCCCTTCGTACTTGATCGCTCGGAGCAGCTTGTCGGTGACCGTTCCGAACTCCCCCTGCTCCATTTGCCAACGCTTGACCGCCTCGAACGACGGGTTCGAGTGCATAAGGTCGGAAGGCAGGCCTAGCAGATCCATCGCGCGTTGATTGCAAACGGCGACGTAGCCATTGGCATCGACCATGAGGATCCCTTGATCCACATGCTCAAGGACAGCGTTCAGTAGAACACTGTCGACGGTAAACGATCGGATCGCGGACTCGGTCGTCAAGCGTCAATCCCTTGCCAGCCCCCTAGCGCCGAACAAGGTAGGGTTGCGTGCTTTCGAAAGATTGAAAGGATGCCGCCGCAAACGATTTTTGGAGGCGACAGAAAGTGTCGCTTGCCATTGTACAAATTCCGCACCGGTCACGAGCAAGGCCTGAGCTCACTGAACAAGGAGCTGCGGGGGCCGATCATGCGGGGTCCAGAGAAGCGAACGAATGCCGGTCACGCAGCCGACCACGTTTTGCGAACAGAATCGTGGCCGATGTCGAGACCGCCTAGGGCAGATGATCGAGCGGTAGCAAACCATGATCCTTCACGGTTTGAATTGCGAAATTGCTGCGAATGTCGCTGATCCCACAAGCTCCGCTACGCCCAGCTCATCGCTTCATGCCTTCTCAGCACACCGGTCTGCTCATTGTGCTCGTGGGTGCCACCCCGCGACATCGGGTCTTTCGAGCCACAGACCAAAGCGAGAGAAGGCAACGCCTGGGGCGATTGGGCACTGAACCGGCCAGCTAAGCCTGCTGCATGAGGGCCGAGCGCAGCTCAAGAAGGGTCTCGCAAACAGCCTCGAGATCGCGGACGTCGAAGCCGTCGCGTAGCGCTGGAACGTGGCCGGCGATCCTGTCGCCGAGGATTCCGGTGAAGCTTGCTTTGCCCTCGGCGGAAACGACGAGGCCGTTCCGGGCCTCGAAGGAGGCGTTCCAGGCGATAGCCTCTTCGCGGCCCAGGCCCGGCGGCAAGTCGAGGTCCAGCCTCTCTCCCACCAATCGGACCGGATAGCCTCCGGGCAATCCGTTCGGCCCCGGCACATGGCCCTTCCAGGAACGCCCTGCAGCCATGGCAAGCATCATCGGAACGCCGCTCGCGCCCGAAATCTCGATCACCGGCTCCGGCGTGAGCTGGATATCCTCGAAACGCGCATAGACATCCGCAACCTCGACGCCATCGAGCCAGACCCGCGGCGCGCGCCCGCCGCGCTCGTCCGGCCGACGGCGCCAGGCGGCGAGGTTCTGGTAATGGGCGAGGACCTTGACGTCCGCCCCCGGAGGCGTTGCGGCGGAGCCGGCGAAGACATTCGACAGGATCGCGACATTGCCCATGCCGCAGGCGACGTCGTGGCCCATGGCGCGGATCATGCCGTTGACCACATCAGGAAAGCCGCAATTGATCAGTGTCACCGGCTTGCCGGCACGCGTGATCGCAGAGGCAACGCGCGACGAGAGCAGCGCCTGAAACACCGCGGTGGCGCTCAGGCCCCCTTCGGCAACGAGCTGCGTCCACGCGTTGCCGGACTGGGCGATCACCTGCGAGGTCTGGATCGAGGCCCCCTGCACGACGATGCGCGGCCCTGTCGCAGCGAGCATCTCGTCGGAGGCGCCCGGAGCAAGCAGATCGACCGCGTGGGTTATGAAGCGAGCCTTCCTGCCGAACAGCGCAGCGCGGGCATTGGCTGCCGTGCGCAGCCAGTTCAGCCGCTCGCGGTTGCGGCCGGCGATGACGACCTCGACCGGCTGTTCGGCCGTGGCGGCAATGTCGAAGGCGATGCGCGCGGCAAAGCCCCCGGTTCCGGAAACCAGGATGTCGCAGCCGGTCATGTCAGCGCCCCGTCGTCATCGCTGCCCGGTCCCAACAATCGTCGAGCCGGGGCGAGAGCTTGTGCTTCATGATGCGCTGGCTCGCCGTACGCTCGAACTCGTCGACGACGGCGATGTAGCGCGGGTTCTGATAGGGCGCGAGGCGCAGGCCGAGCCAACCGGACAGCACCTGCGGGTCGATGGTAGCGCCCTCGCGCGGCTTGACGAAGAGCTTGATATCCTGCTCGCCGACATCGGCCGCAACGCCGATCATCGCGCAGTCCTCGACTGCATCGTGTTCGGCCGCGACATGCTCGACCTCCCAGGCCGAGACGTTCTCGCCCTTGCAGCGCACACTGTCGGTCATGCGGCCATGGAAATAGAGATTGCCCTCGGCGTCGAAGGAACCGAGATCGCCCGTGTGGAGCCTGCCGTAGCGCAATGCCTTGGCGGTCGCCTCGGGATTGTCGAGATAGCCAGGGAAGATCGCGCCGGGGATACTCGTTTCGACCACGATCTCGCCGCGCTCACCGGTCGCGACCAGCTTGCCCTCGCTATCGAGCAACCTGACCGTGAACCAAGGCATCGGCCGACCAACGGAGCCCAGGACGCCCGTGAGGTTGCAGGTCGTCAGGCTGGAGGCCTCGGTCATGCCGTAGCACTCGCGGATCTCGATACCGAAGCGCTCGCGGAATTGCGGCCAGATTTCGGGCGGGCAGCCACCGCCCCACGCAATGCTGACGCCATGCGCCCGGTCGAGCGGGGACGGCGGCTGCTTGAGCAGAATCTGCAGGATGCCGCCGAGATAATGGATGCGGCTCGCACCTGTCTCGACGATCTGCTCCCAGAAGCGGCTGGCGCTGAAGCGTTCGACCATGGCCAGCGTGATGTCGCGGATCATCGGCAGCGGCAGGAGCTGCGCTCCACCGATGTGGTAGAGCGGCTCCCAGACGAAGAAAGTCTCGCCGGCCTTGGCCTCGGACAGCAATGCGACGCTCTCGGCCGCGAGCCGCAGCATCCGATGAGAAACAATGACGCCTTTCGGCCGCCCCGTGGTGCCGGAGGTGTACATGATCGCGAAAACCGCATCCGGCGTGGGCACCGGTTCGTCGAACCGCTTGTGGCCGGCCAGAACGGCGTCGAGCGCGCCGTTCGCCTCATGCAGCAGAACCGGCAGCGCGCTGTTCGCGCCCATCGCCTCTGCGATCTGCGGCGCGAGATCGGCATCGGCGACCACGAGGCGCGGATGCGAATGAGTCAGGAGGTAGCGCAGCCCCTCGCCGCGCTGCTGGGCATTGACCGGCACCCAGGCGACACCGGCCCGCGCCAGGCCGAAGACCACAGCGATCGTAGCGATCGAGTTGCGCATCATCACCGCGACGCGGTCGCCCGCTACGATCCCTTGAGAGCGTAGATGGGCAGCGAAAGCCGCCGAGCGCCGCTCGATCTCGGCATAGCTCACCGGCTCGCCGCAGAAGCGAGCGTAGGTCCGGTCCGGCTCCGCCGCAGCGCGCGCGGTCAGGAGGCCGACAAAACCATCATCGTCGAAGGAGGCCATGGCTGATCTTCGGTCGTCAGGAACGGGAGGAAGGTGAGGAGCGGAAGCGCTCCGCGACAAGCAACATCGCCGTCACGATCACCAGGACGACGACCGAGACCGCCGCCAGCGTCGGGTTGAGCTGCAGGATCATGTCGTCCCACATTTGCTTGGGCAGCGTGGTCTTGATGCCGCCCGAGACGAAGATCGCAATGGTCAGTTCGTCGAAGGAGGTGATGAAGGCGAAGAGGAAGGCGGCGACGAGGCCGCCCTTGACCAGCGGGATGGTGATGCCGGTCAGCGTCCGCACCCGATTGGCGCCGAGCGTCGCGGCCGCCTGGTCGAGACGCTGGTCATAGGTCTTCAGCACCGCTGCGATAGTGACCAGCGTGAAGGGAATCGCCAGGACCGTATGGCCGATGACGAGGCCGACATCGGTCGCGATCAGGCCCATCCGGGCGAAGAGGTAGAACAGCCCGACTGCGATGACGATGCGCGGCACGATCATCGGGGCGAGGAAGAAAGCGAAGATCAGCCCACCCCAGCGCGTGCGACTGTTCGCCAGCGCCAGCGCCGTGAAGCCGCCGATCGCCGTCGCGGCCAGCGCCGTGACGAAGGCGACGATGAAGGAGCGGATCGTCGCCTGGATCCAGAGCGGGGAACTGAAATAGGTCTCGAACCAGGACAGACCGTAACCGGGCGGCGGGAACTGCAGGAATTGCGACGAGGTGAAGGCGATCGGGATGACGAGCAGCGTCGGCAGCACCAGGAAGGCGATGACGAGCCAGCAGAAGCCGGGCAGCAGCCTGGCGCAGATCGTCTTGCCGAGCACAGCGCGCACGACATCCGCCAGCTTGGCCGCAGCGCCGGCAACAACCGAGAGGATCGCCAGCCCAAGATCGCGGATGCGGCCCGTCCCGACCTGGGCCGCACCGCCCGCGATGGTCGAGAGCCCGAAAACACGGTCGTAAACGACGCAGGAGACGAGCGCCGCCGCCAGCATCATCGCCGAGAGGGCGCCTGCGAAAGACCAGTTCAGCAGCTCCTGCACCTGCGTGATGATGAGCTGAGCCAGCATGGTTTCCTGCCGCCCGCCGAGGAAGGCCGGTACGATGAAGAAGCCGAGCGAGGAGATGAAGACGAGCAACCCGGCCGCGGCGACGCCCGGCAGGGAGAGCTTGAAATAGACGAGCCAGAAGGCGCGCACCGGCGCGGCGCCCAGCGTCTGCGCCGCCTGGACCAACCGCCGGTCGATGCCTGTCATCACCGGCAGCATGGTCATCACCGCCAAGGGCACCATGGCATGGACCATGCCGACCATGACGCCGAACTGGTTGTTGATCAGCGAAAGCGGCTGGTCCGCGACGCCTGCTCCCGTCAGCAGCGAGTTGATGACGCCGGTACGGCCGAGGATCAGCATCCAGGCGAAGGTCTTGACGAGATAGCTCGTCCAGAACGGCACCATGACGAAGAGCAGCATGCGGCCACGGAACATGTCCGGCAGGCGCGCCAGCCAATAAGCCAGCGGATAGGCGACCAACAGAGACCAGAGCGCCGTCCAGCCGGCGATGCGGAAGGTGATGCCGAGAACGCGCAGATAGACGTCGGTCGCGGCGATGCGCTGATAGGAGCTTGCGGAAAGCGCCCCGCTGTCGGGGTCGACGGCGCTCAGGCCGAGCAATTGTGCGACCGGCCAGACGAAGAAGACCGCGAGGAAAAGCAGGCCGGGCGCCGCCAGCCAGAGCGCATTAGGCCGCAACCTGCTCATTGCGCGCGCCGGCGCGCTGCCGATTTTGACCGCGCTCATGCGACGAGGACCGCCTTGTCGCGTGGCCAGCCGGCGACGATCGCCTCATCGATCGCGGGCACGGCATCGTCGGGGCCCAGGCGCAGCACGAGCTGGCTGCCGTCCTGCAGCGCGGCGATGACGCGAGTCTCGGAGCCGGCATAGACGATCTCGCTGACGCGGCCGCTCACCATATTGCCGTCCTGCGCGCCGATGCGGAGGTTTTCGGGCCGGATCACCAGTGCCGCATCCTTGGTCTCGCAGCGCGCGCCCTGCGGCAGCGCGAACCGGCCATGGGCCGTGTCGAGAGAGCCGTTGCCATCCCAGCGACCGCGGAAGATGTTGGAAATACCGATAAAATCGGCGGCGAAAGCGGTGCGCGGGCGCTCGTAGATCTCGCGCGGCGTGCCGAGCTGCTCGATCTTGGCATGATTCATCAGGCAGATCCGGTCGGACATGGCGAGCGCCTCCTCCTGATCATGCGTGACATAGACGATCGTGGCGCCGCTCTCCCGGTGCAGCCGCTTGATCTCGATCTGCATGTGCTCGCGCAGCTTCTTGTCGAGGGCGCCGAGCGGCTCGTCCATCAGGATGATCGAGGGCTGGTAGACGAAGCAGCGCGCCAGCGCGACGCGTTGCTGCTGGCCGCCGGACAATTCACGCGGAAAGCGCCCGGCGAGATGGCCGAGATGCACCATGTCCAAGGCCCCCGAGACCCGCTTTGCGATCTCGGCGCCCGGCTGCCCGCGCATCTTGAGCGGAAAGGCGATGTTCTCCGCCACCGTCAGGTGGGGGAACAGCGCGTAATGCTGGAAGACGAGGCCGATATCACGCTGATGCACAGGCGTGCTCGACTGATCGCGGCCGTCGATGACGACCCTGCCCTCGCTCGCATCGACCAGGCCGCAGATGAGCTGCAGCAGCGTCGTCTTGCCGGAGCCCGAAGGCCCCAGCAAGGTGAGGAACTCGCCCTCGGCGACGCTGAGCGAGCTGGGCTGGAGGGCCGTGGTCGCGCCATAACGCTTGCACAGGCCTTCCACAATCAGCTTGGCCGCTTTCGGTTCGGTAGCGGTCATTCCGGCACTCGTCACCATCAGCCTCAGGTCAGGAGCCAGGCGTTGAAGCGCTCGGTCACCTTCGCCCGGTTGGCGCTCCACCAGGTCTCATTGGCGATCGCCATCTGTTTCAGGTTCTCTGGCGAGGTCGGCAGCAGCTTGGCGCGCTCGGCGGAGATGGTCTGATAGGCGTCGAGATTCGTCGGCCCATAGGCGAGTGCATCGGTATAGGCTGCCTGGGCCTTCGGATCGGAGCAGAAGCGGATGAACTGGCGGGCGACATCCGCTTTCGGTCCGCCCTTCGGCAGACCCCAACCCTCGATCGAATACAGACCCTGGTTCCAGATGATCTTGGCCGGCGCGCCGCCATCGATCGCAGCCTGGAGACGGGCATTCCAGCCCGTCGTCATGTCGACCTCGCCGCTCTGGAGAAGCTGCGTCGACTGGGCGCCGCCCGTCCACCAGACCGAGATATGCGGCTTGATCTTGTCGAGCACCTTGAAGGCCCGCTCGACATCGAGCGGATAGAGCTTGTCGAGCGGCACGCCGTCGGCGAGCAGAGCCTGTTCGAGGCTGTCGATCGGGTTCTTTCGCATCGAGCGGCGGCCCGGAAACTTCTCGACATTGAAGAAATCCGTCCAGCTCGCGGGCGCGTTCTTCACCTTGTCGGTCCGGTAGGCGAAGATCGTAGAATAGACGTCCGTGCCCATGAATTCCGGCGAGATCGCCTCCGGCATCAGCTTCGGCACGTCGGCATGCGTAAAGCCGATCGGATCGAGCAGGCCTTGCGCCTTCAGGATGTCGCGGGCCGACAGCGTCAGCGTGCAAACGTCCCAGGTGTAAGACTTGGTCTCGACCATCGCCTTGAACTGCGCGGTCGGCTCGGCCTCGCGGGCGACATTGACCACCTTGTTGCCGGTCGCCTTCTCGAAGGGATCGTAGAAGGCCTTGCGGAAGGCCGGGCCGAACGGGCCGCCGGGATCGGCCACCGTGATCTGCGTGGCCGCGCGCACTGTGCCGACCAGATAGGGCGCGGTGATCGCACCGGCGGTAGCACCGCCGGCAAGCTGCAGCAGGGTACGCCTCGTCGGCTTCTCGATTCTGCTCGTCATCTTGGTCTCCCCTTCAAGCGGTTTTCCGCATTTCCCCGTGGATGGTCGGTCAGTCGGGTATTTTCGGCCTCAGGCGCTCTTGCGCGCGGCGCGCTTGGCCAGGAATTCCTCCATCATCCGCGCCGGCTCTCCGGTGCCATAGGCTTCGCGCTGGTTGCGGATGCCGGCGGCGAGGCATTCGCGGAAGCTCTCCTCCGTGACCTCGCGGAAGCGGGCCTTGTTGAGGCGCATGGCGACCGGAGGCTTGGCCGCGAGCTCGCCAGCCAGTGCCAGCGAAGCCTCCATCACCTTCTCCTTCGGCACGATGCGGTTGATCAGGCCGATACGGAAACACTCGTCGGCATCCATCATCCGCCCGGTCAGGGTCAGATCGATCGTGCGGGCGATGCCGATCATCTCGCGCATGATCCAGGGACCGGTCACCGAAGCGATGCCGGAATTGATCTCGGGCTGCCCCATCGTGACGCCCTCATGCCCGATCCGCAGATCGCAGAGCAGCGCAACCTGGAAGGCCGAGCCCGCCGCGACGCCGTTCAGCGCGGCGATGACCGGCTTCGAGAGCGAGCGGATCCGGTCGTAGAGGCGCTCCCACTCCCCCATCCAGGCCTCGGCCCGATCGGAATCGAAGGTCTTGGTCTCGTTGAGGTCCTGGCCGGCTCCGAAGGCGCGGTCGCCGGCGCCCGTCAGGATGATGGCCCGCACCGCCTCGTTCGCCTCCAGCTCGTCGAAGCACTCGACGAGCCGCGAGCGCATCGGGGCGTTCCAGGCATTGAGGATCTGGGGGCGGTTGAGGGTGAGGATGCCGACTGCGCCGCGCACCTCGATCAGAACCGAATCCTTCATTACCACTCTCCGATGAGTATTTATTGCAATGCGATAAATTCTATTGAATATTCTGCGCGACCGGCTCACCTTGTCAAGGTCGCCGCGTCCAGCCATTGACGGATGAGGAGAAGAGCCACCGATGACGATGCCTGAATCGCGACAGAACGGCCGCAAGAGCGCAGCACCGCCGGCCGAGCGGCCGGGGCGGAAGGACGACGCCTTGATGGTCAATTCCGTCGAGAAGGCGTTTCGGGTGCTCTCAGCCTTCGGCCGGCAACACCAGACGCTGAATCTTTCGCAGGTCGCCTCGGAAACCGGCATGGACGTCAGCGCCGCGCAGCGCTTCACCCACACCCTCACCAAGCTCGGCTATCTCCACAAGGATGCGCAGACCAAACGCTTCGAGCTGACCGCGAAGACGCTGGATCTCGGCTACCATTTCGTGCGCAGCAGCCGCCTGCTGGACCGGGCGATGCCCTATCTGATGCATCTCAGCAAGCAGACGGAGGAGACGGTCAACCTGACCGTGCGCGAGGGTACGCAGATCATCTTCGTCTCGCGCTTCCTCAGCCGCCACGTCCTCAACACCGACGTGATCATCGGTACCCGCATGCCGGCCTACGCCACGGCTCCCGGCATCGCGATGCTGTCACGCCTGCCCGAGGACGAGGCGATGGCGATCATCGACGCGTCCGACCCGAAGCCTCATACGCCCTCGACCACCTGGCAGCGCGACGCGCTGCGCGAAAAGCTGCGCCAGTCTGCGGCACAGGGCTATGCCACCGCCTTCGAGGAAGTCTATCTCGGCGATGCGTCGATCGCGGCGCCGATCGTCGACCACCACGGCCGGCCGGAGGCGGCCGTCAACATCGCAACCTCGACGTCGCGCTTCAGCCACGAAGAAGTGGTTTCGCGCTTCTCGTCCCTGGTCATCGCCGCCGCCCACGCCATTTCGCGGGTCTGATCCCCGACACGCCGCCTTGACAAGCTTTCTCACGACTTATCAAAATACGCAAAGTTTTATCGTATAGAGATAATTCGAGAATCTGCATGGAGCCGTCAAAAGCCCTGTTCCGCCGCGTCGCCGTCCGCAACGGAGCAGCGGCGACATTCAGTTTCGACGGCACGGCCATTCGGGCGACGATCGGCGACAGCGTCCTTGCCGCACTCCTGCAAGATGGTGCCCTCGTCCGTCGCCTGGAATTCGGAGGCGAACCACGCGCCGGCTTCTGCCTGATGGGCGCATGCCAGGATTGCTGGGTCTGGAGCGCCGCAGGCGGCCGGATCAGAGCCTGCACCACCCCGGTTTCTGACGGGATGGTGCTTTTCGCCGAGCCACAGCTGCCGGCCGCCGCTCATGACTGAGGTCGTCATTGTCGGCGCCGGCCCGGCCGGCATCGCTGCCGCCGAGCTTCTCTTGGCGAAAGGCCTGAAGCCCACCTTGATCGACGAAGGCGCGCGGCCCGGCGGCCAGGGCTATCGTCGACCGGCTGACGACCTTGCGCTCGACATGAATCGCCTGATGGGCTCCGAAGCGAAGAAATACGCCTCGCTTCATCGTCGCTTCGACGCGCTGGTCGCGCATATCGACTATCGCCCCGGCACGCTCGTCTGGGCGATCGACGGCAACACACTGCATCTCCTGCGCGAAGGGCGGGCCGAGACCATTGCCTTCGACAAGCTGCTCATCGCCAGCGGCGCGATGGACAGGGTCGCTCCGCTGCCCGGCTGGGCGCTGCCCGGCGTGTTCACGCTCGGCGGCGCCCAGGTCGCGCTGAAGGACCAGGGCTGCCTGATCGGAAACCGGGTCGCATTCCTGGGCTCGTCGCCGCTGCTGTCGCTGGCCGCCAAGCAATATCGCGACATGGGTGCCGAGATTGCCGTGCTCGCCGACACCACGCCGCTTATGGCCAAGGCAGCGGCCCTGCCCGCGCTCCTGGCTGCGCCGCGCACGCTGTTTCGCGGCCTCTGGTATATGGGCGCCTTGCTGCGCGCCGGGACCAGATTGCTGCACGGCGTCGCGCCCATCGCCATCGAGGGCACGAACCGGGTCGAAGCGTTGGTGCTGCGTGACAGCCAGGGTTGCGAACGCCGCTTCGCCTGCGACGCGATCGCGCTCGGCTACGGCCTGAAACCCGAAACCCAGCTTGCCGATCTCGCCGGAGCGCAATTCGCCTACGACGCCGATTTCCGGCTGTTCCTGCCTGTCATCGACGGCATGGGCCGGGCGCGACCTGGCCTCTATCTGGCGGGAGACGGCGCCAGGATCGGCGGCGCCGATGCGGCGGAAGCCAGCGGCCTGCTCGCCGCCCACGCGATCCTTGCCGATCTCGGGCAGATGCAGGATGTCGCCTCGACGCGAAACCTGGCAAGGCGAGTACAGCGGCTGCGCCAATTTCAACGCGGGCTGGCCAGCGCCTTCGCCTGGCCGAAAGCGCAGATCGCCTCACTGCCGGACACCGTCACGCTCTGCCGTTGCGAGAACGTGTCGGTCGGCGAGGTTCGCGCCGCAATGGCCAGGGAACTCGGGCCGACCGAAGTCAACCGCGTCAAGGCGATGACACGCTGCGGCATGGGCCGGTGCCAGGGCCGCGTCTGCGGGCCTGCGCTTCAGGAAATCGTCGCGGCAGGCGCCGGAAATGACGGCGCGGCCGCTGGAAGGCTGCGCGGCCAGGCCCCGGTCAAGCCGATCGCCCTCGCAGCGGCCGGAGACCCGGCATGAGCCGCGCCAGCACGGATGTCGCCATCGTTGGTGGCGGGCTGATCGGAGCCTGGACCGCCTTCTTTCTCGCCCGGCGGGGCCAAAAAGTGACATTGATCGAGAAGGGCGTCGTCGGCGCGCAGTCGAGCGGCGTCAACTTCGGAAACTTGCGTCTGCAGGGCCGCTTTCCCGGCCAGTATCCGCTTTCGCTGCGTTCCCAGGAGCTCTGGGAGGATTTCGAGGCGCTGATCGGCGAGGATTGCGAGTTCGAGCAGACCGGGCATCTCTATCTCGCCTATGACGAAGACGAGCGCACGAAGCTCGAAAGCTATGCGCAGGTTTCCGAGTCCTACGGCCTCTCCATCGAACGCGTCGGCCTCACCGATCTCAGGCGGCGCTGGCCCTGGCTCGGCGAACGCGCGATCGCAGCCACTTATTCGGCGCGCGATGCGACCGCCAATCCACGGCTAGCCACGCCGGCCGTCGCGCGTGCTGCGGCGAGACAAGGCGCCGACATCCGCGAGAACACCCGCGTTACCGCGGTCGAGAATGCCGGGAGCGGCTTCATCCTGACACTGGCGGATGGCGACCTGTTGAGCTGCGGTGCGCTGGTGAACTGCGCCGGAGCCTGGGCGCTGGAGATCGCCGAGCGCTTCGGCGAGACCGCGCCGCTCTTCCCCGCCGGCCCGCCCCAATTCGTGACCGAGCCCTTTCCCTACCGGATCGGCCCTTCCGTGCAGGCTATCGACGGCTCGGTGATCTTTCGTCAGATTCCGCGGGGCAACATCATCCTGGCAGGCTATCCGCGCACCGCCGCCGATCCGCAGGCCAACCGGGCCCCGGTGCCGCCGGTCAAGACGCTCGCGGCGATGAAGGCCTTGGCGCGCGTCGCGCCGATGCTGGCGCAATGCCATGTCATCCGCGTCTGGTCGGGAATCGAGGCCTATCTGCCGGACATGATCCCGGTGATCGGGCCGAGTGAGACGACGCCCGGGCTCTTTCACGCCTTCGGCTTTTGTGGCCACGGCTTCCAGATCGGCCCCGGCGTGGGCCTGTGCCTGAGCGAAATGATCGTCGACGGCGCAACGCAGACGCCGCTCGGCCCCTTCTCGATCGGGCGCTTTCGCTCTGGGCCGACGGTCAGCGACAAGTTCCGCAAGGAATTCGACTAATCGGCATGTCTGCCGGCACCTGCTGCCCTCGGTAGACCAGCGCCCGCCAGGTCAAGAACGGGATGGAGACGATCGACGTCTTCGGGTTCCTAACGACTAAGCCGTTGAGGTCGAGGCCGTCCGTCCCCGGGCCAAGCCGGCAATCCTGACCACCCGGACGAATGCGAGTGCTGGATGGCATATACGACGTCGCCTTCCGGCGCCGTGGCTTCCCGTACGGCGAAAACGTGCAAGCGCGACCACTCGTCGAAGAAGGCATGGTGGCCGTGATGCCCGCTTCTCACGCGCGGACCCGTCGAGCAACGCTCAACCTGTCAGACTTGAAGGACGACCATTTCATTTTGCCGCCGGCAAAAGCCGGGCCGGTCCTTCTCAAAGAAATCCGAAAAGTACGTCACGAGGCAGGCTTAGAGCCCCGCCTGGGCCAGTTGCCCCCAGATCGGATCGGTAATCAATCTCGTCCCCGCCGAAATAGGCGTTTCATTCGTGCCAGCTTCCATGAGTTGTGTTGCTGCGGCGGGCAATAAGAAGCCACCAAGCATCAGATCGTCGAGTTTGCGCTGGATTCAACCCGCCATCATCTTCGGCAGGATGGTGACGATCTGCGGAAAAGCCGTGATCAGGACCAGCAGCAGCATCAGCATGAAGAAATAGGGGATCGCCGCCTTCGTCACCGCCAGGATGTCCTTGCCGGTGATGCTCTGCAGCACGAACAGGTTGAACCCGACCGGCGGGGTGATCTGCGCCGCTTCGATCAGGATCACCACGAAGATGCCGAACCAGAGCAGGTCGATGCCGGCCGCCTGCACCATCGGCAGCATCACCGAGGAGGTCAGCACGATGATCGAGATGCCCTCGAGGAAGCAGCCGAGGATCAGCATGAACACGGCCAGCACCGCCAGCAATGCATAGGGCGACAGATGCATCGCATCGACCCAGCTCGCGACGCGCGACGGCTCGCAGAGGTGGTCGGGCCTCCACTGCAGCGATAAATATTCCATATCGAATTACATAGAAAATAATAATTCGACGGCATCGGCCGCGCACTCCATCTTCCGCTTCTCAGACAACGGAGGCGCGTAAGCCATGTCCATTCTCGGGGCCCGCCTGGGCGTCGATATCGGGGGAACCTTCACGGACGTCGTGCTGGAGCAGGGTGGGCAGCGGTTCTCCACAAAGGTCCTGACGACTTACGCCGCGCCCGAGGATGCGATCATCGAAGGCATGCACCGCGTCTGCGAGAAGGCCGGCATCGCGGCCGCCGCGATCGGGCAGATCATCCATGGCACGACGCTGGCGACCAATGCGTTGATCGAGCGGCGCGGCGCCAAGACCGCGCTCATCACCACCGAGGGCTTCCGCGACGTCATCGAGATGCGGACCGAGAGCCGCTTCGAGCAATACGACCTCAACCTGACGCTGCCGGAGCCGCTATTGCCACGCAATCGGCGCTATACCGTCAAGGAACGCATGGATGCGCGCGGCAAGGTCCTGGTTCCGCTGGATCGCGCCGCCGTCGAAACCCTGGTCGATGAACTGCGCGAAGCCGGCTACGAGAGCGTCGCGGTCGGGCTGCTGCATTCCTATGTCAACGACGCGCATGAGCGCCTGATCCAAGAGGTGCTGACCAAGCGTCTGCCGGGCGCGATGGTCTCGCTCTCCTCGGAAGTCTCGCCGCAGATGCGGGAATACGAGCGCTTCAATACGACGATCGCCAACGCCTATATCAAGCCGCTGATGAAGAGCTATCTCGTCCGGCTGAAGGGGCGGCTCGCGGCGGAAGGCGCCGCCTGTCCGATCTTCCTGATGCATTCCGGCGGCGGCATCATCTCACTGGAAAGCGCTTCGGAATTCCCGGTGCGCCTCGTCGAATCCGGTCCGGCGGGCGGCGCGGTCTTCGCCGCTTACATCGCGGCGCGGCACGGGCTGAAGAAGGTGCTCTCCTTCGACATGGGTGGCACCACCGCAAAAATCTGCCTGATCAAGAACTATACGCCGAAGACCGCCCGCGTCTTCGAGGTCGCCCGGACCTATCGCTTCAAGAAGGGCTCGGGCATGCCGATTTCGATCCCCGTGATCGACATGGTCGAGATCGGGGCCGGCGGCGGCAGCCTCGCCCATGTCGACTCGATGAAGCAGATCCGCGTCGGGCCTGAAAGCGCGGGCTCCGAGCCCGGCCCGGCCTGCTATGGCCGCGGCGGCAAGCGCCCGGCTGTCACCGATGCCGACGTCATACTCGGCAAGATCGATCCGGATAATTTCGCGGCCGGCACGATCCCGCTCTTCGCCGACGAGTCGGCTGCCGCACTGGAAACGGAGATCGGCGACAAGCTCGGCATGGCGGCCGAGGAAAGCGCCTGGGGCGTGGCCGAGGTCGTCGACGAGAACATGGCCAATGCCGCACGCGTCCACGCCGTCGAGAACGGCGAAGACCTGTCGGAATACACGATGATCGCTTTCGGCGGTGCCGCGCCTCTCCATGCCGGCCGCTTGTGCGAGAAGCTCGGCATTATCAGATGCCTCGTGCCGCCCGGCGCCGGTGTCGGCTCGGCCATCGGCTTCCTCAGGGCGCCGTTCAGCTTCGAGGCCAACCGCACGCTGTTCATGCGGCTGGCCCAGTTCGACACGGCACGCGTCACGAAACTCTTCGACGAGATGGAAGAGGAAGCGACCCGCGTCGTCCGCTCCTGCGGCTGGGCCGGCGTGATCGAGGCCGAATACAAGATCTATATGCGCTATGCCGGCCAGGGCTGGGAAATCCCGGTCACGCTAACGCCGGAAGAAGCTCGCGCCGCCGACCCAACCGCCATCCTCCGGCGCTTCGAGCATGAATACGCCAACCTGTTCGGCCGCACCGTGAAGGGCCTCGCCGCCGAGATCACCGTCTGGTCGGTCAACGCCCACACGCCGCAGGAGGCCGTCGCTCCGGTCGCGCCGGTCTCGCAGGTGCGCGACGCGCCTGCCGAAGGCAGCCGCTCGGTCTTCGATGCCGGTCTCGGCCGGCGCGTGGAGGCGCAAGCCCATAGCCGCACCGCCCTGCCCGCCGGCAGCCGGATCAACGGCCCCGGCATCGTCACCGAGGACGAGACCACCATCGTCCTGCCGTCGAGCCGCTTCGCCGTCACGCTCAACGACGGCTGCATCGATATCCGCCTTTCAGAAGCCGCACCCGCCGCTGCCGTCGCCGCGCGGAAGGAGCCCGCCCATGCCTGAGATCTCCAAGGTCGCCCATCAGGTCATGTGGAACCGCCTGATCTCGGTCGTCGAAGAGCAGGCGCAGGCGTTGATCCGCACATCCTTCTCGACCTCGGTGCGCGAGGCCGGCGACCTCTCGGCCGGCGTCTACAACGAGAAAGGCGAGATGCTGGCACAGGCCGTGACTGGCACGCCCGGCCACGTCAACGCCATGGCCGATGCCGTCGCTCATTTCATCCGCCGCATCGGGCGTGACAACATCGCCGAGGGCGATGTCTACATCACCAACAATCCCTGGGAAGGCACTGGCCACCTCCACGACATCACCGTCGTCACGCCCTCCTTCCACAATGGACATCATGTCAGCTTCTTCGCCTGCACGGCCCATATCGTCGATATCGGCGGACGCGGCTTCGGCGCCGATGCCAACTCGGTCTATGAGGAAGGCCTGCATATCCCGATCATGAAATTCGTCGACCGTGGCACGGTCAACGAGACTCTGGTCACGATCATCCGCGGCAATGTCCGCGAGCCCGACCAGCTCGTCGGCGACATCTATGCGCTCGCGACCTGCAACGAGATCGGCCATCGCCGGCTGATCGACATGATGGTCGAGTTCAAGCTCGCCGATCTTGCCGGTATCTCCGACTTCATCCTGACCAACTCGCGCCAGGCGACGCTCGACAAGATCGCGGCGCTGCCGCGGGGCGCGGCAGACGGCCATATGCGGATCGACGGTTACAGCCGGCCGATCGACCTCAAGGTGAAGATCTCGATCGAGCCGGATGGCGTGCTCTGCGACTGGACCGGCACCTCGGGCGTCGACAAGAACGGCATCAATGTGCCGCTGGTCTATACGAAGGCCTATACCTGCTATGCGCTGAAATGCGCGATCGCGCCGGAAATCCCGAACAACGCGGCCTCGCTGGAGCCGTTCCGCATCACCGCGCCGGAGCACACCATCGTGAATGCGGTCTGGCCGGCGCCGGTGGCGCTGCGCCACATCATCGGCCATATGGTGCCGGATACGATCTACGACGCGCTCGACAAGCTCCTGCCCGGCCTCGTTCCGGCTGAGGGCGCCGGCAGCCTCTGCAACTTCCAGGTCTCGCTCCGTCCGCGCAGCGACGGCCCCTGGCCGGCCGATCCCGTGCGCGCCGAAGTGCTCACATTTAACTCGGGCGGCTCCGGTGCACGGCCCGCGCTCGACGGCATGAATGCTACGGCCTTCCCTTCCGGCGTGATGACGATGCCGGTCGAGGCGACCGAGCAGGTCGGCCCTGTCATCGTCTGGCGCAAGGAGCTCCGGCCCGATTCCGGCGGCAAGGGCCAGCATCGCGGCGGCCTCGGCCAGCACATGGAGGTCGGCGCCTGGGAGGGCTACGAGTTCGACATCCAGGCGATGTTCGATCGCGTCCATCACCCTGCCCGCGGTCGGCGCGGCGGCGGCGGCGGCGCCCCGACGACGATCGCGCTCGACGACGGCACGGCGATGAAGGGCAAGGGCAAGCAGTTCGTGCCGCATGGCCGCAAGGTCGTGATGGCCTTTCCGGGCGGCGCCGGCTATGGCGCGGCTGCCAACAGGGCCGCAAACCGCGTGGAGCGCGATCTCGCGCTGGGCTATGTCTCGGCAGAGGCGGCACGCACCGATTATGGCCTCTCCGAGGATCGCGTGGCCGAAGTGCTGGCCACGTCCCGGCGCGGTGAATTGCCTCGTCAACGGTGAGCCTGACGCCCGGCGGCATGTGGCTTGTGCAGGGCAGCACAGCCGCTTGCCAGCATTGCCGGTCGATGCCTCATTGCGCCCTTGGATGCTGATGGCCTGAGCACGGCCGCATCATCGCGATGCGGCCGTTTGAAACGAGGATTGCATGCCCCACTACAACCGCATCCTGATCACCGGCGCAGCCGGACGCCTGGGCACGCAGCTTCGTAACGGCCTTGCACCGCTCGCACAGGTGATACGCCTGGCCGATCGCGAGCCGCTCGGCACGCTCGCCGCACATGAGGAAGAGGCGATCTTCGATCTCGCCGACATGGAGGCGACGATCGCAGCGACGGAAGGCTGCGATGCCATCGTCCATTTCGGGGGAGCACCGACCGAACGCGAATGGCAGGTTATCCTCGACTCCAGTATCCGCGGCTCCTATCACATCTACGAGGGCGCGCGGAAACATGGGATCAAGCGCGTCATCTACGCCTCGTCCGTCCACGCGATCGGCTTCCATGAGATCGGAGCGCATATTCCGGTCGATGCGCCGGTCCGGCCCGATTGCCTCTATGGCGTCGGTAAGACTTTCGTGGAGAGCCTCAGCCGGCTCTACTGGGACAAGTACGGCATCGAGACCGCATGCCTGCGCATCTTCTCGTCATTTCCCGAGCCCGCCGATCGCCGGATGCTCTGGTCCTATCTGTCCTTTGCTGATTGCGTGCGGCTCGTCACGGCGGCGCTGACCGCGCCCTTCGTCGGGCACACGATCGCCTTCGGCACCTCCGACAACGCGGTGAAGGCGGTGGATAATGGCGGTGCTGTCCATCTCGGCTATCACCCGCAAGACAGTTCGGAGCCGTTTCGAGCAAAGGTCGAAACGAGCTCCCCGGCCCTGGATCCGCTGTCGCCCGCAGGGCGCTATCTCGGCGGAAAGTTCTGCGAAATGCCCCATCCGGATGACGAGGCGAAAGCCTGAAGACCATCCTGCGCCAAACGGCTCGCCTCATCCGGCGAAGCGGGGCTATTTCTGTCCTCTGGGATGATCACTCGCATGGACCGCATGAACCGCGCCGGTTTTGCCGGAGGCCGTTCGGTTTGCGTCTGGCTGCGATTGCTGGCTCGTCCAGCATCGAAAATGGCGTTGCTCGGCTTCGGCCGGCGGGATGTTGCCAATAGGCTCCAGCAGCCGAAGATGATTGGATGAGAGCTGAGTTCCCAACGGACTCTCAGGCCTCGCCGCTGACGGCCTGCGCCTTGATCTGCGAGGGCGGGCGGCCGAAGCGCTTGCGGAAGCAGCGGTTGAAATAGGAGAGATCGCCGAAACCGACTTCATAGGCGACAGCGCTGATGGTCAGGGTCGCAGCCTCGGCCGTGACGAGGCGATGCCAGGCACGGTCGAGCCGGCGCTCCAGCACATAGTCGGAAAAGGTCCGGCCCTCCGTCTCGAACAGCTTCTGGACGACGCGGGCGCTGACGCCATGCAAGTTCGCGATCATCTCGACGCCGAGTTCGCGCCGCTCCAACCGGGCTTCGATATCGGCCTTGATCGCGGCGAGGCGGCCGGCCCGCCGGTCGGCCGTTGCGGCCGGTGCCGCCGACTCGCGATCCATGAGCGCTGCGCCGATGAGATCATGGACATGGGCCCTGGCGAGGGCCTGCAGCTCGGCCGAGTTCAAAGGCAGCAGACCGCGCAGCAGAAGCGCGCCGTAATGTGCCAGCGCCTGCAAGCCCGGGTTCGAGCGCGGAATGGCCTGCATCAGCGCGGCCCCCTCCTTAGCCAATAACGGCAGCAGGGCCGGGTCGAGCTCGATCACGTCGATGCGGCCGGGCTGAGCCAGGACGAACTCGGTCGACTGATCGAGGGCCAGCGCCGCCGCCTCGCGGGCCCGCAAGGCGATGCGCCTGTCACCCTGGCGGATCACGACGCGCCCCTCGGCCGGCCGGACGAGGATGTAGCGCACGCCCCCTCCGCCCCCGCTCCGCGACCAAACCCAGTGCGCCGCCGGAGCGAAACAGGAGCGCAGGCCGATATCGGGGCGCGTCGTCAGGATGCAGCGGGCTGCGAAGGGCAGAGGCAGGTCCGGCGCCGCGGCTTCGCGGGCAACGGTGCGTCCGAGGATGCGCCGCGACAGCGTGCTCGCCTCGTCGCGACCGACATCGGCAGAGACCAGCCAGAACGGCACGAAATTCCGCGTTTCTGCAACCGTCTCCCGTCCGGGGCGTGTCGCGACAGCCACATCTCCCGTTTTCGACACTGGATTCGTCTCAGTCCTATAACGCGTTCGCTGATGTCCAAGCTTAGAACGCAGAAACATCATTACAGCAACAACTGAAATTGATCTCGACGGCCACGAAAGACCAAATCCACGATGAAATCGAACCACCTTACTATAATTCTAAAGAGCGAATTCTGAAACAAACCAAGTAAACAACCACCAGAACGGCAACGACACCCTGCCCAAGACATGAGCAGAGCCGCTGCCGGCGCCACCAGGTAGAACCATGACCAGACCGATCAGCCTCGCCACCAGCCTCGTGGCCCTCCTCGCCTCCTCGATGGCGGTCGCGCAGGTTTCGCCACAGTCCGGCAGCTCTGCCGCATCGGGCCGCACAGCAACCGCGCCGACCACGATCGATCTCGACACGATCACGGTGACCGCCGCCCGCGCCGAACGCAGCTCGGCCGAGACGCCGCAATCCATCCAGGTCATCGACCGGACGGAGATCGAGCAGCAGCTCAAGTTCAGCCCGAATGCCGCTGCCGCGCTCGGCAAGCTGGTGCCGGGCTATTCGATGTCGACGCAGACGGTCTCCAGCGCCTCGGAGAACTATCGCGGCCGCGACCTCCTGGTGATGATCGACGGCGTGCCGATGAACACGCCGCTGCGCGATGTCTCGCGCATCCTTTCGCTGATCGACCTCACCACGGTGGAGCGGATCGAGCTCGTTGCCGGCGCCTCCAGCCTCTATGGCGCGGGTGCCACCGGCGGCACGGTCAATTTCATCACGAAGAAGGCGGCCGAGGGCAAGCCGCGCGTCACGGTCAATACCGCGATCCGCGGCTTCACCCAGAATATCGGCCGCTCGCTGGCGCCGGAAGCCTCGGTCACGGTCTCCGGCAAGGTGCCTGACGGGATCGACTACCTGTTCTCCGGCCAGATCCGCGGCGCAGGCCGCACCTATGACGGCGCCGGCCGCGAACTGCCCTCCGACGGCCTGCTCGGCCAGGGCGGCGGCGACCGCTACAAGGCGGGCAACTTGCTTGCCAAGCTCGGCTACGATTTCGCCGGGGGCAAGCGCATCGAGTTCAACGCCTCCTGGATCGGCTTCGACCAGGACCCGAAATACCTCACCAACTACGCCGCGCCCTTCGCGCGGCCGGATCGGACGCAGCTCTATAACGGCCAGAGCGTGCTGGAGGATACCAAGTCCGTGTCGCTGCGCTATAGCGACGCCGATTTCGCGCTCGGCAAGCTCAGCGTGCTCGGCTACTACAACGACATCAAGAAGCGCTTCAATTACTCGACCTTTTCCTACCCCTACAATTCGCAGGTCTACTACTCGTTCAACCCGCTCTCGCCGACGAGCCGGGACAACCAGACCACGCTCTATTCGCAGCGCGGCGGCCTGAACGTCACGGTCGACACCCCGCTCGACCGCATCCTGCCCGGCGCCAAGCTGACCTGGGGCGGCGACCTGATCCAGGAGAAGACCTGGCAGACCCTGACCAATGGGCAGAATGTCTTCACGCCGCTGAAGCAGACGACGGCCGCCGGCTTCGGCCAGCTTCAGATCCCGATCGGCGAGCGCGTCGTGCTGCGCGGCGGCCTGCGCTACGAGCATTTCTCGCTCTCGGTCAGCGACTATACCCGCCCGGCGGCTTACGCTGCCGTCGCCGCCAACAATGCGCAGGGCTACCAGGCCTTCGTGCTGCCGGCTCTGCGGGTGGTCGGCGGCGATTTCGACTATTCGGCAGTGACCGCCAATCTCGGCGCGACGATCAAGCTTTCCGAAACGAGCGAGATTTTCGGCGGCTTCTCGCAGGGTTTCGCGCTGCCGGATGTCGGAGCCTTCACCCGCCGCGCCGGCATCTCGACGCAATATGCCTGCCCCGTCCAGCTTCCGAACTGCCTGCCGGCAAACCGGCAGACGGTGAGCTATTCGGCGATCGCGCCGAAGGCGCAGATCGTGAACAATTACGAGCTCGGCATCCGCGGCAGCTATGACCGCTTCAAGGGCTCGCTGACCGGCTTCATCAGCACCTCCGACGACGGCGTCACCTTCGATTCCGTCACCAACACCATGTCGCAGCAGAAGGAGCGGATCTGGGGCGTCGAGGCGACCGGCGACGTCACAATCACCGACGCCTTCACCATGGGCACGGTCCTGTCCTATCGCGAGGGCCGCTACGACACCAATGGCGACGGCAAGCTCGACAGCAACCTGCCGAACAATCGTATCGGTTCGCCGTGGCGCGGGATGCTCTATGGCAGCTACCGCTTCGTGAACGGCATGCAGCTGCGCGTCGAGGGCGAGGCCTTCTCGGACCGCGACGTCGCGATCGACCTGCGTGGCACCCGCTACAAGCTGAAGGGTGCGGCGACGATGAACGTCGCACTCACCGCGCCGGTCTGGGAGGGCGAGGCCTATGTCGCGGTCAACAACCTGTTCGACCGTGCTTACCAGAACCCGACCGCGACCTCGGTCCGCAATCTGCCGAACTACGGTTGGGGCCGCACGATGACCGTCGGCTTCCGCAAGACCTTCTGAGACGCATTCCCAGTCATGGTCAGCCTTCAGATCGACGCGGACGCTGTGGTGACGCTGCGCTTCATGCCGCCCTATCAGCCGGAGGACGAGCGCGCCTATCTCGACGCGCTCCATCAGATCGGCCAGCGCGAGGAGCCCTATACGCTGCTGACGATCTTCGGCGGCGGGCGGGCCCTCTCGCAGGCGGGCGAGCGCGAGCAGGCGCTCTGGTTCAAGGCGACGCGGGACCGGGTTTCGCGCGCCTGCCGCGCCTGCGCGATCGTGCGGCCCGATGCCAGCGAGAAGACGGCGGAGACTTTCCGCCGGCTTTGGCCCTTCCCGATCGTCGCCGAGCGCGAGGAGGCGATCGGGCGCGCCTTCCTGCTCAGCCAGTATAACGGGGCCAAGTCATGAGCAGCGTCATCGAGCCCGCTTGCCCATCGGCCGCGCTCGCACCGAGCCAGCGCTATCGGCTCTTCGCCGTGCTGGGCGGCTTGTATCTGGCGCAGGCGATCCCGTCCTATCTCTTCGTCGCGGCGCTGCCGCCGATCATGCGCGAGCTCGGCGTCTCCCGCACCGCCATCGGCGCGATGAGCATCCTGCTGCTGCCGCTCGTCCTGAAATTCCTCTGGGCGCCCTGGGTCGACCGCATCCGCCCCTTCGCGCGGGCGCATCGGGCCGGCTGGGTCTTGATCACCCAGAGCCTGACGATCCTCGCCATTCTCGCCCTGATCATGGTCGGGCCGACCGAGGTCAACGCGATCATCGCGATCGGCTTCGTCGCCTCGCTGCTGATCTCGACGCAGGACATCGCGACGGACGGCTATGCCGCGAAATACCTGCCCGAAGAAGACCGTGCCGTCGGCAATGCCATCCAGGGTGGCTCGGTCGCCTTCGGCGTGGTGATCGGCGGCACGCTCGGGCTCGTACTCTACCACCATATCGGCTGGACCGGGATGCTGGTGACCATCGCCGCGATCTCGCTCCTGCCCCTGATCGCGGCTGCAATGATGCGCGAGGATGATCCCGTGCCGGGCGCCGCTCCTGCGCCGCGCCCGTCGATTCGCGCCTTCCTGGATCGCCCGGAAGCACGCCAGATCCTCTGGATCGCCCTGACCTATCGGGCGAGCGAGGGGCTCGTGAAGGCAATGGAGGGCTCCTACCTGGTCGATGCCGGTATCCCGCTCGACCAGATCGGCTATCTCTCCGGCCTCTCGGCGACGACGGCGGGGCTTGCGGGCTCGGCGATCGCCGCCTGGATGGTGAAGCGGCAGGGGCTGTCCTTCGTACTCGCCTTGCTGGGAGGCATGCGGACGATCTGCTTCGCGCTCTTCGCGGCGCATGCGCTCGGGGTCGTCGTCGGCGTCTGGCCGCTGTTCGGCGCCGCCGGCTTCCAGACGCTGATCCGCTACATGGAGATCGTCGCGCTCTATTCGCTGTTCATGGCGGTGACGACCTCGGCCCAGCCCGGCACCAACTTCACCATCCTCGCCTGCGCGCAATTGCTGGTCTATCTCGCTGGCTCGATGCTGGCCGGCAAGCTCGCCGACGCGATGGGCTACGGCGTTCTGTTCTCGCTGGCGACCGCGATCTCCGCCATCGCCGTGATCGCGACGGTCAAGATGCTCGCACAGGCGAAGATCATGCATCCGCAGAGCAGCGGGGCGGCCAAATCCGGTTGAGATAGCGGATCGCGCCACCGCGGGTTAGCCTCAGCCGCATGTGGGGGATTCTCTCGACCTATTGGCCGCATATCCTCGCCGTCATCACCATCGTGACGTCGACGGTCGCCGGCGCGCATGCGGTGATGACGAAGGACGAGGTGCGCGCCGCCATTGGCTGGGTCGGCGTCATCATTCTCTCGCCGATCGTCGGACCGCTGCTCTACGCCATCGCCGGGATCAATCGCATTCGCCGCGCCTCGATCCTGGCCCAGCGGCCGGGCCACGGCATGGCGGCGGCCGATTTCCATGTCGAGGACGAGGCGGTCGAGACGCATTTCGGCCGGCGCTTCCTCGCGCTCAAGACGCTCGGCGACCGCGTCGCCCGCCATCCACTGACCACCGGCAACCGCATCGACGTACTGGAGACCGGCGACGAGGCCTATGCCGCGATGCTCGCGGCCATCGCGGCGGCCGAGCGCAGCATCATCCTGGAAAGCTACATCTTCGACCGCGACCCGATTGGCCTGCGCATCGCCGATGCCCTGATCGCGGCCCATAAGCGCGGCATTGCGGTGCGCGTGCTCATCGATGCGGTAGGCGCACGCTATTCCGTACCCAGCATCGCCGGGCATCTGCGCGAGGGTGGGGTCGCCGTCAGCGTCTTCAACGGCAACATCATCGTGGGGCTGAGGCTGCCCTATGCCAATCTCAGGACGCACCGGAAGATCATCGTCGTAGACGGCATCGTCGGCTTCATGGGCGGCATGAACATCCGCGAGGGCTTTACCCGCGAATTCGCCGGCGACGCCTTCGCCCATGACACGCATTTCAAGGTCGAAGGCCCGGTCGTCGCCGATCTCTTCGCAGTGGCCGCCGAGGACTGGTGCTTTGCCACCGGAGAGGCGCTCGCTGGCCCCGCCTGGGAGATTCCGATTGGCGCGCGCAGCGGCATGCCGGTGCTGGCGCGCGCGGTGCCCTCGGGGCCCGATGCCTATCTCGAAACCAATCACAAGCTCTTGATGGGCGCGCTGTCGGTCGCGCGCGATTCCGTGAAAATCATGTCACCGTATTTCCTGCCCGACCAGGAACTGATCAGCGCGCTCGTCACCGCGGCACGGCGCGGCGTCGCCATCGACATCGTCGTGCCTTCGGTCAACAATCTCGTGCTGGTCGACCGCGCGATGACTGCGCAATTCGACCAGATCCTCAAGAATTACTGCCGAATCTGGCGCTCCACCGGGGCGTTCGACCATTCCAAGCTCCTCGCCGTCGACGGCAGCTGGGCCTATGTCGGCTCCTCCAATCTCGACCCGCGCTCGCTGCGCCTGAATTTCGAGATCGATCTCGAAGTTCTCGATCACGGTTTCACCCGCGAGATCGAGCGTCGGATCGAGACGGTGATGGCGAGCGCGAGCCCGGTTACGCTTGCCGGCCTGCGCGCCCGGCCCTATGTCATGCGTCTGATCGACAGGTTGATCTGGCTTGGCTCGCCCTATCTGTGAGCCGGCACGGTCATCTCCCTGACGCCACAGGCGCCTAAGCCGTCAACCCGTTCGATGAGAGCGGGTCCGGAGCACGAGCCGGCGGAGCGATGCAGAAGAAGAACCAGAGCCTGCCCGCCAGCATCATCGCCTCGCTGCGCCAGCGCAAGAACCGCACCGGCACCGCGCCGGCGGGCGCGGACGGCCGCGCCGGCGGTACGCTGGTCGCATCCTACAACGTCCATAAATGCGTCGGCGTCGACGGCCGCTTCGATCCCGGCCGGATCGGGCATGTCATCCGCGAGATCGCGCCTGACGTCATCGCCCTGCAGGAGGCCGACAAGCGCTTCGGCGCCCGCCACGGCCTGCTCGATCTCGCCCGGCTGAAGGAAGAAACCGGGCTCGTCCCGGTTCCGGTCGCAAGCGCCAATGCCGCGGCTCATGGCTGGCATGGCAATGTCGTGCTGTTCCGGCAGGGGCTCGTTCGCGATGTCCATCAGGTCACGTTGCCGGGGCTGGAGCCACGCGGCGCGCTGGTGGTCGATATCGACCTGGAAAGCGGCGCGGCATTGCGCATCGTCGCGGCGCATCTCGGTCTGCTCAGGCGCTCGCGCTCGCAACAGGCCCGCATGATCATCGAATTGATGCGTAGCCGGGACGAGCGCCCCACCCTCCTGCTCGGCGACCTCAACGAATGGCGCCTCGGCGGCCGCTCGGCGCTAAGCGCGCTCGATGCGGCCTTCGGCAAGATGCCGGTGCCGGTGCCGAGCTTCCCGGCCGGGCTACCTCTGCTGGCGCTGGATCGGATCATCGCCAACCGCCCGGAAATCCTGTCGGCGGTCGCGGTTCACGACACGCCACTGGCGCGCGTCGCCTCCGACCATCTGCCGATCAAGGCCTTCGTCGATCCGGCCTTGGCAGCGCTGCCGGTGAGCGGCCCCGATTTCGTGCTCATTCCGGCCGAGGCTGCATCCTCCGGTTCCACAGCGGCGCGTGACAAGGAATCCTCCTTGCCGCTCCCCGCGATGCCGCCCGGCAACGGGCGCGAGCGTGGCAATCGCGAACTCGTGCGCAAGGCCGGCGACCAGCTGAAACGTGCTGTCAGGCGCACCTTGCGACGCCCGGACGCGCCCTCCCGCTGAAGACCGCTCAGATTTGCCGACGATCAAAGCATGGCTTCATGCCGGCAATGCGCTTCGGTGCTGGTCAATTCCCGTGAAGCCTGCTTTCTGAATTCGTCAGCCGTCTCAGGACGCAGAATCAGATGCCGGATGCCTTCGCCGAGCGCCCGAGCGCGCTGCAACTCTTCCTGATCTTCGCGCGGATCGGGCTGACCAGCTTCGGCGGCGGCCTGAGCGGCTGGATGCTCCGGGAATTCGTCCAGCGGCGGCGCCTGATGAGCGAGGAGGACTTCCTCAACGGGCTTTCGGTCGCGCAGGCCCTGCCCGGCGTCAACGTCACCAACATGGCGATCTGGATCGGCTACAAGCTCGGCGGGCGCAGCGGCGCCATCGCTTCCTGGCTCGGCATCGTCGTGCCCGCCGCCTTCGTCATCGTCCTGATCGGCAGCCTCTTCGCCTCGCTCGGCGGCTACGAGATCACACATGTCGCGCTCGGCGGCGCAGCCTCGGCGGCGATCGGCCTGTCGCTGGCTATGGGGCTGACCGCCGCGCGACGGGTACCGCGTCGCGCGTTCCCGCTCGCAATCATGGCAGCGACCTTCGTAGCTGTCGCAATCCTGAAATGGCCGCTGCTTTGGACGGTGCTCGGCGCCGGCTCGCTCAGCGTCGCCGTAACCTATCGGGACGGTTGAGTCACACGATGCCGTCGCTACCTTTCAGCATCCTCCTCGTCTTCCTGCCACTCTCGCTGGTGACCATCGGCGGCGGTCAGAGCGCCATCGCCGACATGCACCGCCAGATCGTCGATCTGCATCAGTGGATGAGCGCCTCGCAATTCGTCGACGCCTTCGCGATCGCGCGCCTGGCGCCCGGGCCGGGCTCGCTGCTGGCGACGCTGATCGGCTGGCAAATCGCAGGCTTCTGGGGCGCGCTCGCCGCAACCGTCGGCATCTTCGGGCCGACCGCCTTCCTGATCTACGGCGTTGCCCATATCTGGTCGCGCTACGAGGGCGCCCGCCCGCTGCGCGCCCTCGAAAAGGGCTTACGGCCGGTCGCGGCGGGCATGATCCTGGCGGCAAGCTACGTGCTGATCCAGTCCCTCGACAGCGGGTGGCTCGGCCGGAGCATCGCGCTCGTCTCGACGGCCCTGCTGATGCTGACGCCGGTCAACCCGCTGCTGCTGATCGCTGGCGGGGCCGGCTGTTTCGTCGGACTGCACCTGCTGGCGCTGATCTAACCGACTGGAACCACCGCACGTTGTCATTCCGGGGCTTCGCGCAGCGAAGAACCCGGAACCTACGACCGGGCGAGCGGCTGGCAGCCCGGCATCAAGAGTCTCACCCAGTCGTGGGCTCCGGGCTCGCGCCTGCGGCGCGCCCCGGAATGACAACGTGGGTGCGACGCTGCGGCGATCGAAGGCTTATCGCCCCCGGATCAGGTCGGCCGCCTGATAGCTCCAATAGGTCATTTGGACCGCTGCCGTGCCGAAGGGGCCACCATTCCAGACCAGGCCGAAGGGCGCGAACAGCTTGTAACGGTCGCTGGCGCCGCGGATCGCCTCCGCGATGACGGTGCCGCCGATCGCGGTGGTGTTCATGCCGTGTCCGCCGAAGGCCGTGCAATACCAGACGCCCGGCCGATACTGGCCGATCTGCGGCATGAGGTGGCGGGCATAGGACATCAGGCCCGACCACGCGGTCTCGATCTTGAGCTCGGCGAGCTGCGGATAGGTCGTGACCATCTCGTGGCGCAGGATCGCGGCGACGTCGCTCGGCTCGGTCGTGCGCGTGGTAATGCGCCCGCCCCAGAGGATGCGCGAGCCGCCTTCGACGGTGCGATAGTAGTCGCCCGCGCGACGGTCGTCGCCGACGCCGGTGCCGATGCGGATCGCCGAGCGGATCAGATCGGGCGCGGCTTCGGTCAGCAGCACATAGGTCGCGATCGGGATATAGGCCCGGCGCAGCGCCGGCAGCACGGAGCCGGTATAGCCGCCGGTCGTGAACAGCACCTGATCGGCCTCGATCGTCGCCTTGGCGGTCTTCAGGCGCTTCACCGCGCCGTCGAGCTCGCAGGAGACGACCGATGAGCCCTCGTGGATCTTGCCGCCGAGCCGGACAATCTCGCGGGCGAGCGCGCGGGCATAGTTCAGCGGGTGGAAATGGAAGGAATCGTCGGCCGTCAGCGAGGCGTGGTATTTCGGCGAATTGAGCAGCGCGCGCGTCTCGTCGCGGCCGAGATAGCGGAGCTTCCGACCGAAGCGCTTCTCCTGCGTGTCGCGCACCACTTGCAGCCCGGCGCCGCCGTCATAGCGGACAACCTTCATGATGCCCGGCGACGGCGCGGCTTCGGTGATGGCAAGGCTTTCGATATTGCCGCGGACGATCTCCACCCCCTCCATCGTCAGGCGATAGAGCTCGTCGGCATGGTCGCGGTTGGTCTGACGCTCGATCGCAGCGAGCGAGGTCGCATAGCCCGGGCTGACGAAGCCGCCATTGCGGCCTGAGGCGCCCCAGGCGACGCGTTCGGCCTCCAACAGCAGGACGGAGCGCCCGGCGCGAGCCAGATCGAGCGCGGCGGTCAGGCCGGCGAGGCCGCCACCGACGATGCAGATATCCGTCTTCAGCGTGCCTTCGGCCGGCGGATAGCTCTCCTGCGTCGCGAGCGTGCGGCGATAATAGGTATCGATATAGGAGGAGGACATGCGGTCTCGCGAAGGACAGGCAGCGGATAGTCGGGCGTAACGGCTCTCACGCGATCCGCCGCCGGTTTCCGGAGCGGCGGATCGCGGGTTCCTGTATCGGAACGGCTTATTCGGCGGCTTCGGCCGTACGCGAACCCGGCGGATCGAAGGCCTGGATCGGCGGCAGGTTGCCGTCGAAGCGCATGACCTGGACCGTCGTGAGCTGCCCGGTGCAGCCCTGCGCCAGCGCCGAGGTGCCGATATCGCGGGTCAGGACGTTCGGATTGCCGTGGACGCAGAGCGGCTTGTCCTCGGTCGGATCGACCGGGTCGTACCAGGCACCGGTCGGCAATTGCACGACGCCCTTGCGGATACCGTCGGTGATGATGACGCCGGCAAGACAAGCCCCGCGCTCGTTCGAGATACGGATGATGTCGCCATCGACGAGGCCGCGCGCCGCAGCATCTTCCGGGTGCATGCGCGCGACCTCGCGGCCGCGGAGCTTGCCCTCGCTGCTATGGCCGCCGAAATCGAACTGGCTGTGCAGCCGGGTGCGCGGCTGGTTGGCGACGAGCACGTAAGGGTTCGCGTCATCCGGCACGTTGCTGGCGCCGAGCCAGGTCGGATGGCCGGGGCAATCGGCCTCGCCGAAGCCGGCGATCGTCTGCGAGAAGATCTCGAGCTTGCCCGATGGCGTCGGCAGCGGCGAAGCATCCGGATCGGCCCGGAAGGCGCGCAGGTTGCCGCCGTCGTCCGGCTGCTGCGGCAGGTCGAAGCCCTCGCTCGCCCAGAACTCGGCGAAGCTCGGTGCCGGGAGCCCCTTTGCCGCCAGCGCCTTGCGGGTGGGCTCGTAGAGATGCTCCAGCCATTGCCTGGTGGTACGGCCTTCGGTGAAGGCCTCGCCCGTGCCGAGGCGCTCGGCAAGGTCGGCGAAGATCGCGTAGTCGTCGCGAGCCTCGCCATAGGGTGCGACCACCGGATGCATCGGCACCAGAAGCGGGTCGTTGGGATTGCCGCCGATATCCTCGCGCTCCAGCGTCATCGTGCAGGGCAGCACGATATCGGCATGGCGGGCCGTCGCGGTCCAGGCGAGCTCGTGCACGACCAGCGTATCGATGCGGGCGAAGGCCTCGCGCAGGCGATTCAGGTCCTGGTGATGATGGAACGGATTGCCGCCCGCCCAGTAGACCAGCTTGATCTCGGGATAGGTCCGGGTCTGGCCATTGTAGCGATAGGTCGTGCCCGGGTTGAGCAGCATGTCTGAGATGCGCGCGACCGGGATGTAATCGCTGATCGGGTTCTTGCCCTGCGAGAAGGTCGGCATCGGCACGGCATTGTAGCGCCGGCCGTAATAGGCGATGGCGCCGAGCCCGTAGCCATAACCGCCGCCGGGCAGGCCGATCTGGCCGAGCGCCGCCGCGAGCACCATGCCCATCCAGACCGGCTGCTCGCCATGGGCGGCGCGCTGCAGGGCATGGGCCACGACAACGAGCGCACGCTTGCCATGCAGCCGCTTCGCCAGCGCCTCGATCTCGTCGGTGGGCATGCCGGCGATCGGAGCGGCCCAGGCAGCATCCTTGGGCTGCCCGTCGGTCTCGCCAAGCAGATAGCGCTCGAAGACCGGCCAGCCGACGGTGTAGCGGTCGAGGAAGGCGCGGTCATGCAGGCCGTTGACGACGAGCGTATGGACCAGCGCCAGCATCAGCGCGGTATCGCTGCCGGGAACGTTGGCTACCCATTCGGCGCTGGCCTCGGCAGGCAGGTCGCTGCGCAGCGGGCTGACCAGGACGAACTCGCAGCCGCGCTCCTGCGCCCGCTCCATCGCGCCGCGCTCGACATGGCGGCTGGTGCCGCCGCCTGCGACCATGCTGTTCTTCAGGGCCATGCCGCCGAAGGCGAGCACGATCTCGCTGTGATCGGCGATCTGCTCCCAGGAGACGTTGCGCTTCACCAGATCCTCGTAATCGCCGATGATATGCGGCACGAGGACGGAGGAGGCGCCCGAGGAATAGCTGTTGACCGACTTCACATAGCCACCGGTCGAGGTGTTGAGGAAGCGGTGGATCTGGCTCTGGGCGTGGTGGAAGCGGCCGGCGCTGGCCCAGCCGTAGGAGCCGCCGAAGATGGCGCCGGGGCCGTGATCGTCACGCACGCGGCGCAGTTCGGCGGCGAGCTTATCGAGCACCGCTGACCAGGACATCGGCACATAGTCGTCGCTGCCGCGGCGGCTGTCGGGGCCGGGGCCATTCTCCAGCCAGCCGCGACGGACCATTGGCTGGGCAATGCGGGCGCGATGGCGCAGGGCCGCCGGGAAATTCTGGATGATTTCGTTGGGGTCGGGATCGACCGGATGCGGGCGGACTTCGAGCTCCCCGCCTTTCATGCGGGCCGAGAACACGCCCCAATGCGAGGTATGCGGGCGAAAAGCCTCGCTTTCCGTCACAGCTTCGCTTGCCGGAACGATCGGAGCCGCCATCGCCTTCACCCTCATCTTTCGGACTCGAACAGCCTCTCCCCTCAATCCGCCTGTCCGCTGCGGATCGCAAGGGGTTCTGGCGGATTGCCGGCAGGCGTAACGCGCGGGACGGAATGCAGAAGGGCCCGGCTGCTTGTCGCAGCCGGGCCCTTCTGCATGTCAGTCGACGGACCGTGCCGCGCTTAACGGATCGGCGCCGCGTACATCAGGCCACCATTGCTCCACAGCGCGTTCTGGCCGCGCGCGATCTTGAGCAACGAGCCCCCGCCGAGATTGCGCTCGAACATCTCGCCGTAGTTGCCGACGGCCTTGATGGCGTTATAGGCCCAATCGTTCTTGAGGCCGAGCCCCTCGCCGAAAGTGCCTTCCTTGCCGAGCAGGCGCTTGATCTCAGGATTGTCCGACTTCTCGCGCATCTCGTCGACATTGGCCTGGGTCACGCCGAGCTCCTCGGCCGTGATCTGCGCGAAATGGACCCAAGTGACGATATCGAACCACTGGTCGTCGCCGTGGCGGGTGACGTAGCCCAGGGGCTCCTTCGAGATCGTTTCCGGCAGGACGATGTGGTCGCCCGGCGACTTGAAGCGCATGCGCTCGGAATAGAGGCCGGACGCATCGGTGGTGAAGGCGTCGCAGCGGCCGCTCTCATAGGCCTCGGTCGCCTCGTTGTTGGTGGCGAAGGTCACCGGCTCGAACTTCATGTTGTTCTTGCGGAAATAGTCCGCCGTATTGAGTTCTGTCGTGGTGCCCTGCTGGATGCAGATCGAGGCGCCGCTGAGCTCCTTCGCCGATTTGATGTTCATCGACTTCTTCACCATGAAGCCCTGGCCGTCATAGTAGTAGATCGGACGGAAGTTCTGGCCGAGCGTTGTGTCGCGGCTCATGGTCCATGTCGTGGTCGCGGCGATGAGATCGGTCTCGCCCGACTGCAGCGCGGTGATCCGGTCCTTCGACGGCAGCTGGATGAACTTGACCTTGGACTTGTCGCCGAAGACCGCCGCAGCGAGCGCTCGGCAATAATCGGCATTGATGCCGGTTAGGACGCCATTCGCGTCGGGAACGGCGAAGCCCGCGAGATTCGCGCCGGTCCCGCAATTCAGGACGCCACGCGACTGGATGGTCTTCAAGGTCTGCGCTTCCGCCGAAACCGAAACGGCGCAAACGACAGCAGCGGCAAGCGCCAGGGTAAGCTTCATCATTCCATCCCCATATTACAATAGTGCCGACGATGTTCCACGCGGCCCGGCTCCCGTCAATCGGCAGCGCAGGCCTTTCCCTGCCGAGGCGGCGGCCCCGCCTATTGCAGATCCGCGAAAGCCAGCTTCAGGCGCGCGACGGCTTCCTCGACGACACAGCGCGGCGTCGCCAGGTTGAAGCGCAGGAAGCTCTCGCCGCCCTTGCCGAAGGTCGGGCCGTGATTGACGGCGATCTTCGCCTGCTTCTCGATGCGCGCGGTGAACTCGGCCGGCTCCATCCCCGTCCCCGAGAAATCCGCCCAGGCGAGATAGGTCGATTCCAGCGGCATCGAACGAACGCCGGGGATCGCATCGACTCCGGCATCGAAGATGCGGCGGTTGCCGTCGAGATAGAGGTTGAGCGCATCGACCCAGGCCGCGCCCTCGGGGCTGTAGGCGGCGGTGGCCATCGCCATGCCGAAGGAGTTCGGGGAGATGCCGAGCGCATCCATGCGCCCGCGGAAGAGTTCGCGCAGCCGCTCGTCGGGGATGATGACGTTGCCGATATGGGCACCGGCGATGTTGAAGGTCTTGGTCGTCGCCGTCATCATGACCAGGCGGTCCATGATCTCGGGCGCGGCGACCGGCATCACCGTGTGCTTCTGGCCGGGCATGACGAGGTCGTGGTGGATCTCGTCCGAGACAAGGATGAGGTCGTGGCGCTTGCAGAAATCGGCGATCGCGCGGAGCTCGTCGCGGGTCCAGACGCGCCCGCCCGGATTATGCGGCGAGCAGAGGATCAGCATGCGCTCCTTGCCGGTCATCGCGGCATCCCAGGCAGGGATGTCGAGGACGTAGCGTCCATGCTCCTGCGCCAGCGGGCATTCGACGACCTGGCGGCCCGACGCGGTCACGATGCGCGCGAAGGCATGGTAGACCGGGGTCATCAGGACGACGCCGTCGCCCGGCTTGGTATAGGCCTCGACGCAGAGCGCCGTGCCGTTGACGAGGCCATGCGTCGTGAAGACCGAGGCAGGCTCGACCTCCCAGCCATGCCGGTTCGACATCCACCAGCGGATCGCGGCGAGATAGGCGCGGTCATCGCCGAAATAGCCGTAGACGCCGTGGGCATTCATGCCATCGAGAGCGCTCTGCACGCAGGCCGGCGGGCGGAAATCCATATCCGCGACCCACATCGCGATGCCGCCATCGGCCGGCACGCCATAGACGGTTTCCATCTTGTCCCATTTGGCCGAATGGGTGCCGCGGCGATCGATCCGCTCGTCGAAATTGTGAGAAAGCTGCATGAGACCCTGCCGGCTAACACGGAGAATATCCTTCCCCTAGCAGGTCCGACGGGAGAACACAGCATCTGCCGGATGCAACCCGGGAGAACGAGAAGTGCATTTGCCGCAGAGCAAACGGAGACGAGACGACGCAATCAGATCATGTGGAGATGCTTCGGTGACTGACCGCCCGCAGATGATTGCGAGCCTATCTGAATTTCTTATCCGCGCTTCAAAACGAGCTGCACCGATGCCCCCTCACCGGCTGGCCGATTTAGAAAGCCGACCTCGCCTGGGCGACATCGGCCATTTCGGCACGGACATCAGAGGCGACAGCGTAAATCTTTCGTATCGACAGTTTAATACCTTCGCTTCATCGTTTGTTTCCGCTGTTCTTGACTTATCCCTCTGGCTCCCGCCCGTTTAAGCCTTGGGAAATCGCTCTGGCCAATCGTTCCGTTCGACAACCGGGACGTAAAAAATGGCCCATCAAGCTCTGCAGCCCGAGAAATCCGACGCGGAACTCACAACAGGCGACGCGAAGTCTGATTTGGCTTCAGCCGAGCTTCACCAGGGGGCTTCTCCGGCAGCCACAGCCAGCCGCCCGCAACCTGAGGACGCGCGTGCGCTGCAAAGCCGGCTGAAACAATATGTCGACGGCGGCGTGTCCAAGCCCGAGACCGAAACCGTCGTGCCCCAGACGGTCAAGCGTCCTGTACTGACGCCCACCGTCCGGCGGGTGAGCAAGGTTTTGCTGGGAGCAGCCGTTGTCGCCACCTTCGGACTGGTACCGTTGCGTACGCTGCTCCAGACATCCAGTGTCGAAGCTGTCGTCAATGCGCGCCTGATGACGCTGCGCTCGCCGATCGCGGGAGAGGTCGTCGCGTCACCGGCGGAACTGGCCGCTTCCGACGCTCTCCCGCAAGGCTCGACCCTGCTCCGCATCGTCAACGCACGAGCCGATCGCGGCCGGCTCGACGAACTGGAACAGGCGCTCGCCAAGCTGGCGAGCCAACGGGAGACGCTGAACACCAAGCTCGCCGCCGCGCAAGCCGCGGAGACCGATCTCGACCGGCAGGCCGAGGCCTTCAGGCTGGGCCGGATCGAGCAGTTGACGGCCCGGACGGCCGAGCTCGAAAGCTTGATCGATGTCGCCTGTCAACGGCGGTCGGATTCCAGGCCATCGTGGCGGAGTAAAAGCAGGCCA